>JAZRKL010000113.1:0-11846 GCA_045646265.1 Faecousia sp.
GTCAAAAATCTCTGATTTTTGACTGGGGGATTGTCGTGTTTTTGACAACCCCTCCGGTCAAAATCGAAGATTTTGACCACCTCCCCTTACACAGGGGAGGCTTGGGTGCGGCGGTAACTTAGACCTGTAAACGATCATTTATCTATTTTTCGTAATTCTATCATATTTTTCCCCTGCTGTCCATAAAAAAAGACCGTGGGAAACATCCCACGGTCAAAATTTGTTCTTACACGAAGCTCAGAACCAGAGTCAGCACAACCCAAGCCAGAGCAACCCATTTGGTGGCAGAAGCCAGCTTCTTATCCAAGTTAGCACCCTTGCCCTTGCCCATGTAGGTCTCAGCATTGCCAGACAGCGCACCAAGGCCTGCTTCCTTACCAGACTGGAACAGAACGATAAGGATCAGTGCCAGGCTGGCAATGACCTCAAGAACGATCAGAATAATTTCCAGAACACCCATTGTATTTACCTCCCTCCGCGTACCGCTCAGCAGCCGCTTCACCGCGGTCAGCGAACTGAAAAATCACATTTCGCGCACAATTTGCACATTAGCCAAGATATTGTAGCACAGCAAAATGGAAATTGCAAGTATAATTCGATATTATTTTACTTTTTATTTTGTGACCCAGTTGCCGGTAGCGGCACAGGTCAAATACGCATTGATAAAGGGATCCAGAGCGCCATCCATAACCGCGTTAACATTGGATGTTTCGCAGCCGGTGCGGGTATCCTTGACCAGCGTATAGGGCATAAACACATAGTTGCGGATCTGGCTGCCCCATTCGATCTTCTTCTGTACGCCCTTAATATCGGATATCTTATCCAGATGTTCCCGTTCACGGATCTCAACCAGCTTGGAGCGCAGCATACGCAGGCAGGATTCCTTATTCTGGAACTGGCTTCTTTCGGTCTGGCAGGAAACAACGATGCCGGACTTGTGGATCAAACGAACTGCGGAAGATGTCTTGTTGATATGCTGTCCGCCTGCACCGGAGGAACGGAACACCTGCATTTCATAATCTTCGGGACGAATCTCAAAATCTTCGCTGTCGTCATCGATCTCGGGAATTACCTCAATGGCAGAGAAAGAAGTCTGGCGGCGGGCATTGGCATCAAAAGGAGACACGCGAACGAGACGGTGAACGCCGTTCTCGCCCTTTAGGAAGCCGTAAGCATTTTCGCCCTCAATAACGATATCTGCAGATTTCAGTCCCGCTTCGTCACCTTCCTGGTAGTCCATGATCTTGTATGTGAAGCCATGGGCTTCGGCCCAGCGGGTGTACATACGGTAAAGCATCTGACACCAGTCCTGAGCTTCTGTGCCGCCAGCGCCTGCCTGGAAGCTTACCAGCGCATTGTTGCGGTCATAGTTACCGGTCAGCAGTGTCTGCAAGCGGCAGGTCTCCATATCGGAGCTGAGCTGTTCAAAACCTTCCTTCAGTTCCGGCAGCATAGAGTCGTCATCTTCTTCAGCAGCCATTTCGCAGATGGTCATCAGATCATCCCAGGCACCCAGCATTTTCTTATAGTTTTCCAGCTTTGTCTCGGTCTGCTTGGTCTTCATTACAATCTGCTGACTCTTTTCGGGGTTGTCCCAGAAGCCGGGCGCTTCCTGCATGGCATGCAGACGCTCCAGTTCATTGCGCAGGCCCTCAATATTCAAAGAATCCGCCAATCCCTCCAGTGTGGGACGCACATCATTAAGCTTCTGCTTATATACATCAAATTCGATATTCATGGATATATCTCTCATTTCCTTAAAAGTTTACATAGTCTATATTATTATAGCCGAAACACACCATTCTGTAAAGTAGGAAAGAGAAATTTTCCAAAGAAAAGGAAAATCGCTATGGCCAGGCTGGCGCCTACCATTGCGATTTTATGCGGTATAGAATAAAAAGATCGTTTTTGAAGCGGATACCTTTTATGAAAACCCGCCTTTCTGCCCAGCACGGTTACCTTTCACTTGGTTTCCCGTCTTCCTCATCAAAAATCAGATCGTCCAGATCCACGGTGTAGTCATCACACTCCCGCATAGCACCACCTCCCCATTATAACCTCCCACCAGTATATGCCATTGCACATAAAAATTGTGTCAGAACAGATTGACAGAAACCACTTTTTTCGTTACAATGCTATGGTGATATGCCCCCGTAGCTCACCTGGATAGAGCGTGCGCCTCCTAAGCGCAAGGTAGTGAGTTCGAGTCTCGCCGGGGGTGCCAAAAAACCACAGAACCCACCGGGTTCTGTGGTTTTTTCACTCCCAAGAGACTCGAAAATCCAAATCGCAACATGCCGGTGGCATGTTACTGCCACCAGTTCAAAAACTGGTGGCTACTTCTATTGCCACTTCCAACAAAAAGTGGCAATGCAAACGAGTCTCGCCGAGGATATTTTTCATTATATGTCTTGACATTCATTATACTTCGCAGTATGATGTATTCCATAAGAGGAGGTATGCTATGGACATTCAGTTAAAGCGTGGACTTTTGGATGTATGCGTACTGGCTGCAATCAAGAGTGAAGATTCCTACGGCTACAAGATCATCAAGGACATGAAACCGTATATCGAGCTGTCAGAGTCAACTTTGTATACCATTTTAAAGCGCCTGGAAGTAGCAGATATGCTGACCGTCCGAACAGCAGAACACGGCGGCAGACTCCGCAAATACTACCGCATTACTGACGAAGGCCTGAAACGGATTGAGGATTTCAAGCAGGAATGGAACGAGATTCTTTCTATATACCGGTTTGTAACCAAGGAGGATGGCTATGACCAAGCTTAACTTTCTAATGACGCTGCACGATAAATTGTCCGGTCTGCCGCAGAACGATGTTGAAGAGCGGCTGCGTTTTTACAGTGAAATGATTGAAGACCGCATAGAAGAAGGTCTTTCCGAAGAAGAAGCGGTTGCGGCCGTCGGGTCCGTTGAGGATATCGCCGCCCAGATCATATCGGACATCTCCCCTGCTCCGGCAACCGCTAAACCAGTAAAACCAGAGCGGAATCGAAAGGTGTGGGAAATCCTGCTTCTGATCCTGGGCTTCCCTGTCTGGTTTCCCCTGCTGATCGCCGGTGCTGCCGTAGCCTTCTCGCTGTATGTATTGCTGTGGGCCGTGATCATTTCCCTCTGGGCTGTCTTTGCTTCGCTGACTGCCTGCGCCTTTGCCGGTATCTTAACAGGCATCGTCTTCACCTTCGGCATCAACAAACATGCGGGAATCGCTATGATTGGCGCAGGTATCGTATGTACAGGACTTGCCATTCTCCTGTTCATTGGATGCAACGCGCTTACCAAAGGCACCCTGCTGCTGACCAAAAGGCTCCCGGAATACATTAAAAACTGCTTTGTAAAAAAGGAGGATGTGTCATGCGTATAAAATTATGGCTGATTATAGCCATTGTCCTGATTGTGATCGGATGCGTAATCTTCGCCAGCAACATGACTTTGCTGAATTGGGATTTTTCAAAGCTGTCTACCGTCAAGTATGAAATCGCTGAACACCGGATCACCGGAGAGTATACGAACATATCCATCATTACCGACACTGCAGATATTGCATTCGTGATTTCCGAAAACGCAGAAACCACCGTGGTCTGCTACGAGCAGGAAAACATGAAACACACGGTTACAACCGTGGATGGAACCCTTCGCATCACGGTGGAAGACACCTCAAAATGGTACGAACATATCGGCATCAATTTCGGTTCTCCTACCATAACCTTGCACATACCTCAGGGCGAATACGGTTCTCTTTCAATTCAATCCAGCACCGGCGACGTAAACATACCAAAGGATTTTTCCTTTCAAAGTATCGATATTCTGGAAAGCACGGGAGATGTAACCAGTTGTGCGTCCGTTTCAGGTTCCGTTAAGATCAGAACAAGCACCGGCGATATTGTCATCGAACATATCACCGCAGATTCGTTGGCACTTACCGTTTCAACGGGCAGGATCACCGTTACTGACACAAACTGCCAGGGTGACATTTCGGTTGTCGTTTCCACCGGCAAGGCAAATTTAAGCGGCATTCGATGCCGAAATGTGATATCCACAGGAAACACAGGCAACATTTCTTTGCAGGATGTAATCGCCACAGAACGTTTTTCCATTCATCGCAGCACCGGCGATGTGAAGTTCAACAGCTGCGATGCCGGAGAAATCTATATTGAAACCGATACAGGCCGTGTAAGCGGTTCTTTATTGTCGGATAAGGTGTTTATCGCCGAAACAGATACCGGTAGTGTTCATGTGCCAAAAACAACGAACGGCGGCAGATGCGAGATCACAACCAACACGGGTGATATCAAGATCACCGTCAAGGGATAAACCACACAAACGAAACCCGCTTCCGTCAAAGGAAGCGGGTAACCTTTATCGATACACAATTTAAACAGCACTGTGGGTCCGGAAGTATTTCACTGTCTTCTGCAAATACAGCAGATGCAGCAATCGGGTAATGATCGTGCCGACATCTCCTGCCTTGATCAGCATGACGCCAAGAGACGGTATCACAAACGACAGCATCACACCGCCGTAGTACGCGATACATGAACCAAAGTACCATTTCCAAAGGGTATTCCACCTGGTAGACATTGTATCGTTTACGCCGGACAGCACTGCGCTGTGGGCTGAGAAGGTGAAGTATTCACCCACAAAGGAAATGGCTGTAGTGGGAACAGAAATCGCCATTGCCCACATAGGAACTTCTTTGCCGCTGAACATATGGTTTGTCACCGAACTGATCAACGCCCCTGCCAGCACGCAAAGGGCGGCAAACTTGTAGCGTTTTTCAACAAAGCCCAATCGCAGCAGAACAAGGCTATAGATGATCGTGCAGGTAGAGCCCAGCATCTGGCCAAATGCAGGAATGATCGAATCACTGCCAAAAAAGGATTCGCTGGACAAAAATGATCCCAACATGCTAGGAATGATCAGCCAGAGCGCAACATTGAGCCATCTGGCCAAAGTCGAAGCGTTGGTGGAGAGCATTTCATTTCCGCTTTTATCTTTTTCAGCAGCGGCAACCCGGTGCCGAAGAAACTGATCCTTCTGCGTAAGTGTATAGCAATCGTTACAAAATTCGCACTCGGCACACTGTGATTGTCCCTTGCTGATGCAGCATCTTGCTACTTCGCACTCGGTGCCTATCATCTTACCGGGGCCAACCTTACAGCCGGGGCAGCCAAGTAATTCCTTTTCCGTGCAATTGTCGCAGTTCTTTCCGCAATAGTTCTCTGCCATATTTCCTCCTTACAGGATTCTGCCATAACATTGATTTTCTAACAGTATAACATCAGAACCTCAAAAAGTCCACAAGGAAACAGAAATTATGCGCCCTGCAATTTGGGCAGCATGACTGGTAATGTAAATGATCGTTTAGCGCAGCACCTACCAAATTACTGTGTCATCCTGAGCGAGCATAGCGAGTCGAAGGATCCGTATTTAATAGAGCGGATTCTTCGACTCCCTTCGGTCGCTCAGAATGACATGCGTTTTAGGTAACTGCGCCGCTAAATGATTATTTATTACAACAGGCAGCCCGCTTCCTTGCATTTTCCAATTCTTTATGATATAAGTACAGTAAATCGCTCAGCTTTAAAAGAAAGGATTGATCTTATGAGCTTTGAAGCCATGCGTGGCTTAATGGATCGGCTGACCGCCTGGCGGATTCCCGGCAACGCAGCCATTGTTACCCTTGACGGAAAAGAAATTTTCGAGTACCAATCCGGTTTCGCTGACCTGGAGAATAACGTTCCCTTCACATGTGACCACTTACTCAATCTCTATTCCTGCAGCAAGCCGGCCACCGTTACCGCGGCGCTGCAGCTATATGAAAAAGGCTATTTTCTGCTGGATGACCCCCTGTATGAATTCATCCCCGAATACCGGGAAATGACTGTACGCACTGCGGATGGCCATATCAAAAAAGCAGAAAATCCCATTACCTTGCGGCATCTGTTCACCATGACCTCCGGACTGAACTACAACACCAATGTTCCCGCCATTGAAAAAGCAAAGGCCATGACCGACGGCAAAATGGATACGCTTACGGTGATCAAGTGTCTTGCGGAAGAACCGTTAGATTTTGAACCGGGTGAGCGCTGGCAGTACGGCCTTTCTCATGATGTGTTGGCGGCTGTCGTAGAGGTTATTTCCGGCAAACGGTTCAGCCGGTACATGCAGGAGAATATTTTTGATCCATTGGATATGACCCGGACCCGCTATCATAATCAGAACGTCCAGGATCAAATGGCCCAGCAATACAGCTGGATCGACGACCGGCAAGCCGATCTGGTGTCGCTGCAGTCCGGCGCATATCGGGACGAAGATGGCTATGTCAAAAATGTCGGACTCGGAAACCACCTGGAATTCGGTCCTGAATACGACAGCGGCGGTGCCGGCATCGTCAGTTCTGTCCGGGATTATATCAAGTTCTGCTCTGCTCTTGCCTGCGGCGGTGTCGGTGCAACCGGAGAGCGGATTCTTGCACCCGGCACCATCGAATTATTGAGAACTAACCAGCTTAATCAGAAACAAATGCAGTATTTTACCTGGCCTGTCCTGCGTGGATACGGCTACGGCCTGGGTGTAAGAACAACGATCGATAGAGCCGCTGCCGGCTACAACGGCGGTCTGGGAGAATTCGGTTGGGGCGGTGCGGCCGGTGCATCCGTTTATATCGACCCTGAGCGAAAAGCCGCCATGGTCTATGCTCACCATATGCTGAATCCCCAGGAACCCTACTATCAGCCCCGGGTCCGCAACGTGCTTTATACATGTCTGGATGGTTAACAGGTGATCCACTGTCATCCTGAGCGTAAGCGAAGGATCTCCGGCGTATCGGCGATGCAGAGATTCTTCGTCGCTATGCTCCTCAGAATGACATAACAAACGGGGTTGCGGATTGCCACGCCAGTGTGCGCACTGGCTCGCAATTACGTGGAGTTTTGGTAGTTAGTGCGCTAAACGATCATTTACAGCAGGAGCGCTTTGTCTTTCTGCCCTGCATTGTTTTTCCCATACAAAAACTGGATTCCACATTTGGGTGGAATCCAGTCTTTTTTTGATTTGCTTCCAATGTCATCTCAAAGGAGCAGCGCTCCCTTGTGAATCCGCTCTCTAAAATGCTACGGCAATAGAACCGTTTTGTTTGTTACTCTAATACTGTAACGGTCAGATTATCGAAGCATGCACTCATAGTATTTTGGCTGTTGTTTGTATCTGCGAAAAACCCAAATCGATTCCAGGACGAACCAGTTAAGTAAGGAACTTCTCCTGCGATAATTTCGCCATCCAGGTATACAGCAAAAGTATTGGTCGTCGGATCGCTTACTATCTTTACCCTATGGTTCCCGTCGCTAACATCGATGCCCGTGCCAGTCCAATTTGTGCGCAGAATACCCTTATGGATATTGACAGTGAAGACATTCGTGTTCCATTGCATCAACGAAAAACCTACCACAAAGTTCGAGTCCGGATTTTTATCGACACTAACAATATCAAATTCAATGCTTATCTTTTTCTGGATCCATTCCCAACCATAATCATTACTGTAGATTTTGGCAATGTTTGAAGTGCCGGGATCCACACTGATTTGCAGTTGACCCTCATCGGAAGTGTAACTCCAACTACCGGCATTGCCTGTGACCTTGCTCCAGTTGCTTACAGTGGAAAAGTCCTCTGTCAGCACAGGGGTTATTTCCTCCTTACCCAGAACTGCCGTCACACCACTGCCGCCAATGGTGGTTAAGTAACCCTCTAAGCCGTATATAGCAGCATCTTCCTCGATTATGTTAAAGATCTCCTGACCGCCGATGCTCAGAACGATGGCAAACTTGTTGGTTGCAGGATCCACGTCATACACACCGAAGGTGATCTCCAGCTCCTCGCCGTCCTTCAGGTAGTCTCCGGACTTTAAATGAGTACCACTGTGTGTGGTTCCCCAGTACTGCCATTCCACTCCTTCTTCCTTTAGACAGATCAGCACGCACTTATTGTTCTCCCAGGGCAGTCGGTTGGGATTCAGTATGAGGCCAAAGCCACCCCAACCGGAACCTGTGTTTTCCTGCTTGTAGGTGAAGTTAAATACGGTGTTCTTAAAGGTATTGCCTGTGTAGCTGTTGATCTTATCGGCATCGCCGGAAACAGCAACAGTGCCGTTCTTAAACTCAACTGTTGCGCCCGCAGTAGAGCTCCAATTGTCTTCGTCCGCTACCAGCACATTCGCGTCTACGGTGTCGAACACAGGATCGGGGAGCTCTACTACTTCCGTAATGGTAAAGTTATCGAAGTAAGCGGTCAAAGCACCTTCGGTGTTGTTCTGCTTTACGAAGAGCTGAATGGTATTCCATGTAGTCTGCTCCTGCAGGTAGTCTGCATTCTCCAGAACAACATTGCCATCCAGGTACACATCGACAGTAGCTGTCTCCGGATCGGTTACGATCTTGATCGTATGAGTCTGTTCGTCAACTGCGGTATCCGTGCCACTCCACTGGGTTTTTACATATCCCTTTGTAAAGCTGGCAGTAGCTGCCCACTTAGAGCCGTTCTTCAGTTCAAAGCCTGCCTCAAAATTGGAGTTTACATCACCGCTGATCGTAAGGTCAACTTCAAAGGCCAGCTTCTTGGTGCTGTCAACGGTGCCGTTGTACTTCAGGAACACATCGTTCGTACGACCGGCTTCCAGCGTAATTTCCAACTGACCGTCGGAGTTGATGCCGTAAGTATAATCATCCGTCTTGTCATTGGAAGAATCGGTCCAATTTTCCAGGCTGGAGAAGTCATCAAACACTAAAGCATCCGCAGGAGGTGTTACTTCTTCCTCTTCTTCCTCCGTCACTTCTGTAATAGTGAAGTTATCGAAGTAAGCGGTCAAAGCACCTTCGGTGTTGTTCTGCTTTACGAAGAGCTGAATGGTATTCCATGTAGTCTGCTCCTGCAGGTAGGCTGCATTCTCCAGAACGACGTTGCCATCCACGTACACATCGACAGTAGCAGTCTCCGGATCGGTTACGACCTTGATCTTATGGGTCTGCTCGTCAACTTCAGTATCCGTGGTGGTCCACTGGGTCTTGACCTTACCCTTTGCAATGCTGGCTGTAGCTGCCCACTTAGAGCCGTTCTTCAATTCAAAGCCTGCCTCGAAATTGGAGCTTACATCACCACTGATCGTGAGGTCAAACTCAAAGGCCAGCTTTTTGGTGCTGTCGATGGTGTCGTTATACTTAAGGAACACATCGTTTGTACGGCCGGCTTCCAGGGTAATTTCCAGCTGCTTGTCAGAATTGATATCGTAAGTATAATTGTTAGTCTTGTCGAAGGAAGCATCCGTCCAATTGTCCAGGTTGGAGAAGTCATCGGTGATGGAAATACCGGGTTCTTCAATTTCTTCCCCGTTCAGGCTGCCCAGCGGGCCGGGAATTCCAAGGCTTCCACCGGTCAGACCGATCTTGGACAGATCATATACTTTGGATTGAGGAATAACATCAAAAATGACGGAATCTTCTTTGATGGTAAAGTCTGCGCTGGAAACGACTACATTTCCATCCTCGGCAATTGTGTAATCACCATTGTCGATGTTCGCAAAGCCAACCTCCGCCAGAGTGTAACGGTCGCCATCCTCCAGCGTGTTCTCGTCATAAATCTCATCTTTTAGATGCGTTTCCCAATTAGTTGTCCGAATGCCGCCGCCAACATTGATAACCACATTATCCGCAATTACATTATACTTACAGATATTTCTTTCGATCAGGTCTTCTAATTTGTCTTCCCAGTGAGGATACTTGGCGCTATATACATCAAAGTGATTTTTATATACATAACGGAATGCCTCATAGGAACCCTCTGTTTCTGCTGGGCGGGGCTTGCTGATACCTTGCGCAGTAATGACGCCCATTCCGGGGCCATTGATCACTACATTATGACGGAAATTATTATCCCAGCCGCCATTGATCATCATGGCTTCGCCGTCGACATTCACGATCAGGTTGGATTCCGCGGAAACGCCGTCCTTGGTATCATCAGAATATACCACATAAATGTCACCATCTGCCGAGGTAGAAATGTCATGAATGTAATTATTCCGAATCATAATTCCCATCGCATGTTTTGAACCGCCGCTATAGAAAACACCCTTGTCCGCTTCTTCCTTCAAGACATCGAAAATTTCATTGTTTTCGATCAGGGTGTCATTGCCCCTCAGCGTAAATGCATTACAGGGAGCATCATAGATCTTACAGTTTCTAACAATGGTACCAACACCGCCGACGTCAACCGCAGGGGAATATGTCTTTGTAATTCTGGCGAAATTATGAATCTCGCAGTTATCAATGACAATATTCGTATTTTCCAGCGTTCTGAGCAAATAATCAGCAAATTCGCCGGAGGTCTCAACCAAGATACCGCCTGTGCCAAGATCATACAAATGGCTTCCGGTAACCAGAACGTCTCTGGAATTCGAAATCTCTACGCCTTTATCAGCGAATTGGCTGATTTCGCAGTTGGTAATGTTAATATCTTCAACGCCATCCATGGACACACCATGGCTAAGTCCGGATTTCAGTTCAATGCCTTCAAAATCAATGTGATGCGCGCCTTCCGTAAGGGTGAACATAGCCTCCTCGAGAGTGCTCAAGGATACAACGCCACTTTCCTTGGGCGGATAGAAGTACAGAATACCAGAGGTTCTGTCAATGTAGTATTCTCCTGCAGCATCTATTTCTTCCAGCAAGTTATAGAAATGGAAGGGGCATCCCGCCGCGGTTCCGTAAGCAGAAGGAATGCCTGCTTTAACGGTTCCTGTTGCCGCATCAAAAGATTCAATCGGCAGGGACTGGTCAGACCAGGTTTGTTTCCAGTATCCATGTGCCCAAATATCATCTGCATTTGTCCAGTTAGCCATACGGGCAGCGACATCCGCGCTTACGGTAAAGGTCGCACCCTCCGGGTCTGCCATCCACATGCTCTCTACCAGAGTATTGGGATCGGACCAGTTTTCAAACCAATCGATAACCACGTCACCGGTGTCTGCAACGCTCTTGATCGTAACGGTTCCATCGTTCGGCCAACGGGCGATGGACATTGTTTTGCCATCAAACAGCAATTCCGGAGGCTGTTTATCGGGATAATCCAGGTGGGCCCAATTATTGAGAACAATAAGCGAATGACCGTACACGTTCATCTGGCCATAATTGGTAATTCCCAATTCGGCAAGATCAAACTGTTTGACCTTACCTTCCGCACCCTCTGCAAGTCTGGCTACAATTTCCGGATCGGTAACGTCTTCAAATTCTGACAACTCTACTTCCAGGCCACCTACAAACGAAACCTTCTCATCGTTATAGGCTTTGTAAACAACAGGCGCGCCCTCTTCGCCGGAATCGGCTTCCTCGAAGACGATAGCTTCGCCGACAATGTACTTGCCTTCTCTGAAATAGACAGTGATACCGCCTTCGGGATAAGAACCTGCTGCCTTGATGGCACGGACAGCAGCCTTGGCTTCCTCGATGTTTGCGTAAGGATTAGCCTCGGTGCCGTCGCCCTTGCCTTCTTCAGCAGTGGCAGATACGAAGATGGTATTGGTAGCGGCTACGGGAGGATTCTCGTTGTTATTATTCTCGCTCTCCACCCATACCTCGGTGGCATTGCCGTACTTCATCATTTCCGTAACCACTGCCTTGACGGACTCATCGGCGGTTAGCGCGGCATAGCTTTCAATGCTGGTGGTGTACACCGCACTGACTGCCTCATCGCCATTGAAGACCTGCGCGTCGATTGCGGATTTCATCTGAATGGGGTTCAGCTTATCGAACTCTACAAGGTAATACTTGTTAGCCTCATC
>JAZRKL010000114.1:0-3060 GCA_045646265.1 Faecousia sp.
TGGGTGTTGCCATGGGCAACTCTCCCAAATCGGTAAAGGAAGCAGCTGATTATGTGACGGCTTCCAACGACCAGGAAGGTGTTTACATTGCACTGAACAGCCTGCGTCTGAAAGCGCCTGGTGGCAACAGAAATCCAAAGAAAGTGCGATGAACGTGTTATTCAAAGGAGGTTGCATATGGAAGATTCTATTATTCTCCAAATGCGGGAAATTACCAAGGTATTTCCAGGTGTGCGAGCGCTGGATGGTGTAACCCTGGAAGTACGGAAGGGTGAGATTCATTCTATCTGCGGCGAAAACGGCGCCGGTAAATCCACCCTGATGAAAGTACTGTCAGGTGTCTACCCCTATGGCTCTTATGAAGGCCAGATTATTTACAATGGCGAAGAAGCCAAGTTCAAGAACATCAAGGAATCGGAAAATGCGGGAATCGTCATTATCCACCAGGAACTGACTATGATTCCCGAGCTTTCCATTACCGAGAATATTTTCATGGGCAATGAGATCGTTAAGCATGGACTCATCGACTGGGATGAAGCCCGCGTGAGAACGATGGAATTGCTGGAACGTGTTGGCTTAAATCTGAACCCCAATACGCTGATCAAGAATCTGGGTGTAGGCCAGCAGCAGCTGGTTGAAATTGCGAAGGCACTGTCCAAGAACGTCAAACTGCTGATCCTGGACGAACCTACCTCCGCACTGAACGAGGACGATTCTGCCAACCTTCTGGAATTGATGCGGGGACTGAAGCGCAAGGACATTACCTGCATCATGATCTCCCACAAGCTGAATGAAATTGCAGCGATTTCTGATGCCGTTACCGTTATCCGTGACGGACGCACCGTTGAGACTTATCCGGTAGAAGCGGGCAAGGTAGATGAGGATCGTATCATCAGCTCCATGGTCGGTCGTGCCATTGAAAACCGCTATCCTCCCCATGAGTCCCACCCTGGAGAGATCATTTTTGAAGTGTCCGACTGGTGTGTGGAGGACCCCAACGTTCCCGGCAGAATGGTCTGTAAGAACTCCTGTTTCCATGTCCGTGCCGGTGAGGTTGTTGGTTTTGCCGGTCTGATGGGCGCAGGACGTACCGAACTGATGCGTTCCATCTTCGGACACAACTATGGCCTCTTCAAGGGAGGCAAGGTGAAGCTGAGAGGACAGGAACTGAACCTTTCCTCCGTCTCCGCTGCCATCAAATCCGGCATCGCCTACGTTCCGGAAGACCGCAAGAACTTAGGCCTGAACCTGCTGGATAGCATCCGTACCACCATCGTATCTGCTAACCTGAAAGCCATTCTCACCGGTAAACTGCTGGATTCCGACAAGGAACTGCAGGCTGCGGAAAAGGCCAGAACAGACCTGCTGATCAAGACCAGCTCCGTGGATGCAGGTGTGACCACCCTTTCCGGCGGCAACCAGCAGAAAGTGGTTCTGGGCAAGTGGCTGTTTACGGAACCCGAGGTTCTGATTCTGGACGAACCTACCCGTGGCATCGATGTGGGTGCCAAGTACGAGATCTACCGTCTGATTCACCGAATGGCAGATCAGGGCAAGGCAGTGATTCTGGTATCCTCCGAACTGCCGGAGCTGCTGGGCATGTCCGACCGAATCTACACCATCTGCGAAGGCGCGATCACCGGTGAGATCGCCAGTAAGGAAGCCAATCAGGAAAAGCTGATGAGGTTGATGACAACCACTTCTGACGATAAATAAAGAAGGGAAGGATGGAATCTACTTATGAAACAGATTAAAAAAGTTTTGGGTGAAAACCTGAGCAAATACACTATGATCCTTGCTCTGGTTGCCCTGGTTATTTTCTTCAACATTGCCTCCGGCGGCAAAATGGTAACCCCCTCCAATTTCCAGAACCTGCTGTCCGGTAATGCCTACGTGCTGATCCTGGCAATTGGCATGCTGATGGTCATCGTCATCGGCCACATCGACCTGTCTGTCGGCAGTGTTGCCGGTTTCTGCGGCATGGTCATGGCAATTGCATTCCAGACCTGGAATTTACCCTGGTGGGCAGCCGTGCTTCTGGCCCTGGGCGTCGGTGCTCTGGTTGGCGCATGGAACGGCTTCTGGGTGGCAAAAATGGGCATCCCCGGCTTCATTACCACTCTGGGCAGCCAAATGGTTTTCCGCGGTGCCGTCATTTGGATCTCTCACTCCATCTCTGTTCCCGCTCCTTCCGAACTGAAGTGGTTTGGTGCCGGTCACCTGCCTGAGTGGGGTCCTGCATTCACCGGTATGAACAACTCCACTCTTCTGCTGGGTATTTTCGCCATCGCGTTCTTCGCTTACTCTCAGCTGCGCCAGTACAAGCGTGCCAATGTGCTGCGCGGCACCAAAGAAGCTATGTGGCCGACTCTGGTTCGCATTGTTCTGATTTCTGCAACCATCGGCTATCTGACATGGATCTTTGGTACCGGCCGTCCCGGTACATCCTTCCCTGTTCCTGGTTTGATCCTGGCAATCCTGGTCATCATTTACCACATTATTACTGAGAAGACCACCTTCGGTCGTCACATCTACGCTGTCGGCGGCAACAAGAATTCTGCTGCCCTGTCCGGTGTCAACGTGGAGAAGACCTATTTCCTGACCATGCTGAACATGTCCTTGCTGGCTGCCGTGGCCGGTATCCTGTTCGTGGGCCGCTCCACCGCAGCAGGTCCCTCTGACGGCACCGGTTGGGAGACCGATGCCATTGCAGCCGTCTTCATCGGCGGTGCAGCCGTGTCCGGCGGTGTCGGCACCGTTATGGCCACTATGGTAGGCGGCTTAGTTATGGCGGTTCTGAATTCCGGTCTGATGCTCCTGGGTGTCGGTGCTGACAAGACTCAGGTCATCAAGGGTCTGGTTCTGCTGGCAGCCGTTGCCTTCGATGTTTACAGCAAGCGTCCCGGCCATGTCTCCATTACCAAGCGTCTGTTCAACCTGAATAAGGCGGAAATCAAAGAAGGTTCCCCTGCTGAAAAGAAATAAAGCAGGGCCTTAATAAAAAACAAAAACACAATCGTAGGAGGAAACAAACAATGAAAAAACTGTTCGCATTGCTCC
>JAZRKL010000115.1:0-44451 GCA_045646265.1 Faecousia sp.
GTGACGATGTTATCGTCGGAGATCTGCATATCGTTCAGACTGGGACGTCCAACTGCCTTCAGTTCCTGGCCAATGATAGCAATCTCGTAAACCTGGGGAAAGATCTCTTCCAGGCCATCTTCGTAGAAAACGTGTGCGCCGTACATGGACTCGATCATCTTACGGGGAGCCTTGCCCTTACGGAAGCCGGGGATCATGATGTTCTTGCGAGCCTTCATGTAAGCCTTGTTTACACCGGACTCCATCAGCTCCTTGTCGATCTCAACGACTACAGTAGCCTGATTGCCGTTTCTTTCAACGCTCTTTACATTCATTTTTTGTGTCCTCCTAAAATCAGGCCGATTATCGGCCATTCATAGAAAAATTTGTAACCACTTAATTCTAGCAAAGAAACTTTGTTTTGTCCACTATTTTCTTTAAAAAACTTTGTATTATTTGCAGGAAAACATTTTTTCTTTTAAAAGTAAGACGGATTCCTGCTCCGAAAAGAATGCCGTCGGTTTCCCGACGGCATTCCATATTTACAATACTTTAAAAGGCTGAAAATTGATCTTATCGGCAGCAAGAAGCCGATAATCGATATTATCCCATACACCTTCCATCGCAAGGCCATGGCTGGCACCGTGTAAGTGGCCGTAATAACATTGACGAACTTGGTATTTATGCAGGAGCTCAAGAATCGGTTCGCATGTATAACCCTTATATCTGGGCGGATAGTGGAGAAAAACCAGTTTTTGCAGATCCCCTGCCGCACGCAAAGATGTTTCCAGTCTGAGAAGTTCTCTTTTAAATACTTTTTCGTCCTGATCGCTGCTGCGTTCTTCCTCAAAGAACCAGCCCCTTGTGCCACAAATCGCCCAACCGTCATATTCGTAATGGTTGTTGTTTAGGATAAACTGATTGGAAAAGTCGTTGTCCTGACAGAACTTATAGAATTTGGACGCAGTACTCCACCAATAATCATGGTTACCCTTTAATATGATTTTACGGCCCGGGATATCATTGATCCAGGCAAAATCCTTCCTGGCATTTTCCAAATCCAGCGCCCAGGACAAATCACCAAGCAGGATCGTCGTGTCATCGTCTTTCACGCATGAAAAGCCTTCCTTGAGTTTTTCCATATATCCCGTCCATGCACCGCCAAAGATATCCATAGGTTTTGGCGCCCCTAAACATAAATGCAGATCTCCTATTGCGTACAGAGACATGCTTTCCTCCTTAAGTTTCTATACTCAAAGCATTGCAATCATCACTTACAGCATTTTTCCATAACCGCAAGGGCATTGTTCCAGAAAATGTTTCCAACAGTCTCACGATCCAAGCCACACTCAATGAGCTTTGCGGAGAGCTTCGGATAATCCTGGACACCCTCAAAACCGGCAGCCAGCAGATCACAGCCATCCAGATCACCACCAAGGGCAATATGCTTACCTGCGGGATCCAACTCCATAAAATGCAGAAAGTGCTTAGATACCTGATCCATATCCGCCTGATCACCGATAAAATGGGCATATTGATTAAAGCCAGCTACACCACCGACGTCACAAATCGCGCGGAACATATCGTCTGTCAGATTACGGCTGCAATCAAATACACTACGGCTGTTGGAATGTGTTGCAATGATCGGCGCTTCGGTGATTTTCATAATATCCCAGAAGGCTTCATCACTGATGTGGCTTACATCGATAATCATCCCAAGTCTTTGGGCTTCCTTTACATATTCTCTGCCCAGCTCCGTCAATCCACCACCGGTCTTATGAGAACCACAAAGAACATTATTCTCGTTCCAGCCAAGAGTAGAAATACGGAAACCAACACTGTACAGGTCTTCCAGCAGTGCAGGATCAAATCCAAATCCGGCAGGTCCCTCAATGGTGAGGATCGCAGACATGAGACCCTTTTCGTAATGCTTCCGCACATCATCTGCTGAATATGCCAGTTGGATCATATCACGGTTTGCTTCAATCTCCCGCAAAATCACGACCATTTCTCTTTCAAACACATCCGCAACCGTAAGGCCAGCAGGAAGCTTTTCCCAAGTGCTGGTAAAGCACGCGAAGCACTGAGCATAGCCGGGCAGGGTCTTTGCCCGTTCCAGATCAATATGGTGATTATTCTTCTTCAGACTCCCCTCTCCACGGAAATTCTTTCCAAGAAGAGCCAGTGCGGTATCGCAATGTAAGTCAAATACGGGAAAACTCATTGAAACGCATCCTCCAAATGATTAATGATCGGCCTTTTTGTGGCCGTTCCCTCCGATGCATAGATCTCTATTACGTCGAATCTGGGCTGAAGCTCCGTAGGATTTTGCGCCAGGAATACAGACGCGGTGGTTTTAATTCGGTTTTGCTTTCGAAAATCCACAAACTCCCGTGCTTGGGCAAAAGAATTTGACTTTCGCAGCTTGACTTCAACAAATATTAGGTATCTTTTATCTGACACGATCAGATCAATTTCACCGTAGCGACTTCTATAGCCGGTTGCCAATATGGAGTACCGCTTTTTTCGTAAATACTCAGCCGCCAGAGCTTCGCCCCAGGCACCGGTTAAATTATTAATTCCCATATCGTTTCTTCAAAAAAGTCATTCTGTGGATATCGCACGGACCAAATTGATCCAAAGCTTCATAATGGGCTTTGGTGCCATACCCTTTATGTACTTCAAACTTATACTCCGGGTATTCTTTTGCGGCAGTTTCCATCCAAACATCTCTTGTAACTTTAGCAAGGATCGAGGCTGCCGCAATACTTGCACTTAAGCTGTCACCGTGTACCACGGTCTTAACAGGAAGACCAAAATCCTTTGCTCTGTTGCCATCGATCAAAGCATATTCCGGTCTCACCTGCAGCTGCAAAATTGCCCGTTCCATAGCAAGAAAGGTCGCCTGCAGAATATTGATCTTGTCAATTTCAGCGTGATCCGCAAAAGCAATTCCGTAAGCGATTGCGCTTTCTTTGATAATCGGAAACAACTCTCTGCGTTTCTTGTCAGATAGCTTTTTGCTGTCATTGAGACCGGGAATCTCAATATTAGGCGGCAATATCACTGCGGCAGCGCATACAGGACCTGCCAAGGGGCCGCGGCCTGCCTCATCAACACCGCAAATCAATTGGATGCCTTGCGCAAACAGCTCATTCTCGATATCCCACATATCACTCATTGCGTATCCTCCGGAACTTCAAAGGTAAACCGGCCCAGTTTGCCGCTGCGGTATTCATCCAGCAGGACCTTTGCCATTCTTTCCGTATTGATTTCACCGCGAGCGAGCAGATAACCACGCCTTTTCCCCGCAGATTCCAGCAATTCATATCCGGGCGCATCTACATCCGGCGCAATGCCATAACGGTCCATGATAGCCTGAGGATAGCGTTTATGGAGCAGTTCCATCAGTCTGCATGCCAATTCCTCTATATCGATTACGTCCTCTTTTACAGCCCCAGTAAATGCCAGTGCCAATCCGACGTTGGGATCCTCGAATTTCGGCCAGAGTATACCGGGTGTGTCCAAAAGAAGCAATCCGTTATCCACTGTCACCCATTGTTTACCACGGGTGACACCAGGGCGATTCTCTGCTTTTGCGCCCTTCCGACCGGAAATCTGATTGATAAATGTAGACTTGCCCACATTGGGAATGCCCACGATCATAATGCGAATAGACCGGTTCATACCTCTTGCGGCATCCCGTTCTATTTTCTCTTTCAAAATACTGCGGACAGTTGGCAAGAAGTCGTTGATGCCTCGTTTTGTTTTGCAATCAGTTGGGACCGCAGCAATGCCTTTGCTTTTGAAATAAGCCACCCACTGCTTTGTTGCTGATGGATCCGCAAGGTCCATACGGTTTAAAATCACGAGCCTTGGCTTATTTCCACAAATAGCATCAATATCGGGATTTCTGCTGGATATCGGAATTCTGGCGTCAACAATTTCGCAAACAGCATCGACCAGCTTCAAATCAGCTTCAATCTGTCTGCGTGTTTTGGTCATGTGACCCGGATACCACTGAATGTTCATTTCTTCCTGTTGCATTTAATGAATGCCTCCAATTCTGCCGAAATCCCGTACATTCATTTGTTCGCCCATTCCAGGCAGGAACAAGAATAATGCTTTTCCCAGAATCTCACGCTTGTCAATTTGCCCAATGGCAGGACTTCTGCTGTCTTCAGAGCGACCTCGGTTATCACCCAGAACAAAAACACAACCTTCCTCCACAACAAGCGGGAGTTTTGTTCCTTCATCCAAGGTGGTCAAATTGTTTATATATGGCTCATCCAACGCAACTCCGTCCACATAGACGGTGCCGGAAGTGAAGTCGATATCGACAGTTTGTCCCTCTGTGGCAATCACACGTTTGATGATCGGCTCGCCTTCCCTGAACGAATCCTTGCTTGCAACGATGATATCACCGTACTCTGGCGAATTGTACAGCGGAGTGCTCAGCAACAACAGATAATCTCCGTCAACCAAAGTAGGAACCATTGAGGATCCGGACACAACCACAATGCGGAAAAGCAGCAGCAAAACAAGCAAAATAACAGACAGCAAATATACCAGATCGTGCAGATACAATAATACCGTTTTTGTGAAGGACAGCTCTTCACCACTCGTTTCATTGGGTTTAGAATCGTCATTCCTTGCCTCATATTTTCCACGTCGCACTGTCATCACCTCAATTCTTCTTTTTATCGTTATATTATACACGGTTTCTTGCCATATGAAAAGAGCCTTTTAAAAAATAGGCAAATAAAAAAAGAGGGTTTCCCCTCTTTTTTTATGAAATTCAGAATTAGACCTTCTCCTTGATCTTAGCTGCCTTGCCGAAACGATCACGCAGGTAGTACAGCTTTGCACGGCGAACCTTACCCTTACGGATGGTCTCAACCATAGCAACGTTGGGAGAATGAACAGGGAAAACCTTCTCACAGCCAACACCGTAGCTAATACGGCGAACAGTGATGGTCTCACCGATGCCACCATGCTTACGAGCAATGATGGTGCCCTCGAAAACCTGAATACGCTCACGAGAGCCTTCCTTGATCCGCACATGCACACGAACAGTGTCGCCAACCCGCATCTCGGGCAGCTCGGGCTTCATGTACTGGCTGGACAGAGCCTTTACCAAATCCATATCTTTGTCCTCCTTAATATTAGGCGTTCGTGCAATGAGCTATCCGGCGATATGGTTCCCGGCACTGCAGAGGACTCACCTTGTTTTCAGACCGAGATATATTAGCACATCTATTCCCAAAAATCAAGTACTTTTTCTTAATAAAATTACTTTATTTTAAGTAAAAAATCAATAAATACTTCCAGATCAGCGGAAAATGGTCAGCAATAGGTCAAAATTTCATCTACAGTACGCTTTGGAACACAAAGACAGCCGTCGGTGTCTTCATAGTACTTGATATCCCCGGCATAGTCCACAATTTTACTGTTTTGAGCCGGATAACCCAGCGCAACAACAAGCAATGGTTCCTGACCTTGCGCCAACGGAATTATCTCACAAAGCTTGTTTTTGTCAAAAGAACCAAGGCAGCATGTACTAAGCCCTTCCCCTTCTGCGGCAAGCATCAATGTTGTTGCAGCTGCGCCCAAATCAAACTGGCAGGTACGCTTATCAGAGGTAAGTATAATATATGCCATTGGACGGTGATCATAGCTGATTTGGAATTCCGGCAAATATGCCGCCCAACGCAACGTGTCAAATACACCGTCGAGCCTGCTGTGATCTGTTACAGCAACATAGCGGATCGGCTGCAGATTTGCGCCGGAAGCATACAATCTGGACAGTGCAACAATATCCCGCAGCACTTGTTCGTCGATCGGTTTGTTCAGGAAACGGCGGATTGTTCGCCGTTTCGTGATTGCAGTTTTAATATCCATAGTCAAATAAAAGTTCCGTTGGCAGCAATATGTATTGATGCCAACGGAACATCCGAGTTAGTTTGTAATAATTAGATTACGTTGCTTCTGTTTGCTGCCTTCAGCTTATCCGCAGCTCTGCGCAGCTGACCAATGGTAGCACCGCTGATGATCATGCCGTACATATCCATAATCAACTTAAACAGGACACTGTCTTCCTCCAGACCGGCATTGTCATGCAGCAGTTTGGCAGCATTCTCAGCATTCTGCTCAAGACCCTGCTCATCAACAAAGCGCTTCAATCCGGCAGCAGCACCAATGGTAATGTAAGCCGGTACATCACCGTTCTCAAGAACCAGAGAAGAAGAACCGATCAAACGGTCATGGGGAGAAAGCTTGCGGGCAGGATCGCCGCCGACACGCTTACAGGTGTCCTTCAGGGCCGCATTGGTAAAGCGGTAGAGCAGATCATTGATGTGAAGGGTAATGGATTCAAAAGGAACACCGTAATGCTTAGACAAAGCCAGCGCGCTTTCTTCCATTGCCATTTTGACAACCACAAAGATATCATCATGGTCGATACTCTGATAGATGTACTCCAGACCCAACAGATCACCCAGATAGGCGCAGGTTGCGTGGCCCATGTTATGGACATAGAGCTTGCGCTTGATATAGAAATCAAAGGGTTCAAAAGGAACCATGTTCTTGATCGCAGGAATCTCACCCTTAAATGCAGCCTTGTCCACAGGCAGATAGCCATAGCCTTCCACGCAGACACGCATGGGATTGCCGTCTTTCATTTCATCCGTCTGGACAGGCACCATACGGCCGATAGATGCTTCCACCAAGCCAATGTTCTTATCAAACCAAGCCTGCTCTTCTTCACTCAGCAGAGCCTTCAGCATACCCTCGATCACTTTATTGGCATCCATCAGATTTTCACAGATAATAATGTCCAAAGGACCGCCGTTACGGGCCATTCTTCTGCGAATACCCACAGCAATGTTAGGAACGATGAACTTCAGAACATTGACGCCAACCGCAGTGGCCAGAATATCGGCATTAGCGATGGTTTCAGCAACGGCATCTGCATTCTTGCCGTCCACAGCACTGACGTTGGTAACCTCAATATCCTTGTGGCCTTCGTTGGAAAGAATACGGACAGGATACTTATGTTCCTGGTTCAGTGTATTGACCACAGCGTCCACAACATCAACGAATACGGTTTCATAGCCAGAGGCGGAAAACAGGGTGCCGATAAAGCCTCTTCCAATGTTGCCGCCGCCATACATTACAGCTTTCATACATGATTCCTTTCTGTTAGTTAAAAAGAAGCCGTCTGGGTAAATCCTTGCAGAATTCTTCAATTTCCTCTTGTGTTTTCATGCCGCTGGTAGCATCAGGGCTACCAAGAGCCATAACCGCACAACCGGAAGCAAATTCCATGATTTTCGTATCATCCCATCCGTTGTAGATACCGATCAACGCACCGGCGCAGAAAGCATCACCGGCGCCTGTGGTACCCTGGATGTAGCCGTCGGGCAAAATGTAGGAACCCAGGGCAGAGACACCTTCATCAGAGCAGCAGACGGAGCAATCAGGCATATGGATAATAACTTTCTTTCGAACACCCATCTCTTTTAATTTGCACGCAACAGCATGGAGCTTTTCAAGAGAGATGTGATCATCGGTCTCCATACCAGCCAGCTTACATGCCTCCAGCTCATTGATGATCAAATAGTCAGTATAAGGCAAGCACGGCAGAACAAGGCTGTAACGGTCAGAATTCTCACTGACAAGGTCAATGGAAGTTTCAATGCCGTTCTCCAAAGCCTTCTGCAGGATCTTGATGCCATCACCGTCATCTACTTTCTGCAGCAGCAGGAAGTAGCCAAGATGAAGGATTTTTGCGTTCAAGGCAACATAATCGATGTCATCAACGCCAAACTTTGCGCTGGCACCGGGGTATGTAAAGAAGGTACGCTGACCACCGGGGATACTCATAACATCGGTAAAGCTGGTCTTCTCCCCTGACAGAATGTTCAAACCAGACGCATCCAGGCCGGCGGAAACCAAGCTATCGGTTACATAAGTGCCTTCCTCATCATCACCAACGAGACCCACAGCACTGATGGTCAGAGCGGGAGCGATCTTCTTCAGATCAACACCCACATTGGGAACACAGCCGCCGATGGCATTCTGAATTCCACGAATTTGAGTCAATTCGCCGGAATTGGGATATGCAGAGATCTCTTTGATTTTATCAACGATCACACTGCCGGCAACGGCGATGCCGTTTCTCATTTCAGTGTTCATAGGATTAGTTGCACTCCGCTTCCAGAGGACCTGCCAGTTCCTTCAGGAAGAACAGACGGCCGGCCAGAGAGGGAATATAGGAAGAGGTGATCCAGGGGTTCTTGCCGTAACGCAAGGTCATCCACAGGGACATACCCTGCCACTGCATGCCTCTGCCCAGAGTGCCGTCAGCACCGCCGATGGCGTAGTCAGCCTGCAGGAACAGGCCAGGGCCGATGGTGTTGGCGCGGCAAGGAACCAGAGTAGTTCTGGACTTGAAGCTGGTCAGTGCGTTCTGTTCAACAGTCAGAGGATGGATCTTTGCAGCGATGCGGTAAGGAGCCTTCTCCCACTCTTCCACGGTTGCGTAGTCGCCACCGAAGGTGGGCTCCCAGAATGCGATGTGGCACATTCTGCCGATACCGTATACCAGAACCAGCTTAGCACCCTCTGCCTTCAGGGCAGCGATCTTTTCGGGATAAGTAGGCAGGTTTTCCTTGGTGGCAAAGTTTCTCTGATCCTTGGGAACGGTCAGTTCACCCAGAGGATTGAACAGAGCCTGCTCCATAGCATACTGGAACGCACCGGGACTATCAGGAGCCAGGGTGTTGCCTTCAGCATCAGCCCACTCGTCCATGTTAAAGGTGTAAACGTGGTCACAGGCGATATTCCACTCCTTCAGGAAGTAGACGACCCACTTGTACATGCCCATGGGGCCAACAGGCAGGATGAAAGCGATCTTCTCACCGGCATCCTTAGCCAGCTTGATCTGCATAGCGATCTCGTGGCCCATGTAGGTCTCAAATTCACCCAGGCTGTCGCACATAATGGGAGTGAAAGCGGGGTTCCAGTGAGCCTGGCGCTCGGTCACCTTCTCGGGTGCGTCAATACATGCGTCGATCTTGTCGAAGTCCCATCCGGCGGGATAGAAGCCTTCCAGAGCAGAGCCCTTAACAGTAGAATTAAAGTTCATATCAATAATCTCCTTTTACATTATTTTAGGGGAGGTAGCGCTTGGTTGTGCCTTTGAGGTAGACCTGGCACTGACGGAAGCCTTCGGCATAATCAGCACCGCACTGATAGCCGCGGTAACGGCAGCAGGTCTTTACCATGTCCGGGAAATCAATACCGTCATGATCACGCATCCAGACAACCTGTGATTCGTGACATTCCAGCATTTCCAGCTTAGTATCGATGTAGTCAGATACATCAACGTACTCTGTAGGATTAAAATTCACACCGGCAAGGGTGTCCATGTAGTAAATGGGCACCATCTTTGCGGCTCCGGATGCCTTGGTGTGATAGTTAGGCAGCGTAGCGGTAAAGCTGGCATCAAATACAAGCCGGGATACAGCAGTGTGGTCAGGCATGTAATCGTTAGGATCATGGGTAATGATGAAATCCGGCTTTACCTGCTTGATAACATCAACAACCTTGTCTCGGGCAGCCTTGTTGTTATCGTAGATCTCAAGATCATCAAAGCTGCTGTGGATCACCTCGATACCAGCCAGCTGTGCGGAACGTTCCGCTTCTTTGGCACGAATCTGCGTCAGCTCATCGGGCGGAATGATCACATGACCCAGATTACCACTGGACAGATGACATACGACAACACGGTCTCCCCTGGCTTTGCACTTCAAGAGTGTACCTGCACAGGCGATCTCCATATCGTCCGGGTGACAGGAAATTACAAGAACGGTGTACATAGAGAACCTCCTTTTACAGATTTCTAATCACATTATACTGTTTCCCTATTTACAATGGAGTGCAAAATCAGTTATAATATTTACAAATTCAGCTATAGAGGTGTTCATATGCCAGATAATTTTACACTTTTGGGTTTTGAAAAAGTTTTTAATATCGAAAAGATCATCACCCTATTCTACATGGAGCTGCCTAAAAACTTCTACTACGAAGGCGAACAGCATGATTTTTGGGAAATGGTCTACATAGACAAAGGAGAAATGATCTGTACCGCTGGAGAAAACCGGTTTGTACTAAAAAGTGGCGAGATGACATTCCATAAGCCGAATGAGTTCCATAACCTGTCCGGCAACAATGCGGTAGCGCCTAATGTTGGCATCATAGACTTCCAATGCAAAAGTAAAGCAATGAAGCACTTCGAAGGTAAGATATTTCAGCTGAGCGCAAACGAAAAATCACTGCTGTCCCTTTTGATCAGCGAAGGCCTGTCCTGCTACCGTCTGGTAGACCCCTCAAATCCACTGCTTCAAAAAATGGAAACCATCGATCAAAGCCCCTTTGGCGGTCAGCAGATGGTCAAAAATCTGCTGGAAATTCTTCTGATCAGCCTCAACAGGGATCAGGATGCTCTGCCAAAATCCATGCGTCAGAGCTATGTGATCGACGGTGTGGATGTTCCCTACCAAGTCAAAGAGATCCTGCAGTTCCTAAATGATAACATCTACGGCAAAATCACTGTCAATGATGTTGCCCAGGCAGTTGGCAAGGGAGAAAGTACCGTAAAGCAGTTATTTTCCATTTACAGAAAAAGCGGCATCATGAAATATTACAATTCATTAAAAATACGGGAAGCAAGGCGGCTGATCCGTGAAGGGAAATATAATATGACCCAGATCGCCGACTTACTTCACTTCGACAGCCCACAGTACTTTTCAAAGTGCTTCAAAGCATTTACAAACCTGACACCCAGCGAATATAAAGCTTCCATTATCAAATAAGAGTACTCTACACAAAAATCCTGTGATCACAGAAGTGACCACAGGATTCTTTATTTATTTATTTATTAAACGTGGAATTATCAGAATATTCGACGAACGGAGTTCCGTCATCTCCAAATTGAATTCCAAGTACAACATTGGAAGCGACAAAGTACATATCACCATTCGATGCCTGCGCAGTTGCAACCGATGAGACACAAGAAATGACCGAACAGGCAAAAATAAACATATCTCCATTCTGTTTTGCTATAATAGCCGCAAAAAGGAGGCGGATAAAATGCAGGCAATTAAAACAACGGGCCTTGTTAAGCAGTACAAAAACCTGACAGCCGTGAACAAGATAAATTTGGAAATCCGGCAAGGTGAATTGTTTTCCCTGCTCGGAGTAAACGGTGCCGGAAAGACTACAACCATCCAAATGCTTTCCTGCCTAACCGAACCAACCATTGGTGATGCTGTTGTGGGTGGCTATAGCATCAGAACACATCCGGAACAGGTAAAACGGTTGATTGGTGTATCTCCCCAGGAGACTGCAGTAGCACCAAATCTTTCCGTAAAAGAGAACCTGGAGCTGATTTGCGGCATTCATGGATTCTCTAAAGAGAAAACAGAAGCAAAGATCCAAGAACTTTCCGGTCAATTTGCTCTGGATAGCCTTTTACACAAAAGGGCAGGAAAATTATCCGGCGGTTGGCAGCGGCGTGTCAGTATTGCCATGGCCATGATCAGCGAGCCGAAAATTCTGTTTTTGGACGAACCAACTCTAGGGCTGGACGTCCTTGCAAGACATGCCCTATGGGATGAGATTCGCGCATTGAAAGGCAAGATAACGATCATACTGACAACACATTACATGGAAGAGGCAGAAGCACTTTCTGACCGTATCGGTATTATGAAAGATGGCAAAATCCTTATGGTAGGTACAGTGGACGAATTGATCCATATGGCTGGAACAAACAATTTTGAATCGGCCTTTGTTTCTATTGTGAGGGAGGCTTAAATATGAGAACAATTGTATTTGCCAAACGTTGCGCAAAAGAAATCCTGCGTGATCCCATTAATCTGTGCTTTGGTCTGGGTTTTCCTTTGGTTCTGCTGTTTCTATTAAGCTGCATGCAGGCAAATATTCCGGTAAGCCTGTTTGAAATTGATACCTTGACTCCGGGCATCACCGTATTCGGCCTTTCATTTATGACACTGTTTTCAGCAACGCTGATTGCCAAGGACATGGAAACTGCACTCTTGCAACGGCTGTATACGACTCCCCTGACGGCTCTTCATTTCATTCTTGGTTATATGCTCCCATTGTTGCCCATAGCACTGGGACAGACCGCGATTTGTTATCTGTTCGCGATTCCTTTGGGCTTGACAGTTCGTATTTCGATTTTGTATGCTATCCTTGGAACAATTCCCGTAGCCATCTTCAATATTGCATTGGGTCTTTTATGCGGCAGCATTTTAGGCGTGAAGCAAGTTGGCGGAATCTGCGGCGCATTACTGACCAATCTTTCAGCATGGCTTTCAGGTGTGTGGTTTGATTTGAAGCTATTGGGCAGCTATTTCGAGAAAATTGCCAATGCACTTCCTTTTGTTCATGCTGTCGAAATGGAGAAGGCATTATTGGCCGGCGATTTCCGGCTTGCCGCGGCGCATATTCTGCCCGTTCTTATTTACAGTGTATTAATAACGGTGATTGCAGTAGCCTGCTTCCTCAGTCAAATGAAAAAACAGTAAGGATTTGAGATGATGAAATATAAACTCATTATCAACAAAGATGTTGATGAAGAAATTATAGCCATCGTGCATGCGCCTTCTTCTCTGACAGAGCAGATAGAAAACCTTGTCTGCTCCTTTTCCGGTGCTGACAGCATTATAGGATACAGCGATGATGAGATACGAAAGCTCATGTTCCGGGAGATTGAATGCATCACGATTCTGAACCGAAAAGTAATCGCCATTGACACCTGTGGTAATCACTACCGTATTCAG
The DNA here is from genome assembly GCA_045646265.1 of Faecousia sp. Taxonomy (GTDB): domain Bacteria; phylum Bacillota; class Clostridia; order Oscillospirales; family Oscillospiraceae; genus Faecousia. Next base: position 12,846 of record JAZRKL010000115.1, read on the forward strand.
GACAGGCTTCGTGACTTAGAGAATATTCTCCCCTCCTATTTTATCCGCATGAATAAGTCGACACTTGCTAACGAGCATCGCATCGCAAGATTTGATGCAATGTTCAGTGGCGGAGTGGACGCTGTGTTTCAATGTGGTTACCGGGACTATGTTTCCAGACGATGCTTCGCGGATATCAAAAGGAGGTTCGAGAAAAAATGAGAAAATTTGTTTCTGATTTTATGCGACGGGGAATGGTAGCCTGCGGTTTTGGGCCGATTGTTTTAGCCGTCATCTATTTGATTCTGCATCATGTGGCTGTCGTGGACACGTTGACTGTCAAGCAAGTCTGCATCGGAATTCTCTCGTTATCTGCCCTTACTTTCATCGCAGGTGGTATGAATGCTGTATATCAGCTCGAACGTTTACCCTTGATGGTAGCAATTTTGATTCATGGCATCGTTCTATATATCAGCTATTTGGGCACATATTTGCTCAACAATTGGCTGGCCTGGGGCGTAACCCCAATTTTAGTGTTTTCCGGAATTTTCGTAGTTGGCTATTTGTCCATTTGGGCAATCGTCTATTCCATAATTAAAATGAATACCAATCGTATCAATGAAATACTGAAGAAAAATCACCAAAATGCAGATGGCCGACAATGATAGTTTCAAAACAAAACACGTTACTAAGACAAAACCTCCGGTTGACCGGAGGTTTTGTCACATATTAGGATCATGGATTAGAAATTGCTTCTTGTAAAATGTCGAGAACTTCATCGGTAGAAACGCCCCAGTAGTCTCCCAACATCCGCAGAATATTCTCTCCATGTCCATTATTAACTGCATTACGGCATATTCTTGCAAATACCTGCGGATTCTCATCATATAGCTGCGTCAGCATGATTGCGAATGCTCTGCCGTAATCGCTGTCAGCATCCGGAGTTGGATACAATGCATAACCCACCCGCTCCTCATAGTCTTCCATGATCCAAGCTTTCATCTGATCGATAAAGTATAGAGTCTCTTGATCACCATAGATTTCTCCATACAGATCCCAATCCAGATACTGGATCAAATCTGCTATGATTTCCATATGACCGCCGGCCGCTTTATGGAATAGAGCCGGGGCAAACAACTTATAAAAAGTAATATTACCATCATTTGCAGAACCGTCTTGAGGATAGAAGGTATAACACGCACCATTGCTCATCCACGCACCGCAGCTGTCATTCGCCACAGCGACAGTTAAAGTTTTACCGTTTACCAGTTCCAATGTCAATAAGCTATCATAAGGGCATGCTGACATAAAACCGATATTAAGCGAATTGCTCAGCAGCGATTCAATGCGCTTCAGTCTTTCTGCATCTGTTATTGTATGTACTCCATTCCAACTGAGGGTTGCGGACTTTATCTGTAAAATATCCTCAGGTCTTACTGGATCAGAGATTCCTGCTTTACGACGGGCATCCTCGCACAAGGCGATCAATTCAGAAGACGCTTCCGGCGGAAGTATATTATCGTCACCAAAGTTTGACAGAAAAATTGCGCCATCGCTGCTTATGTACCACCGAATACCCTTGAAATGAATGCTCATCGAACGAACAGGTCCCGGACTTTGGTCACCCATGCTGCTTTCACTATAAGCGTTTTTGAACGCAGTAAGAAGCTCTTCCTGGTTTTCAGGAATGATATATACTTGCTTTTCCCCGGTAAAAGTAGTGAAAAGACCAATACAGATCTTCCCTTCCATCGGATCTTGATATAACGGACCCATACCAACGACATCAGCAACCACAGAGGGATACTGAGTATCGGAATCGCTAATGTTGCCATAAGGCCAAGGTCTGGTAGGTTTTGTAGGCTCAACTGTTTCGATTGGTTTTGTCGTTTCTTCCGGTTTGTTTATTTCCGTTGGTCTGGTCGTTATAATCGGAATCATCGACTGCTGCTCAGTTGGTAAGGTTTCCACAGGAATATCATCCTGTTCTTTAGGGCCGGTAAAGGTACAGCCTATTGCAATTGCAGTAAACAATAGTACCACGATCAATGTAACAGCTACCATCTTCGGTTTCTTTGCTATGAGGTGTATTCGTTCTTTGATACCATTTTTGCTCGCGTTCATTGTTGTAGCGGTTGTAAGTACATTTGTTTTCTTGCGGCAGGTCATGGCAATCAACGTTCGACCATACTCTGCACGCTCCTGTTCTCCCAGACGCTTGATTGTGGCTTCGTCGCAGGCAAGCTCTGCATCCCGTTGAGACAGAAATGCTGCACACCAAACCAAGGGATTATACCAATGCAGCGCCACACAAAAACCACGCAGTACCGGCCATATATGATCACCATGCCGATAATGGGTCAGCTCATGTTCCAATATGTGACGCAACCGAATCGGATCATCTAACACATTCTGAGAAACATAGATCCCGGGTACAAAGACACCAAATAAGCATGGTGTGTTCAAATTAGAAGCATGCCAAACGGGTATATTCCCCTTCTGTATACCGGAATTTTTCCTCCCTTTTCTGAGTTGTTTCCAAAAGCGAATGTTGGTATACAGAAACATACCGCCAACCACCAGAATGCCGGCAATCCAAACATAAGTCAAAGCACCAACCAGTATCTCAGTAACCGTCTTACCGTTCATAGCCGCCTGGACTTCCAATTCCATGGCATCCAGCGCTTCCCCTTCCAACGCATCTACATCAATGCCGTTGGATTGGTACTGCTGGGCGACCTGGTGATATGCATCCTCATAGCTTTGCGCAGAAACACTGGTGTTGCCTATTTCGATTACAGTTTGCACAGCAGGCTGCTGCTTTGCGGTTTCTTTTAGATTCGCGGCGCTGATAATCGTACTTCCAATACTGAATGGAATCAAAAGTCTCACCAAAACAATTCCCCAAAGGGCATATTGTAGCGTGAGTTTAATCTTTCCTTTGAAAATCGTACGAATCATAATCAGAAGCACAATCAGAACACTGGAAGAAACGATCCATTCAATCATCTTGTCTTTCCTCCATTTCACGTAGAATCGAATACAATTCATCAATTTCATTTTGGGAAAGTGTTTGATCCTTTGTAAAAGCACTTACCAAGAGGCTCAGGCTTCCCTTGTAAGCCCTGTTCAGTAAGCTTTGGGTTTCCCGCACGGCTACTTCATCTTTTCCAATCAGAGGGCGAAACAGTTTGACATCTGAGTCTGTATTTCCGACTACTGCTCCCTTCGCTTCCAACCGGCGCAACAGGGTCAGTGAGGTACTGCGGCTCCATCCCATTCGCGTATGAAGATTTTCTGTCACTTCTCTTCCAGTCATCGGAGAACGGTCCCACAGACACTGCATAACCTCCCACTCCGCTTCTGTCAGAGCAATATTTCCGTTTTCCATGTTATCACCTCAGGGTAGTTTACATTTGTAAACATATAGTAGCACTTTTGGTTACAATTGTCAACACCCTTTTTCCACAAAATGTAAAAGGAAACCACCGCTTGATGATTTCCTTGAATATATATTGAGTGTTGGCAGCAACGATCATCAATAACACATTGAATCACTCAAATCACGACACAAAAGAAAAAAGCTGAAGCAGTAGATACTGCTTCAGCTTTTTGGTCCGAGTGTCGAGATTCGAACTCGAGGCCTCTTGAACCCCATTCAAGCGCGATACCAAACTTCGCCACACCCGGATAACTTGCATTTCCTTAACGCCAGAGTATATTAGCACACCTTGACGAAAAATGCAAGCTTTATTTTTACTTTTTTTAAAAATTTTTATTTCGGCTGTCAGCGCTTGTTATAACGACCCCAAAAAGCCTTGCAGACGCTGAGCAATCCTTGCCTGTCCAGCATCGTTTGGATGAATACCATCCGGAACAAACTTCTGGCGTACTACCTCAATTCTGGGAATTATCCCACCGGTACGATACATATCCAAAACAGGAATTGAATAATACGCTGCTGCTTCTATTACAGCATCAACATACATTTGTAAGTTGCCAAATCGTGGCGCCCCAGCACTGTTATACGTAATGTTGTCCTCAAGATGTCCCCCGTGCATAGGTGTCATGAATATGATTGTAGCAGAAGGATATCGATTGATCAGTTTTTCCATCAGCACATGCAATGCGCCACAAAAGGTATCCTCTGTTCTGTCAGCCTGCGTTCCAAGAAGCGCCTCACCAGTACAAAAATCATTGATACCACCAAACACAATCACAATGTCAGCATCCGGAATCATACTGTCGACCCGTGAACCAAACCAATTATCATTTGCCAAGCTTTCAGGTTTCTGCTGTCTTGCGATTCTTGTACCACCAATGCCATAGCCAAAACAACGGGCGCCGGTATTACGCTCCAAAACTTTCCAGTATACATTGTCAACAGATGATGTTCCGTATCCCTCTGTAATGCTATCGCCCAGAAAAGCGATTCTCTTGCCACGCAAATCCATGCCTATCTCCTTAATCACCAGGGTTAGATTTAATGACCTTACCCAAGTTCCAAAGCCTGGCAACCATTCTCTCGGCTTCAGCCTTCTCAGTATCGTTATCGTACTCAACATAAACAGTATGGCTGCCGCAATCCGCACATTCCACCTGAACATTCCAGTTACCTTCGTGCATGATCACACCGTTACCACGGCACATGGGGCATTCTTCCAGAATAATTTCCTGTTTTTCCATATATGGTTCTCCTTATCTGAATATCTTTTCGTTAGTATCAAATAGTTCTATACGGCAGCATACAGCATGATCCGGCTGCCACTGCGGCAGATAGCGCTCAACTGCCGCCACCAACTGCATCGGATTCAGTGACGGATTCTGACAGCAGACCAACGCCTGCAGCCGGACCGTATTATCATCCCGGGCAGAAACAGACAGCCTTTTGATCATAGGAATAATATCCTGCTCAACTGGACCATTCTTGCTTTTCTTGGTTACGGTAACAGCTTCCTGCGCAAACAGCGCTTCGATCTGCAATACGGCTTCTGTCGCCCCTCCCCTATCATATTCCAAATCTATGGTGCAGGAAAGAAGTGCCAGGTCACGGAGCTTGCTGCCGTCATCATAAACCTGAAGGACCCGCACTCCTTCTACCAGCGCCTGATTAAGTCTGGCGCAGATCTCATCATTGGAAGGAACATCACCCTCCAATTCAAAGTCCAGCAGCTCACAACGGCTCTGTACGCCTACAGAAAGAGGCAGTGCAATGGAAACAGACGGTCTGGGATTAAAGCCTTGTGTATGCTTCAAAGGTAAGCCTGCCCGTTTAAAAGCTCGTTGGAACAGGCGCATCAAATCCAGATGGGATATCCATACAGCATTGCCTGTCTTGTCAAACAGCAATCTAGCCATCGCAGCGCACCTCCTTTAAAAGCTTGTTGGCACCGCAGCCGGCGCAGCCTTGGCGACAATCGGGTGTTACAACGGCATCATACGCCTTTTTCCGCTCACTGAGCAAAAAACGTTTACAGACACCCACATCGAACATATCCCAAGGAAGCAGTTCCTCCTCACCATAACCACGAACAGTGTAGAAATCCGGGTCAACGCCGCAAGCTTCAAAAGCATCCAACCATGTTTGGTAGGAAAAATGCTCATCCCAGCCATCCAGACGCGCACCACGGTTCATGGCTTCTTCTATGACCTTACCTACCCGGCGGTCACCACGGGCAAACACAGCTTCCAGGCGGCTAAGATCCGGTGCATGATAATTGTACTCAATGGATTTGGAATAGAAATGGCTCTTGAGCAGCTTGCAGCGGCGCAGATATTCCTCCTGAGTGATCTGCTTTTCCCACTGGAAGGGTGTATGTGGCTTCGGTACAAAATACGCAGTTGCCACATGGACACGCAGACCACGCTTTTTATTGGAAGCGCATTCCTTCCATGTACAGATGATTTTATATACCAAGTCCGCAATGCCTAAAACGTCCTCGTCTGTTTCCGTAGGCAGACCAAGCATAAAGTAGAGCTTCACATTATTCCATCCGCCGGAAAAAGCGATAGCGCAGCTGGACAAGATCTCTTCCTCGGTCAGATTCTTATTGATAACGTCACGCAGGCGCTGGGTGCCTGCTTCCGGCGCAAAAGTCAAGCCGCTTTTGCGAAGCATCTGCAGCTTTTGCATTAGTTCTCTGGAGAAATTATCCGCTCGAAGTGATGGGACAGAAAGGCTCACTTTATTCTCGGCGCAGTAAGGAATTATTTTATCCGTCAGTTCTTTCAATTCCCGGTAGTCGGAAGTTGAAAGGCTGGAAAGTGTGATTTCATTATTGCCGGAATCCTCCAAAGTCTCCACAGCCTGCTGATAGAGAACCTTCGCGCTCTTCTTGCGAACCGGGCGGCAAGAAAAACCGGCCTGGCAGAAGCGGCAGCCACGGATACAGCCACGGAACACTTCCAGATTTGCCCGGTCATGAACGATTTCCGTGGAAGGAACGATCATTTTAGTCGGGAAGAAAGCGTTGTCCAGGTCTTCAATGATGCGTTTTGTTACTGTCTTCGGTGCATCGTTCAGTGTTTTCACCTGCAAAAGGCGGCCATCTTCCGCATATTCAGGCTCATAAAAGGCCGGTACATAGATACCGGGGATTTTGGAAACCTCCAAAAGGAACCGTTCCTTGCTCCACGCTTCGTCCTTTGCCTTATCATAGAGATTTAGTATCTCCGGTGTGATCTCCTCCCCTTCTCCAAGAGAGAAAAAGTCAATATAATCGGCAAGGGGTTCCGGGTTAAACGCGCATACACCGCCGGCAAATACAATATTCTTAAGTCCATGACGGTCCTTGGAATGGAGCGGCACCTGCGCCAGACGCAGCATGTTCAAAATATTGGTGTAGCTCATCTCATAGCCGATGGTAAACGCGATCATATCAAAATCCTTCACAGAATTCTGGCTTTCCAGCGCCCAGAGAGGCAGGTTATGCTTACGCATTGCGTCTTCCATATCGGACCACGGCGCGAAAACACGCTCGCACCAAACACCGTCCATTTCGTTCATGACACCGTACAAGATCCGCATGCCTACATTAGACATACCGATCTCATAGGTATCGGGAAAGCAAAACGCAACCCGCACACGGACATCCTCAAGATTCTTCTTGATTTCGTTATATTCACCGCCTGTATACCGTGCCGGCTTTTGCACAGTAGGCAGTATACGCTGAAGCAAATTGGTCATAACTGTACCTCGTATAAAATAGTACATCTATTGTACCCCTTTGGCACGAGGTTTGCAAGAACTATTTCCTTTTTGACGATTTCAGAAGCAAGACCGCCGACAGCATCATGGGAATGATCCCTAATCGAAGATATACAGAACCATACACACAAGCAGCCGTAATAACACTTAATGTAACAATTTCCGTCCAATATATGATCTTATCTGCCAACTTGATTGGAAATATCAGCATCATACCGCATTTCAGGATTCTACCGCCATCAGTCGGATACAATGGCAATAGATTGTATAATGCTTGCACGAAGCCAGCCAAGGCAATCACCGGTATCCAACGGAAGAAGAGCATCAGTAACATACCACTAAGAGGCCCGGCCAGTGCACAAAGGAGCTCCTCTTTTTCGTTCATACACTGGGTATTTATCATTGCCCCACGGAGACAAATTTTCACAGAGTAGATTTCTTTATCCATGAGCCTTAGTGCAATAATATGAAATAGTTCATGGATGACAACACTGATGATCAAAGCGATGAATAGCCGAAGCGGAATCAACAGCAGCAGTAATGCGAGATAAAGAAACATTCCCCTTTCGAATGTGATTTGTATGCTGTTACGGAATCTTCGCTTCATAAATGATTTCATAGCAGAAAGCGCTTATTGCATCTGCCATCGGCATACCATCTTTAACTTCTTCCCGAAGGTCAGTCAGTGTAGATCGCACCTCCATTCTTGTCCACGGGAAAAGCGCCTGCACAAATTGTTCTGCCTGTCTCGGGATAGCCATACCAATGGCGGCTGAACATACCATAATGATTATGACAGCGCCTACCAATCCAGCATAACATTTTTTCTTCGGAGAAAATTTCGGTATCTCCGACCCATAGTGTATCGTATAGCTCATAGCATCCCCCCTACCTCACTTTATCGCTGTCACCAATACTTCATGCATATTTCTGAGATTATCTTCAGTTTTCTTCTTCATGAAAATACCGGTGGTAATCATGCATTCATCCATAAGAATATCGATCCCAGAGAAAACAGTTGACAATCGTAAGAAACATCGATATAATGTTTTGGCTGAGAATAATGCTAGTGTAGCACAGTCGGTAGTGCATCTCACTCGTAATGAGAAGGTCGCCTGTTCGAGTCAGGTCACTAGCTCCAACAAGAAAAACCACCCACTTGGGTGGTTTTTTCTTGTTAAGCTAAAAAGTGACATGACTCGAAAGATTCAATGCAATGCGCACGAGCATTGCCGGCGACGGCTTGACGGAGCCGAACATCTATTTTTGCGAATGCAAAAATGCCAACGAGTCAGGTCACTAGCTCCAACAAGAAAAACCACCCACTCGGGTGGTTTTTCCTTGTTAAGCAAAGAAGTGACATGACTCGAAAGATTCAATGCAATGCGCATGAGCATTGCCGGCGACGGCTCGACGGAGCCGAACATCTATTTTTGCGAATGCAAAAATGCCAACGAGTCAGGTCACTAGCTCCAATTAAAAAGCAACCACACTTGTGGTTGGCTTGTTGTATATAAAAAAAGAAAGCGTCCCAACCACATTAATGGTTAGGACGCCCTATAATCAGTAAAATCGACGGACACACACAAAGTGTTCAGTGTAGTAAGTACTGTTCATATCAAACTGAGTCACCGGCTTTGAACTGTTGAACGCAGCCACAACTTTTCCGTCACCAATGTAAATGCCCAAGTATTCAGGTGTTCCGGGTGTGCTGCTCCAGAAAAACACTGCGTCGCCGGGCCGTATATTTTCCTTATCGACAGTATATCCATACCCCGCCAAAGCACTGTTGGATCTGGGAACGGATATATCACACTGCTTAAAGCAGTATTGCACAAGTCCGGAAGTATCAAAGGAATCCGGGCCCGCACTGCCATACTGATAGGGTTTTCCCACCTGAGCGCCAGCCACCTGCGCAGCCTTCAAACCAACATCAGCAGACACCGCTTCAGTTGTTTCAGGAACTGTTGTCGCTTCGGTCGTAGGCATTGTAGTGGCCTCGGTGGTGGCATCAGTGGCTTCCTGCGTTGTCTCAATGGGCGATGTCGTTGTTATAATGCTTGGTACCGTCGTATGATCGCTTAAAGTTGAATCCTTAAATGGATTTGTCTCATCATTCGGCTTCTCCAGAGTCCCTTTTTTTATGAACCAGGCGCCCGCAAAAAGCAGCAAAGAAAATATCAAAAGAAAAACCGAAATTATAAGTTTATTCCTGTTCATAGAATCACTCCAGCAATTTTAGACTCGCAAGGATTAACAGCAATGCTTCCATAACAGCCTGTTCTCTGACCGCGTTGCGATCACCGGTGAAATGAAATTCTTTCACAACAGTCTTACTGTCTGTAGCACAGCCAATAAAAACCGTACCCACAGTATGACCAAACTCATCTCCACCGGGACCGGCCAAGCCTGTAACGGAAACAGCGATATCCGCTTCCAGCGTTTTTCTTGCACCCAATGCCATTGCCTCAGCAACCGGTGCTGAAACAGCACCATAGCTATTCAAAAGCTTACAAGGAACACCAAGCATATGCTCTTTGATCCAATTGGTATAGCAGATGATACCGCCCTTATAAACCGCAGAGCTGCCGGGAATGGCTGTCAATGCCACGCCGATACCGCCACCGGTACAGCTCTCAGCAGTAACAAGTGTCTTGCCCTGCAGCGCCGCAAGAACCTCACAGCACAGCTTCATCATGGTATTTAATCGTAAGCTTCTCGACAGAAGCCAGTGCATCCTGAATCAGCGCTTCCCTATCCAGCTTCTTTTCAGCATTCAAAAGCTGTCCGAGAGTCGGCTTTGTCTTGGGATGCTTGGGTGTAAAGACAGTGCAGCAATCCTCATAAGGAAGAATGGACGTTTCCATGGTGCCGATCTTTCTGGCAATGGTAACGATTTCTTCCTTATCCATACCAACCAGAGGCATGAAAATCGGTATATCTACTACGGCACCGGTAACAGCCATGGCTTCCATGGTCTGACTGGCAACCTGACCCAGATTTTCACCGGTGATCAATGCACCACAGCCGTGATCCTTACCGATCCGCTGGGAGATCTCCATCATAAACCGGCGCATGATCAGGGTGAAATACTCTTCGGGACAATTATCACGGATTGCTTCCTGGATCTTGGTAAAGCTGACGATGTTCAGTGTCATTCTGCCGCTGTAGCGGGTCACCAGACGGGCAAGTTCGATCACTTTATCCTTTGCAAGCTGAGAGGTATAAGGATAAGAGAAGAAATGAACGCACTCGATCTCAACGCCCCGTTTTGCCATCATATAGGCCGCCACAGGAGAGTCGATACCGCCACTGAGCAGGCACATTGCTCTGCCGCCGACACCGGTAGGCAGACCGCCGGCACCGGGCTGGGCAGGTCCGTGCACGTAAGCGGCCAAGTCACGAACTTCGACATAAACGGTATACTCAGGATGATGAACATCCACCAAGCAATCGGGATGCGCCTCTGCCAGACGGCCGCCGATTTCCTGGGAAATACCGATAGAAGTCAGCGGGAACGACTTGTCGGAACGCTTCGATTCCACTTTAAAGGATTTGGCGCAATCCAGATCATCGCCAAGGTATTCTTCTACCGTATTGAAGATGGCATCCAGATTCTTCTCACAGGCACGGCACCGGCACAGGCTGACAACACCAAAAATACTGTTGCAGGCTTCCCAAGCACCATCCACATCCGCCATATCATCCATCGGCTCCACATAGACCGTGGATTGCATGATGTAAACATCAAAATTACCGTAGGCTCGCATGCGGCGGCGAACATTCTGGCGAAGTTTGTTCTCAAATTGGCGCTTATTTGCGCCTTTCAGTACTACTTCGCCCAACTTTAATAAAAAAATCTCTTTCATTGTGTATATCCTTCCGTGGTTATCTTACAAATTACTTACATCAGAACGGCGGTAACGAATCGCTTCCGCAATGTGCTGCGGTTGGATCCGTTCGCTTCCGCCAAGGTCGGCAATGGTTCTGGCAACACGCAGTATGCGATCATAGCTTCTTGCTGTGAGACCCAGAGAATCAAAGGCCCGGCGCATGAGCGCAGCACACTTATCGTCCAGTTGGCAGAACTTCCGCATTTCATCCGGACCCATACGTGCATTGGAAAGGCCGCTGTCAATGCCGTAACGGCGATTTTGAATTTCTCTGGCTTTGTCCACTCTGGCTTTTATGGAAGCAGAGGGTTCTGCCTCCGCCCGCTGTCTAAGATCGTCAAAATGAACTCCCGGTACTTCAACAATGATGTCGATACGGTCAAGCAGCGGCCCGGAAATGCGGCTTCGATAGCTATCCACAGCACTCTGGGAACAGGTGCATCTGCCGGATGGATCGCCATACCAGCCACATTTACAGGGATTCATGGCACATACAAGCATGAATTCAGCCGGGTATGTAACAGAACCGGAAGCTCTTGAAATCGTCACACTGGCATCCTCTAACGGCTGACGCATCAAGTCCAATGTATCTTTCCTGAATTCCGGCAGTTCATCCAAAAACAACACACCTTTATGAGACAGGGATATTTCACCGGGCCGGGGATTTGTTCCACCGCCTGTGAGTCCCGCGTTAGATACTGTATGGTGCGGAGAGCGGAAAGGTCTTTGTTTGATCAAAGGATTTCCAGCAGGAAGCATTCCCATTACAGAATAGATCTGGGTAACTTCCAACGATTCTTCCCATGTCATATCCGGCAGGATCGACGGAATTCGCTTGCTGAGCATACTTTTACCGGAACCGGGAGGGCCAACCATTAAAATGTTGTGACTTCCTGCAGCCGCGACTTCCAAAGCACGCTTCACATTTTCCTGTCCCATGACATCTTTGAAATCAAGATTAACAGCTTCGGATTTTGACGGTACCCAGATCGGTTCTTCCTCCAATGTGGTCTCTCCGTTCAATGCAGAAGTCAATTCCGTTACAGAGGAAACCGGTATGACAGCAGGGCCTCTTGACAGGGTGGCCTCAGCCGCGTTCTCAGCAGGAACATAAATAGTCTTGATCCCCGCGCGTTTGGCCGCCAGTGCCATGGAAAGCATACCGTTAACAGGACGAACATATCCGTCAAGACTCAGTTCACCAATAAAAGCGCAGGAAGAGGACGGTCTTCTGATTGCCCCGCAGGCAGACATGATGCCAACCAGAATGGGCAGATCGTAATGGGTGCCCGCCTTTTTCAGGTTCGCGGGCGCAAGATTGACCGTGATCCGGCTGGTTGGAAATGTAAGTCCGCTGTTCTTTGCGGCAGCACGAACACGCTCCCTTGCTTCTTTCACTGCCGCATCCGGCAGACCTACGATATCAAACCCGGGAAGTCCGTTGGAAATATAGCATTCCGCACGGACAACATGACCGTTGATTCCCTGAATACCCATTGTATTGACACTGCAAATCATAGGAACGCTCCTTCCATCCATTTGGTTTATCATACCCCATCTGGTAAAAAAACTCAATATCTTTTTCAAAATTACCTAACATGATAATATTCTCTTTATGAAACGTCAAAATCTGTAATGGAAAATCTTTTTTTAACGAAGTGCGCGGATAACTGCTTTACAAAATGGGTTTGAAGTGCTATGATATATGCGACTAAATTTGAATACTTTAGGAGGTATTTCATTTTGGCTAGAAAATTCAAAACCATGGACGGCAATACCGCTGCCGCCCACGTCAGCTATGCGTTTACCGAAGTAGCTGGCATTTACCCCATCACTCCTTCCAGCCCCATGGCTGACTACGTTGATCAGTGGTCTGCTGCCGGCCGGAAGAACATCTTTGGCGATACTGTTAAGGTCGTTGAAATGCAGTCTGAAGCCGGTGCTGCCGGTACCGTTCACGGCTCTCTGGCCGCCGGTGCCCTGACCACCACTTACACCGCTTCTCAGGGTCTGCTGCTGATGATCCCCAACATGTACAAGATCGCCGGCGAACTGCTTCCCTCCGTTTTCCATGTCTCTGCCCGTACCGTTGCTACTCAGGCTCTGAACATCTTCGGTGACCATTCCGACGTTTATGCCTGCCGTCAGACCGGTTTTGCTATGCTGGCTGAGACCAACGTTCAGGAAGTTATGGACCTGGGTGCTGTTGCTCACCTGGCTTCCATCGAAGGCCGCGTTCCCTTCATCAACTTCTTCGACGGTTTCCGTACCTCCCACGAGATCCAGAAGATCGCTATCTGGGACTACGAGGATCTGAAGGAAATGACCAACATGGAGGCTGTGGCTGAGTTCCGCAAGCACTCCCTGAACCCCGAGCGTCCCGCAATGCGTGGTTCTCACGAGAACGACGACATCTTCTTCCAGCACCGTGAAGCCTGCAACAAGTACTACAATGCACTGCCCGCAGTTGTTGAGAAGTACATGGCTAAGGTCAACGAGAAGCTGGGCACCAACTATCAGCTGTTCAACTACTACGGCGCTGAGGATGCTGACCGCATCATCGTTGCTATGGGTTCCGTCAATGACGTTATCGAGGAAGTCATCGACTACCTGAACGCTCATGGCGAGAAGGTCGGCCTGGTCAAGGTTCGCCTGTTCCGTCCCTTCGCTGCTGACAAGCTGCTGGCTGCTATCCCCGCAACCGCTAAGAAGATCGCTGTTCTGGACCGCACCAAGGAGCCCGGCTCCCAGGGCGAGCCTCTGTACCAGGATGTTGTCATGGCTCTGGCCAAGGCAGGCATTAACGATGTCACCGTCATCGGCGGCCGTTACGGTCTGGGTTCCAAGGACACCACTCCCGCTTCCTTCTTCGCAGTTTACGAAGAGCTGGCTAAGGCCGCTCCCAAGCACGAGTTCACCCTGGGTATCGTTGACGACGTTACCAACCTGAGTCTGGACGAGAAGGTCTCCCCCAACACCGCTGCTGAGGGTACCATCGAGTGCAAGTTCTGGGGTCTGGGCGGCGACGGCACCGTTGGCGCTAACAAGAACTCCATCAAGATCATCGGTGACCACACCGACAAGTACGTACAGGCTTACTTCCAGTACGACTCCAAGAAGACCGGTGGCGTTACTGTTTCCCATCTGCGCTTCGGTGACAAGCCCATCAAGTCCCCCTACTACATCAACAAGGCTGACTTCGTTGCTTGCCACAACCCCTCCTACATCACCAAGGGCTTCAAGATTGTTCAGGATGTCAAGCCCGGCGGTGTATTCCTGATCAACTGCCAGTGGTCTTTGGAAGAGCTGGAGCATCACCTGGATGCCGCTTCCAAGCGCTACATCGCTGAAAACAACATTCAGCTGTACCTGATCAACGCGATCGACCTGGCTATCAAGGTTGGCATGGGCAAGCGCACCAACACCATCCTGCAGTCTGCTTTCTTCTCCCTGGCTAAGGTTATGCCCAGCGAAGAGGCTATCGGCTACATGAAGGCCGCTGCTGAGGCTTCCTACCTGAAGAAGGGCCGTGAGGTCGTTGACGCTAACTGGAACGCTATCGATGCCGGTGCTACCGCATATGTCAAGGTTGAAGTTCCCGCTGCATGGACAAACGCAGAGGCTGCTGCTACTGAGCTGACTCTGGAAGGCCCCGCTGATACCGTTAAGGTCGTTAAGACCATCCTGAACCCCGTTGGCAAGATGGACGGCTACAGCCTGCCCGTTTCTGCCTTCGCCGATCTGGCTGACGGCCAGTTCCCCCTGGGTGCTTCCGCTTACGAGAAGCGCGGCGTTGCCGTTACCGTTCCTCACTGGGACGAGGCCAAGTGCATCCAGTGCAACAACTGTGCATATGTCTGCCCCCACGCTACTATCCGTCCCTACGCTCTGACCGAAGCTGAGGCTGCTGCAGCTCCCGCTGGCGCACGTCTGGTTGATGTCAAGGCCGGCAAGGGCAAGGGTGTCTACAAGTACACTATGGCTGTTTCTCCCCTGGATTGCATGGGCTGCGGCGTCTGTGTCGGCGTTTGCCCCACCAAGGCCATCACCATGGTTCCTCAGGAGAAGGAACTGGGCGAGCAGGAAGTCTTCAACTACATGGTTTCCAAGGTCGCTCAGAAGCCCGAAATGGAAGACAACACTGTTAAGGGTAGCCAGTTCAAGAAGCCTCTGCTGGAGTTCTCCGGCTCCTGCGCAGGCTGTGCTGAGACCAGCTACGCTCGTCTCGTAACTCAGCTGTTTGGCGACCGTATGTACATCTCCAACGCAACCGGTTGCTCCTCCATCTGGGGTGGCCCCGCTGCTACTTCTCCCTACTGCGTCAACGAAGAGGGCCACGGTCCCGCATGGTCCAACTCCCTGTTCGAGGACAACGCTGAGCACGGTCTGGGTATGTACACCGCACAGGCTGTTATCCGTGAGTCCCTGGCCAACAAGGTCAAGACCGTCATGGAAACCACCGTTTGTGAAGAGCGCAAGGCTGCCTGCCAGGCATGGCTGGACACCTTCAATGATGGCGAAGCCAACAAGGCTGCTACCAAGGCTCTGATCGCTAACCTGGAAGCTAAGGTTTGCTGCGACACCGTCGCTGACATCCTGAGCAAGAAGGAATACCTGTCCAAGAAGTCCGTCTGGATCTTCGGTGGCGACGGCTGGGCATACGACATCGGCTTCGGCGGTGTTGACCATGTTCTGGCTTCCAACAAGGATGTCAACATCTTTGTCTTCGATACCGAAGTTTACTCCAACACCGGCGGTCAGGCTTCCAAGGCTTCCAACATCGGCCAGGTTGCTCAGTTCGCAGCTTCCGGTAAGGAAACCAAGAAGAAGTCCCTGGCTGAGATCGCAATGAGCTACGGCTATGTTTACGTTGCTCAGATCGCTATGGGCGCTAACCAGGCCCAGACCATCAAGGCTATCTGCGAGGCAGAAGCTTACAACGGTCCTTCCCTGATTATCGGCTACGCTCCCTGTGAGATGCACTCCATCAAGGGTGGCATGATGAACTGCCAGGCTGAGATGAAGAAGGCTGTTGAATGCGGCTACTGGAACCTGTTCCGCTTTGATCCCTCCAAGGAAACCGGCAAGTTCACTCTGGACTCCAAGGCTCCCAAGGACGGCTATCAGGAGTTCCTGATGAACGAAGCTCGCTACAGCCGTCTGACCCGTGAGTTCCCCGAGCGCGCAACCGAGCTGTTCGCTAAGAACGAGGCTGCCGCTAAGGAGCGCTACGAGCACCTGCTGAAGCTGGTTGAGATGTACAAGGACTAATTTTCTAAACATCGTCCGCCCCCGGAATACCGGGGGCGGATTTTTACAGGAGGACAGAATGCTCTGCACCGTTACAGATATCCGTGGCGATTACGCCTATGTGAAATATGATGAAACCGGCGTGATCTCTGAAGTTGCCATTGCCCTGCTTCCTTTTGGCGTCGATGTGGGCGATCGGCTGAAGTTCGAAGATTACGAATTCACACAAATATAAAAGAAACCACTGCAGTTGATGAACTGCAGTGGTTTACCATTATTTACTCTTGCCAGAACGTTTCATAGCCTTTTTTAATCTTTCAGCCATCCGCTTTTTCCGGACACGCTCACGTTTTTCTTTAAAGTGTGAACGCAATTCCGGCGGTTGGGGTTCCAGCTTTGAACCATCGATATTTTTGTTCTGCAAATTTGCCTGTGTAATCTCTCTAATCAGCGTATACAGTACCGATGCCAACGGGATCATCAGGAACATACCTGCAACACCCATCAGCTCGCCACCGATGGCTACGGCCACCAGCACCCACATACCGGGCAAACCGATGGAAGTACCAACGACTCTGGGATAGATCAGATTATTCTCGATCTGCTGTAAAATCAGGAACATAACCACAAAGCCAACAGCTAGAATCGGGTTATCAACCAGAATAAAGAATGCGCCGAAGAAGCAACCGACGAACGCACCCACAACAGGTATAAACGCGGTTACAGCAACAAGAACGCTGACTAACGGGATATATGGCATCCGGAAAATCGCCATACTTACCGCAAACAAACAGCCCAGGATGCATACCTCAAGACACTGTCCCGACAGGAAATTGGAGAAGGTACTGTTGGTCAGGCGCAGAATCCGAATGGTATTATCGCTCCATCTTTCGGGAAGGAATGCATACATCAGCTTTCTTCCCTGTCGAGCAAGGGTTTCCTTGCTAAACAGGCAATACAGGGCAAAGACAAAACCAATCACAAAATTTACAAGACCTGTAGCAAAACCGCCAATGGCATTGAATGCACTGCCCGCAAGATCAGCCAACTGATCGCCCGCCATATTCAACACATTCTGGATCAACTGGCCATAATTGATGTTTTCAAAATCCGTATTCTCAATTACCCACTCAAGGAGTCTTGGATGTTCCTCAAGGAACACTGTCAGCTGCGCTTGTACATTGTTAAAGAATCCCGGCAGCTTTGCGATAAGACTTGTGGCAGTGGCAATCACCTGGGGGATCAACAAATACAGAACCAACGATAAAACCAGTAATACAATAATAATCGTCAGCAGAACAGCGATAACGCGCCGAAGTCCTTGATTCTTAATGCACAGAAGCTTGTTTTCAATGCTCCGCATTGGAACATTTAAAATAAAAGCCAAACCGGCACCAAATACAAACGGAGCGAACACCCCCTTAATCACGGAATATACGCTGTTAAACCGTTCCGTTTCGTGCAGGATCCAGTACAGAATAATACAGGCAGCAACGCCCAAAAAAATATTTCTTAATGTCTTCTTATCAAAATGCAAACCGATCCCCTCCTTTATAATAAGGATATATCAGAAATTTTGCGATTTCGTGAACAAAAAGGATTATCTTGACAATTCTGCAAGGGCATTACAGAGTAAATCAACATTCTCTTTTGTTGTTGCCCAGCTTGTACAAAACCGAACCGCCCGATGTGTTTCATCGACTCTCTGCTGTTCAGTGAAGCTGAACTTTTCACTGAGCTTCTCTAAAAGAGCATCCGGCAGGATGGGAAATACCTGATTGGTAACACCGGGTACAAGCAGTGGATAGCCAAGCCTATCCATGGTTTCCCGCAGTTGATCAGCCAGTGCATTGGCATGTCTGGCAATTTCAAAATACAAATCGTTTTCCAAAAGCGCGGCAAACTGAATTCCCAGCAGGCGGCCCTTGGCAAGCATTCCGCCATGCTGCTTAATGAGATATCTAAAATCTTCTGCAATAGCTGGGTTAGAAATCACCACGGCCTCACCAAACAACGCACCAACTTTTGTGCCGCCGATATAGAATACATCACACAGACGCGCCAAATCTGCCATGGTCACATCATTTCCCGTTGCTGTCAAGCCATAACCCAGACGGGCACCGTCCAAGAAGAGGTACAGACCCTGCTTTTTACAGGCGTCAGATATAGCCTCCAACTCAGACAAAGAGTAAATCGTACCCAGTTCCGTAGGATTACTGATATAGACCATTTTCGGCTGCACTGTGTGCTCTGCCGCTTCGTCTGAAAAGTGAGCGGATACTGCAGCCTCGATTTGTTCCGCACTGATTTTACCGTCATCGGAAGGCAGGCTCAGCACCTTATGCCCTGTAGCTTCAATGGCACCGGTTTCGTGAACCTGCACATGGGCAGTGTGCGCACCGATCACCCCTTGATGCGGTCTTAAGGCTGCGGAAATTACTGTCAGATTGGTCTGTGTTCCGCCGACCAGAAAATGGACAGCCAGCTTATCATTTTGGCAAAGCACACGAATCATGCCGGCTGCAGACTTACAATACGCATCCATGCCATATCCTGGTGTCTGCTCCATATTGGTATCAAGCAATTTTTGAAGCACAGCGCTGTGGCAGCCTTCGCTGTAGTCATTATTGAAATATATCATATATTCTGTTTCTTCCTTTGGCAATATTATACTCATATACTAACGATATATGTTCATGCTGTCAAGGATACATATTCTCCGGGATGAATGATTAGTGTTTTTTCAGCACACAGTGCAGCGGCACAGACATTGTCTGTGCCGCCCAGCTTGTCAAAAAAGTATTTTTGATAAGCTGCCTGCGTTTTTCAAACTTTTAAAAAGTTTGAAAAACGGTTTGATTGAACGTGAAAGACAACCCTGACGGTTTTCTTTCACACTATCTTTCCCTCCGAATCCTTCGGCGAGGTATGTTTTTTGACAGACTCAGCGGCACAGACAATGTCTGTGCCGCCTTCTTTTGCATATCTGTCAAGCATCCATATTATTTTCAATCACACGTACAGCTTTTCAATGAGCCCATTATCGGGCACCTGGAATTCCTTCTGCTGTGGAAGGCCCAGACGTTTGGCTTTACCCAAACCTGCCCGATGGTAGGGCATCAGCTGAACCTGTATCTTCGGGTACTGCTTTTTGAGATTGACAATGAAATATCTTCTTTTACAATCACAGTATACAAAACGAAATTTATTTTGTATAGGAATTTAGACAATAAAATATGAAAAAACGAAACAACGTGGGTGAAATAATGATTCATTACCCATCGTAGACACCACAAACCCTTCCTATCAGATCGAGGTCACACATCACAATTTTGATGCGCCGGTCGGTTACTGGAACAAGGTGGCAATATGCCCGGATCACATCAAACTGAATATTTTCTTAGAGGGCGATTTCTCTATCTTTATTGGTGATAAGCGGTACCTTCCAATTTACGGTGACATCTGTTTCCTGCCACCGGCGCAGATCCATTGCGGCCAGGTGGACTCTCCGTCCCATCTCGATTATTTTCAGCTTGACATCGGCATACAGGTAAAAAGCAGCTTATGCTGTAAAATATCTTCCCGCTATAAGGACACATATTCTCCCCTACGCTCGCATAGTGTATTTTAGCACACAGCATCGGAGGGAAGACTATGACAGATACGATTGATGAGCGGGCCTGCCAGCTGGCTGTGTACATGATCCAAACCGGGGCGACCGTCAGAGCTGCGGCAAAACACTTTGGTATCTCAAAATCTACTGTACATAAGGATCTTTCCCAAAGGCTACAACGATGCAATAAATCCCTGTATTTGCAGGTGCGTCAAATTCTGGACATTAATAAAGCACAACGGCACATACGAGGTGGAATGGCAACAAGAGCGAAATATAAAAAGAAACAATAAGATAAAGGACAGCAGCAAACAGGTATTGCTGCTGTCCTTTTTAGTAAAAGACTTCTTCGTCCTCAGTCGCCTTTTCAATCGCATCACGAACAACACCAATATGGTTGGTATATGGCTCATACCACGAGGGGTCCTGAAAAGGTGCCATGTGGTAATCCGTAGGAAATACATAAGGAATTTCTATATCCGACTTGTGCTTCATAATAATACGCCCCCTTCAAAATCAGTATGCCCAGGTACAAAGAAACCATTCAACCATTGAAACAGGCATATATTCGTGGTATAATAAACAAAATATCCGAAAGGACCGTTTTTATGTTTGATATTACATTAATTACTGTCGGCAAGCTGAAGGAAAAATTCTACCTGTCCGCTGCTGAGGAATATATAAAGCGTCTGAAAGGTTACTGTAATTTTCAGATCATAGAATTGCCGGAAACCAGATTACCGGATGATCCATCTCCCGCTGAGATCAGCGCAGGACTAGAAAAGGAAGCCGAACTTATTTTCAGCAAAATTCCAAAAGGTGCTTGGTTTTGCACGCTTACACCGGAAGGAAAAGTCATTTCTTCTGAAGCGTTGGCGCAAAAAATGAAAGAAGTGAAGCTGTCCGGAAAAAGCAGTGCCTGCTTTTTGATTGGCTCTTCCTTTGGCATGTCACAGCGTGTCAAAGAGAGAGCAGATTTCAAGCTTTCAATGGGGCCTATGACCTTCCCTCACCATCTTGCCCGTATCATGGTTCTGGAACAACTATACCGCAGTGAAGCTATTCAGGCAGGAAGTAAATATCACAAGTAAGCAAACAGCATTAAATTATTGCCAGCCGATTCACAGCTGGCAATTTATATTTAGAATTCACCTGCGTCATACATCACCGCGGAAAGACCACATAACGGTGCGGTCTCACAGCGAAGGATGCGCCTTCCCAATGTACATACCTGCAAACCGGCTTTTCTGGCCTGTTCGATCTCGCTTTCCTCAAAGCCACCCTCCGGGCCGGAAAGAAGGCTGACGGTGTGATACTCCCCTTCTGTCAGTGCTTTGCGCAGAGTCGTGGCGTGCTCATTTTCATAAAAAACAATGGCTTTATCAGCCTGTACTGCACGATTCAGCGCTTCCTTGTAGCTAGACAAAACCAAAACCTCTGGGATTCTGCCACGGCCGGATTGCTCAGACGCAGAAGCAGCGATCTTCTGCCACCGCTCCAGCTTCTTTTTCAGGGTCTTATCGTCCGGTCTGGATACGCACCGCGCGGTAGGAAAAGTAACGATCTCACAAGCACCCAGCTCCGTAGCCTTCTGAATTACATGTTCAAGCTTATCTGCCTTTGGCAATGCCATATAGACACTGACCACTACACGGGCCTCTGACAAGGATTCCCGAAGTTCAACTACATCCAGCAAAAACTCGCTCCCACTCTGCTGTGATACCGTGCAGAGCGCTTCCCCGCCCTGCCCGTCACACACAAGGACCTGCTCATCGGTTTTTAAACGAAGCACCTTAGCATGGGCAGCATTGTCACCTGTCAAAAGAATTGTATCTTGTTTCAGCGTATCGGGATCTACAAAAAATCGTGTCATTTCTATTCCCTCCGAACGGTAGTGGGTATATTATAGCAGATTCTTAAGAAAATTGATAGTATCAATTGCCATGTTGACACTATTTGATATAACAAGTATAATAGTAAGACAAAAATGAAACGAGGAAATTACCATGGCAAAAGGTAAATATCAAAAACGCCGTTCTTACGGCGGACTCATTATCATACTGGTTCTTCTTCTCCTTGCGGCAGTGTTCGGCTCTGTATATCACTTCACCGACCTCATCCCAGGCAAGGCCACAGAACCCACGAAGACCGTACCCACGACTACTGCCGCGCCGACAACAGAACCGACCACTGAGCCGACCACAGAACCAACAACAGAACCGACTACTGTTCCCACAGAACCCTTTGTTGTGTCAACCGCGTCTGTCGGTGTTACGGGTGATGTATTGATTCATAGTCCTGTATATAATGATGCTTATCAAGGTGACGGTGTTTATGATTTCAGCAGCATTTTCACCTATATCAGCGAGTATTATCAGAAATACGATTTCATGGTAGCCAACCTGGAAGTTACCCTCTCCGGCAAAGATAAAGGCTACAGCGGTTACCCGACCTTTAACTGCCCTGACAGCATCGTTGACGCGTTGAAGGATGCCGGTGTGGACATGCTGCTCAACGCCAACAATCATACCTACGATGGCGGTCACAGTGGTTTTGTACGCACACAGGAAGTTTTGAACGAAAAAGAAATGCCCCATCTTGGCACCCGTCTGGATATTGATACTCCCAACTATGTAGTGCAGGATATCAACGGTATTAAAGTTGGCATGGTATGCTACACCTATGAAACCGGCGATACCTCAGACGGCAGAAAAACACTGAACGGCATCAGCGTATCAAAAGATGACTGCGATCTGATTAGCAGCTTCCATCCCAAGCATCTGGATGAATTCTATGCGGAAGTGGAAGAAACCCTTGCTGCTATGTATGAAGAGGGTGCAGAAGCTACCATGGTTTACATCCACTGGGGCGAAGAATACCAGCTAAAGGCAAATGAGCAGCAGAAGGAAATTGCGCAGAATCTGTGTGAATTGGGTGTAGATGTGATCGTTGGCGGTCATCCCCATGTGATCCAGCCTTTTGAGACCCTCACCTCCTCCGACGGACATCAGACCTATTGTATCTACTCTGTAGGCAATGCCATCTCCAACCAGCGCAGAGAAAACATCAGTCAGACCCCCGATGGACACTGTGAAGACAGTATGATTTTCGGTGTGACCTTTGAAAAGTGGAACGACGGCAGCGTCAAAATCGCTGAAATCGAGATTCTTCCCATCTGGGTCATCCGTAACCGGAACAACAGTAACATCTATTATATCATTCCGCTGGATCTTGCATCCGAGGATTGGAACCGGTTCGATATTCCCAATGTAAACTACCTCTACGGATCTTACAAGCGCACATTGAAGATCGTCGGTGAGGGTTTGAATCAGTGTCGTGAATCTTTGGGACTTCCTGCCATGCCCATGACGGCAAAAGATGAATAAATAAGCAAACCGGGCGATGATGAGACTTTCATCATCGCCCGGTCAGCATTTATTCTACTATTGTACGATCTGTGCCTTCACCAAAGCGGATAAGATGTACCTGCTTCTCATCCGGGTTCCAAACCAGAATGTCAATGGCAACGCCGACATCACTGGGATGGTGTGCTGCATGTGTTGTCACCACTTGGCGGCAAGGGAGATAATTCACATCTTCACCACGGCGCTCATAAGGCTCCCACAGAGAATCCTCATGGGTATGACCACCGAAACATGCGATGACATTCCCCCGTTGCGCAACAATTGCGGCTGCCTGCTCAGTATCGTCTATCCAACCACATAATGCATCGACGCATGTTGTTGCGGTTTTCTCCCCGTCCCACACTTCATAGATCTTCGTAGTGTCGCCACGGTATCGGTAGAAGAAAGGTACATGGGAGAAAAGCAAAACGCTATAATTTGTATTCAGCGCCTCATTCTCCAGCCAATTCAGCTGCTCTGTGCCAAATGCCCACAGCGGTGTTGGGTGTTCTAAAGTTAGGTCAGATTCGTGAGGTACGGACAGGAACACCATTCTCAGCTCCGCCTGTTCATAATCTACATAGTAGTAACTGCCACGCTCGTGAGGATGCGCCATTCCCCTATCGTATTTTCCACGGACAATCTGATTCCATAAGGTTGGCTTAAAGAAATCCGTTCCAACAGCGTCATGATTACCGTTGACCAAAAACAACGGACAGTCAACCACATTATGGACAGCATCAAATAGCTTCGTCAGTATTTCAGTAAGCTGCTGATTGGAAACGTGATGTTTTCTGCCCAGCATGGACAGATTATCCCCAAGGTCAATGACAGCGTTGGGATCCAACGCATCAGAAATAACAGACAGCGCATTCAAAAGATTCTCCGCTTCCGGTGTATTCGTACCGTCAACATGAAGGTCGGAAAACATAGGGAAAATCAGTGAACTTTCTTTACGAACCGACGCAATTCTTTTTACAACAGATGCTATTTCGTCACTGTAAACTCGACGCATCAGATACACCTCATTTAAATTCAGTTGATAACTGATAATCCTACTAAAGAACTCATCACTTCTTCATAATCAAAGGCATCCATGTTGATTCCGTTTTCCTTAGCAATCGCCATGGCAGCCAAAACTTTATAGGCACTGTTTCCACCGTTTGGCATAACCGGAATCTCGCCGATATCATTGTAACGAGCAAGCATGGCTTCCAAATAGTCCGTGTATACAACTTCGCAAGCCAAGGTTACATCGTCCGGGATTTCCTTAAATGAAGAATTTGCTATGACCTGATCCATAAAGGCATCACCGATAAGCATAAAAGAAGTGATTTCGTCATTTTCATTTACCTTTTGCAAAACATAATCCTTCAATTCAGAAAAAGAATGAATCTCAGGAATACCCAACCGGGCGACATCATCATCTGCAGGAATCACCCAGTTGGCTTTGTCTTCATCCGGATCCGCTAGAGAATAATAGTACCGCAGCGTCCATTCTGTACCAAAGCTCTCATCACGATATGGTAAACTTACGCTTACCTCACCAACCAACAAATCCAGACCGTCCTCGACTATTTCAATTCCCTTATACTCACCCAGATCTACATAATCAGATGGATCGATATACACATTTTCAGTAGAATCAGCAGAAGTTTCCACTCCGGAAGTCAGTGTGTTTTGTGAAGTACAGGAACATCCCGCAAATAGGCATGACAATGTCAACATCATAAACACAACAATAATTCTTGCCATGGATTTTGCCTTGTTCGGCAGCTTTTTCATGAATGATCAGCTCCATAAACTTTTATACAATGATACCATAGTCGTGGAGCTTTTTCAACATAGGGATGTGAATCTATGGGATGCTTTTCAGTCAGACAGGCGTGGTGCGAGAGGTGCGACTCGCTTTCATTTTCTTTTGCTAAAGTAAAAGAAAATAGCTGTAGCCACCAGTGTTTGTACTGGTGGCATGTTTTCTTAACGGCCTTTCGAGTCCCATCGTTGCACCAAAAAAAGAAGGGTACCGTTGGTACCCTTCTTTTTTTGGTGCGAGAGATGGGACTCGAACCCACACGGCGAAACCACACGCACCTCAAACGTGCTTGTCTACCATTCCAACACTCTCGCAAGTGACTAAGGTATTATAACCCGATGACCACTTTTTGTCAATAGTTTTATTCATCCAACAACTCAAAAAAGATACCGCATTGTACAGCATCTGGAATTTACACTTCCATCAATATAAACAGCCTGCTCTGAAATCCGGCAAAATCCACAGGATATATGCGTGCGCAATGAACCGATATTTCTTTTATGAACGTGGGCATACACGGCTGTTACGCCTTCTTGCCGCAAAAAATCCAACACCCCAGTGATCAGTTCCTTCGCGTACCCCATTTTTCTGTAATCCGGATGCGTTTCCAGTGCCTCCAAAAGTAATCCATCACGATACGGCTCCATGCGCAATGCTGCCAAATAAGCCCCATCATGCTCACACAAAGCATAAAAAGCACCCCCTGCAGCAAAAAACACTTCATTTAGATACTGATAAAAATCCTGTTCTACCTGCAAAATGCCTGTATTCAATTCCTCTGCGTTTTCTTGATTACTCTCTTTGTAAAGCTCCATCAGCTTCCCAAAGTCCAAATCCCGCAGTCTGTGATACACTCGTAGCATAAAACTCCCTCTATGTTCAATAGTAGCAACACCTGCTCTTATACTAACAGCTTGTGCAGATTTGTCAACAGCTTTTCATTTTCTGATTATTTGCAGAAAGAAACATAAATTATTACACCATATTACAACTTTTTAACCTCTTAAAAGTTCTGTTTTCACATGATTATATCATTTCTAATTTCACCAAAAACAGAGTTTTTCCAACATTATAGGATAAGTTATTAACAGTATCCACAGGTTTTTCCACAGGTTTTGTCTTGTATTTTTCTGTCGAAATACAGGTTTTACAGTAGTTTAGTGTAATAATCAAACATTTAAAGCAGAAAAACAAGGTTGTTTTCATTTCGTGTTTTGAACTTTTTGGTTAAAAACAGCGAATCATATCATTAAAAGAAATAAATGCAGGAAGCAAAATAGCTTCCTGCATTTGGTTACAAACTTTCACCTAAAATAGATTTGGTAGCATAGGCATTGAGTTCCATGCCGGCTGTGTTCCCGGCCATAAACTCGTAATACGCCTGAGCGCCGATCATGGCCCCGTTATCGCCGCACAAAGAAAGCGGCGGCATATAAACCTTTACACCAAGCGCTTCCGCTGCCGAAAGAATATCCTTGCGGATGCGGGAATTTGCGGCAACACCGCCGGCAACCGCAACCTTATCCCGACCGGTTTCCTGTAACGCGCGCACCACTCTTGGCACCAGAGTATCGGACACAGTTTTGCAGAAAGAGGCGCAAAGACTGTTAATATCCAGTTCCTCCCCCACCTGATCAGCATGGTGGATCAAATTCAGTGTTGCGGTTTTGAGACCGGAAAAACTCATATCGTATGGATTTGCACCCGGTTTTGCGCAGGGCAGATCATACTTACCGTCACCACCCTGCTGCGCTGCCTTATCCAGTGCGGCACCGCCAGGATATGGCATTCCCAGTACACGGCCTACCTTATCAAAGCATTCACCTGCCGCGTCATCCAATGTTGTACCAAGGATCTCCATTTTTGTGTAGTCCTGCACATCGAT
Source organism: Faecousia sp. (assembly GCA_045646265.1). Taxonomy (GTDB): domain Bacteria; phylum Bacillota; class Clostridia; order Oscillospirales; family Oscillospiraceae; genus Faecousia. The sequence continues at coordinate 39,893 of JAZRKL010000115.1, forward strand.
AATCATGGTGTGACCGCCGGAAACCACAAGACAAAGGAATGGCGGCTTCAGGTCCGGATAAGCCAGATAATTAGCGGCAATATGACCCCGAATATGATGGACTGGAATTAAGGGTTTTCCCAGCGCTAACGCCGCTGCTTTTGCAAAATTAACACCAACCAGAACCGCACCAATCAGCCCAGGTGCATAGGTAACTGCAACCGCGTCAATATCGTTTCTTGTTAATCCTGTTTGCAGCAAAGCCTGATCAGCAAGACCGCAAACCGCTTCGATATGCTTTCGGGACGCGATTTCCGGTACAACACCGCCATAGATCCGGTGCAGATCTACCTGTGAGGCAATACAATCTGTCAGAACCTTTCGTCCGTCTTGGACGATGGCTACAGCGGTTTCATCACAGGAGGATTCCACTGCCAGAATATTCATACTGCCCACTCCTTTCTTAGTATCAACGCATCCTCCTTAGGATTGCGATAGTAATTAGCTCTGCGTCCAACCTGCTCAAAGTCAAGCATTTCATATAGTGCTTTTGCCGGTTCGTTAGAAGCACGAACCTCCAGTGTCAGGGAATGAACATGCCGCTGCGCAAGTGCCGCCACAAGCGCTTCTACAAGCTTACGGGCGATTCCTTTGCGCCGACATTCAGGAGCAACCGCCACATTCATCATATCCGCCTCATCCATAACCGATTGGGATCCCACATAGCCAAGAAGCTGACCATCTTCCACTGCCACAAGCCAAAGTGACAGAGGATTTGTTAACTCATAACGGATGCTGTTTTCACTCCAGGGAGCAGAAAAACATATCTTTTCCAGTTCTGCCACCTGCGCAATATGGGATTCATGCATTCGTTGAATTTCAATCATTTTGCGTCATACCAGCTCTTTCCCCACTTTGCTTCCGCAAGAAGCGGTACGGACAGCGCGGCAGTGTGTTCCATCTGGCTGCTGACCAATGCGGCAACGTCGGACGCTATCTCCTCCGGACATTCCACGATCAGTTCGTCATGGACCTGCAGCAGCAGCTTTGCATTGGGGAAGTGCTCCTTCAGCGCCCGGTCCACCCGAATCATCGCCAGCTTGATCAAATCTGCCGCTGTACCCTGGATGGGGGTATTCAGAGCGATCCGTTCCGCACCCTGACGGATATTGAAATTACTGCTGCTCAGCTCCGGTATATAGCGCTTACGTCCATAGAGTGTGGTTGTAAATCCACTCTTTCTGGCATCTTCCACCACCTGCTTCATATAATCCCGGACTCCGTGATAGTTGCTCAGGTAGCTGTCAATATATTCCTTCGCCTGGTAGCGGCTGACACCGATATCCTCAGCCAGTGAGAACTCGGAAATACCGTAAACAATTCCGAAATTGACCGCTTTCGCGTGACGGCGCTGCAAAGCCGTCACCGCATCGGGTTCTACTCCAAATACCTGTGCCGCGGTTGCAGTGTGGATGTCCTGTCCGCTGATAAAGGCATCCTTCATTGCTGCATCGTCGGCAATATGGGCAAGAACACGCAGTTCGATCTGGCTGTAATCCGCGTCTACCAGAACGTGTCCTTCTCTGGGAACAAACATCTTGCGGATCTCCGCACCCATATCGGTACGCACAGGGATATTCTGCAAATTGGGTTCTGCAGAAGAGAGGCGTCCGGTTGCAGTGACCAGATTTTGGAATGTGGTGCGGATCCGTCCGTCATCACAAATGGACTTCATCAAGCCGTCAGCATAGGTGGAGTTGAGCTTTGTCAGCATCCGGTAGTCCATGATAGCCGGAATGATCGGATGCTTGTTTTTCAGTTTTTCCAGTACGTCTGCATTGGTAGAGTAGCCTGTCTTGGTCTTTTTCACCGGAGGCAAACCCATTTTTTCAAAGAGCAGCTCGCCCAACTGTTTGGGAGAGTTGATATTGAAGGGGCCGCCGGAGAACGAGAAGATCAATTCTTCACAATCGGCGATCCGACGGGTCAGCATCTGGCCAAAAGCAGAAAGCTGTTCCTTGTCGATGGCAATACCCTCTTTTTCCATGCCGTAGAGGACACCGCAAAGGGGAATCTCAATTTCAAAGTAGAGCTGATCCATCCCCTGCTGTTTCAGTTCTTCCAGAAGAACGCTTTGCAGATTCCAAACAGCTTCAGCACAGCCTGCGGCATCACCGTCATCTACAGTAATGCCCAAAAAGTTGGTCGCCAATTTGGAAACAGGATAGTCAGACTGGGATGGGTTTAAGTCATAGGCAGCCAGCGCCGTATCAAAGGCAACACTGTCGATTTCAATACCAAGATCACACAGTGCGTGCATCATGGTCTTGCAGTCATGCAGGATCACTTTTTCCGCACCGGACAGCACTACGCCCAGGCCAAAGGCTTCCATGGGTGTGACAACTGTAACTCCCTGCTCCCAGGCAATACCGATGCTTCCGTCAGCAGCCAGATATACCGCCATTGGAACACCAACGGGAGGCAATGCATCCACTCTGGGCAGGGAAATACCCTTTTTCTCCGGTTTCGGCATTTCCAGTTCCGCGCCACGAAGACCGTATTTATCAATTAAGCGCACAAACTCTAACCGTACAAACAGCTCGTACAATGCGGGGCGATTGTATGGCTGAATAACTGCATCCATAGGTTCAAAATCAATGGGCGCTTCACAGCGGATGGTTGCCAGGTCATAAGACAAATAAGCATTATCCTTGTAGGCGATCAGATTTTCACGCTGCTTCGGCTTGATCATGGGATCATCAAGATGGTCATACACACCGTCCAGACTGCCAAACGTGTGCAGCAGATTTAGCGCTGTCTTTTCACCAATGCCTTTGACACCGGGGATATTATCGGAGCTGTCGCCCATGAGAGATTTCAAATCAATGAGCTTTTTCGGTTCAAAACCGTACTCTTCCCGGAATTTTTCTTCCGTGTAAAGAGTAGCTGTGGTCTGGCCCGGTTTAGAGATCACCAGCTTGACATGAACATTCTCATCGATCAGCTGCAGGCTGTCACGGTCACCGGTGACGACCACGCATTCCCAGCCGTTATTGCTGCAGATCCGGCCTACAGTGCCGATGACATCGTCCGCTTCCCAACCCTGGCAGGCATAGATGGGAATGTTCATTGCTGCAAGCACCTGCTTCATCACAGGCATCTGCTGGGCCAATTCCTCGGGCATTCCATGGCGGGTGGCCTTATAACCGTCATACTTTATATGCCTGAAGGTCGGCCCATGAAGGTCAAAAGCAACACAAACCGCATCCGGTTGCTCTTCCCGCTCCATGCGCTCCAGAATATTCAGAAAACCATAGATGGCATGGGTATACAGGCCATCCCGGGTGGTCAGCGGCTTGACACCGAAGTAGGCCCGGTTGATCACACTGTTGCCATCCAGTATCAGTAATTTCATACTTTTCTCCACTTAGCGCCCTGAGGAGTATCGATGATCTCAATACCGCGGGTCTTCAATTCATCACGGATCCGGTCAGCTTCTGCCCAGTTCTTGGCCTTCTTGGCTTCGGTACGGGCAGCAACCAATGCATCGATCTCGGGATCTGCGGAAGCAGCAGCTTCTTCCGCTTCTTTCTTCTTAAGTTCTTCAGCGGCCTTCAAGAGGTTCAAAGACAGAACCTGGTCAAAGTCAGCAATGGCAGCCAGCTTGGTTGCATCGTTGGTCTTTGCTTTCAGAACATCGTACAGGGCAGTAACGGCAACGGAAGTATTCAGATCGCCGTTCAGCGCTCCTGCAAAGCGGGATTTCAGCCCATCAAAAGCAACAGCATCCACTTCACCGTCATTTTTCAGTGTCGCGATCTTGGCAACCAGCTTTTCGTAGGCTGCTACCGCATTGTCCAGATTCTCCCAGCTGAATACCAGATTACGACGGTAGTGGCTCTGCAGGCAGAACAGACGGTAAGCCATGGGGTCATAGCCCTTGCTTTCCAGCAGGGATACCGTCAGGAATTCACCCTTGGATTTACTCATCTTACCATTGTCGGTATTCAGATGGTGGACATGGAACCAGTAATTGCACCACTTATGACCCAGATAGCTTTCGCTCTGGGCGATCTCGTTGGTATGGTGTGGGAAAGCATTGTCAATGCCGCCGGCATGGATATCCATATCCTCGCCCAGGTGCTTCATAGAAATGCAGGAGCACTCGATATGCCAGCCGGGATAACCGACACCCCAGGGAGAATCCCACTTCAGTGCCTGGTCCTCAAACTTACTCTTGGTGAACCACAGAACAAAGTCGTTCTTATTGCGCTTGTTGCCGTCTTCTTCCACGCCTTCCCGAACGCCAACGTCCAGATCATCCTCATTGTGGTCGTTGAACACATAGTACTTTTCCAGCGTGGAGGTATCGAAATAAACATTACCGCCGACAAAATAGGCCTTGCCATTATCCAGCAGGCGCTGCACCATATCGATATACTCATCGATGCAGTTGGTAGCAGGTTCCACCACCTCAGGGCGCTTGATGTTCAGCTTACGGCAATCCTCAAAAAAAGCATCGGTGTAAAACTTTGCGATCTCCATAACGGACTTGTTCTCACGCTTTGCGCCTTTGAGCA
>JAZRKL010000116.1:0-17948 GCA_045646265.1 Faecousia sp.
CATAAGAGTTTAGATATACATAGTTGGTATTGATTGTCGTGTGGGTCCACCTGTTCCCATCCCGAACACAGAAGTTAAGCACACGTACGCCGACGATAGTTGCCGGGTGACTGGCCGTGAAAATAGGTAATGCCAACACAAACCTCACTACTTTTGTAGTGAGGTTTCTTTTTTCTGGGTCCACCTGTTTCCGTTTGCGGTACCCGGCGAAAACATCGCCTCTTTCGGCTCGTTTTCTGCCGACAGCTGCACACACTGCGCCTTCGCTTGAACCACCACAGGCGGTGCTCACATTGCTCCTCGTGAAAATAGGTAATGTAAACATATGAATCCTCCACTGTAGAAGGTTTTTGTTGCATTATAATTTTTCCGCGGTATAATTTAGGTATAGTCGATTTGACATCCAGGTGCTTTGACAGATTTTTTTAGTATTGCTTGTTTTAAGATGTTTTTAGCATTGGGAGACCACATATGAAGATAATTGCGCACAGAGCGGAACGGCCCGTTATCCTGAGCTTATAATTGACTCTGCCCGTAATTCTTTGCAACATGGGGCATATCTTGTTGAGATGGATGTGCATTTTACATCGGACGGTGTACCGGTTGTGAGTCATGACGCTGATTGTCAATTTTTATTTGGATGTGACAGATAGATCGCAAGAATGACAATACATGAATATCTTTCCTTGAATTATAAGGACAATAACGAATACTCTGCAACCACGCTTGCGGAATTTATTAAGGCGGGTATTCAGAACATACTATTCCATATCAAGGTTGGCGGAAATCGCCTGAACGATGTCCTTGCCCTTTGCAGAAAGCATAATATTGAAAGAGATGTTGTTTTTGGTGTTGGAAATCTGGAAGACGTAAAAAAATGTCAAGGCATTTAACAGTGAAATTAAGGTACTTGCTTTTCTATATGACTTGGATATAATACAAGAATTTGCGGATTGCGGTGCTGAATATATAAGCCTATGGGAGCACTGGTTTTCAGATGAAAATGTTGAGAAAGTTCTGGTGACAGGTAAGAAATTATGGATCATGGCTGGTAATTATGATACAGTGGGATATACGGATGTATCAAACATTATGGCTTGGGAAAAGATGGGCGCAGATGCTGTTTTGGTGAATAACGTTTGCGATTACATATGAGATAAACAATTAAATCTTGAAAGGTTGGTGTATTATGATTAACCCCTATATTGGACATGCCGGACAGCTTTCCGGTGTTGAGGAAGTTCGCCTGATCGGTGGAAAGGGTGACGGAATGCGGTTATTGCAGCTCAGAAACGGTGCAGGACTGCAAATGACCGTCTGCGCAGACCGCTGTGCGGACATTTATCGCCTGAACTTTAAAGGTGATAACATGGGCTATCTGTCTGCAAATGGCTTTGTTTCCCCCTCTTATTATGATGACAACGGCGCTGGTTTTCTGAAAAGCTTTACAGCCGGCTTCCTGACCACCTGCGGTTTAACCGCTGTCGGCAGCCCGTGTACGGATGCAGGCGAGGAGCTTCCTCTTCACGGTACCATCGGCAATACACCCTGTGAGCGGATCTGGTGGGATGAGGATGATGAAAACATCTATATTCATGCCCATATCAACGACAGTGCCATTTTTTCTCATAAATTCTATCTGAAGCGTGTGATTGCCGTAAGCAAGCAGAATAATACATTTACCATTACCGATACCATTGAAAATCAAGGGGATACGGAATCCCCTGTGATGCTGCTGTATCATATGAATATGGGATATCCTCTGCTGTCTGAGAATTCTGTGGTGAAGATTCCCTCCGTGTCGGTGGAACCCAGGAATGATCATGCTGCGAAGGATCTGGATTCCTGGAATAAACTCCTGCCGCCCACACCCGGTTTTGAGGAACAGTGTTACTTCCACCGCTTTGAAGGCGAGGGAAGCGCGACGATCTATAACCCCGATATCCGCAAGGGTCTGACCATCACCTTTGACAGCAAAACGCTGGATTATTTTACCCAGTGGAAGATGATGGGCTTCCGGGACTATGTTCTTGGTTTGGAACCCGGTAACTGCCATCCCTGCGGACGTGATGTGATGCGCAAGGAGGGCGGACTCAAGTTCCTGCAGCCCAGACAGAGCATTACCTACGCGGTGACAGTTACCCTTTATGAAGAATGAATAAAAGATTCCACCCTGCTTTTCAACAGGGTGGAATTTCTTATTTCTCGTATCTACCTTTTTTTCTCATGGGCGAGTATATGGTGAATGTGATGGCTACAAAAAGCAGAGCGCAGGCAAGGCTGACTTTCCAACCGAATGCGAATGCGCGGTTTTGATAGGTGAAGGTCACTGTGTGCGTTCCTTCGGTCATGGGAACGCTGATCATTGCATCGCCTACCAGCACGATATCCGCTTCTTTCCCGTCAACAGTGACGGACCAATTGCCGTTCTGGGGAATGGAGGTGTACAGGAGGCCACTTCTGTTACAGGAAATAGTGCCTTCGACCTTTGTGTTTGTGAAACTGGTTAGATTCAGCGTAGAGGCGGACAGAACATCATAGGCTTGACGGAAGACAGCGTCATCTATCAGTGCGGGTTTGATGGTCATATTGCTGTTTTCGTCTGCTTTGCAGGTCAGATCGATCTGAACCACGTCACCGGGCTTCACTGCCGCGACCGCCAGACACTGTGGAAGACTATAGGTTTCACTGTAAAGCTTTTTGCCGTTCAGGGAAACGCTGAAGCTGTTTCTTTTGGGCAGATTCAGATCAATACATAAGAATCCGCTTTCTTTGGGAGAAATCTGATAGGTGACAGTACCGGATTTGCTGCCCGTATCATAGGAGCAGTAGCCGACACCGCTTTTGGGAGCAACGGTTACATCATCAGAGGTGATCTGCACGCAATCCTTTGAAAGTACATTCCACACAGTGTCAGTGATGCCACTGGCGGCTGTCAGCAGGTTGTTTTGGAAAGTAAAGGTGTTCTGATTTGAACCGAAATCAACATTGGTAAGTTGGACTTCTGCAAGGAATCCCAGGGGAAGATAGGCATTGTTCTTCAGAAGATGGATATCACCGCTGTTGTAGACATCATCGAAGTACGTGTTTTCCTTTACAACACCGGTTCTGTCGATCATATACTTCAATCCAAGAAACAGGTTGGCCACAGGGGAACTCTCTTCGAAGCAATAGCGGTTATAAGTGTTTTTCGCGCCATAGCCCAGAGCCTGCATAAACTTGGTCACCCGGACATTGGCGGAACTGGTGAAGGTAGAAATGCCGTTGTAGCCATTGAGCGCACCATCGTTGAGGGTCTGGGAATGGGTGGCTTCGGCCCGGTAGAACAGGGTATCGGTTTCCAACTGCTCCATGTACTCAATGACCGCAGACGCATCTTCACGGCCACTGGGATAATTGGATATGCCGGTATAAGGGAAAATCAACCCAAAGTTGATTACATTCAAAATCAACTCTACTGCCATAATGCCGGCCAGAGAAAAGGTCGCGATTTTACGGCGGTTAAAGTTTGCTTCCTGGTAGGTCTTGCGCTTTGCTGTTTCAGCATCCTTGGAAGGCTTCTTCAGAAGCACAGGATAGAGCAGAACCCCCATATAAAGGATAAAGAATACCAGGTTATAGGCAATAAAGACAGGCTCCGTAAGACTATTGGAGCACAGGAAAATGCCGATGGTCAGAATACCGGAAACGATCACCTGCCACAGCTTAAAGTGTCTGCGCAGAAGATAGGCTCTGTAAGCAATATACAGCATCACAAAGCTGAACAGGAAGCTGAACCGGTAGGGGATCATATTGGTAAAGTGGAAACCGTGCCAGATATAGTCCAACTGCCGGATAATGAAGCTGACCATGAAGAACAGAAGCATCAGAACGGCACAGAATTTGTCGCGCAGCTTTACCTTGCGGCAGGTTAAATATAGGAATGCCAGCGGAATTGTGATCACACCGCAGTAAAGATTGGGCAGACCTTCCTTGAAACTGGGTTCCAATCCACCGCCCATATTGCCGGCAACCTGACGCATAGCATCAAATAGACCCTTCCAGTTGGATTCTTTCGCAATATTCAAACGGAAACCTTTTGGGAAGGCGTTGACACTGGATTGGGTGGTCTGCAAAGCGGCGAGGGCAGGAAGCTCCAGAATTGCCGTCATGCCAATGGCCAGTATGGAGAAAACGGCAATACGAACCAAATCCAAAAACAGCCGTTTGAAACCCTGAAATCTGCAGATCTCATAACAGACAAACAGCAGCAGCACAAAAATACATGTAAACAGACCAATATAATAGTTGGCATAGATGGACAAAAACAGGGTCAGGGTATACAGGACAACCCTTCGGTCACGCAGCAGGAGGATCGTACCCAATGCTACCAGGGGAAGCAGAGCAAAGGTGTCCAGCCACATAATGTTCCACTGATAACCTAATGCCCAGGCACAAAGACCGTAGAAGCTTCCAAACAGGGAAATGGAGAGGTCATCCTTCTTGAAAATGTGCTTTAGGAAAATGGCAAAGAACAAGGAAGCAAGACCCAGCTTCACCGGCACAAGAATGGAGAAGTATTCCAACAGCAGGCTTTCCGGTAAAAAGACGGTCAGCAGATTCAAAGGAGAGGCAAGATAGTAGGAGATCAAACCCAGATAGTCGATGCCCATACCAATGCTCCAGGAATAGAGCAGACTGTCACCGGAGCGCAATGCGTTCCGAAACGCGACAAAGAAAGGATAGTACTGGTGGTACATATCCGAGTAGAGCATACTTCGGTTGTTGCCAAAGGGTTCGTAGCTGCCGCAGAGCATGACGCCCATAAACAGCAGCACCGGCACAAAAAAGGCAATGACCAGATAATTCCACTTTTTTATATATTTATTCTGCGGAAGCTTCATAATTATCCCCCAGACATACTTCATTACTATACAGTATACCACAGTAAAAAGGAAGGGTAAAGGAAAAAATATAAAGTTTTTGTAAATTTGGGATAAATGACAGGGAAAACAAAACCGCCTTGTGGAAGGCGCGATGTCCTTATCGGAAAAATAACATACAGCAACTGGCAGGTCGTTTCGATCTGCCAGTTGCTGTATCTTTGTGGGTCTGGGCAACTGCCCGGTTAACCGCATCCGGTGGACAGCCGGATGCTCTGCTTGCCACGCATATGTAGGGCGGGGGCTTGCTCCCGCCGAAATCCGACATGCTGTGGATATTGATAATTGATTGTATCCGTGATACAATCGGTTCGGAAAACTTGAATTTGACGAGGTGAGTTTTATGATATATGAGAAATCATGTGGGGCAGTAGTCTTTACCCGAATTAACAGCGAAATTAAATACTTGTTAATTAGAAATTTAACAGGCATATACGGATTTCCTAAAGGTCATGTCGAGCAAGGCGAAACGGAAGAGGAAACAGCACTAAGAGAAGTCTTTGAAGAAGTAGGACTTTCTGTAAAATTACTTCCTGGTTTTAGAAGTGAAGATGAACACCCTATTCCTCAAAAAGAAAACACCATTAAGCAAATCGTGTACTTCCTTGGCGAATATTGCAAACAGGAGTTTACTTATCAAAAAGAAGAATTAACGGATGCTTTGCTGGTTGATTATGAAACTGCTATGACTTTGTTTCAATTTGACAGCAGCAAAAGAATCTTGACCGAGGCAAACAACTTCTTGTTAGGCAGATAAATTCCAATTTGTCAAACAGTTTACCGCAGCACCTCGTTTGGTGCTGCGGCATTTTTTGAAATTGGCGGCGGGAGACAGCCAGCGCCCTACGAAATGTCCGTTAAGAACACAAAGCAAAATAACGGCGGTTTTATCAAAATCTACAAAATCAAACAGATCAGACCGGTGGCGCCTTCGTTCACGATCTTTGACAGCGTTCCCCGGAACTTGGAACGGACATCCTCCGGTGTACGGATCAGCTTGGCGGTAAGACCCTCCTGAATCAGCTCATAAACAGACTTTCCGAAGATGTTGCTCTGCCAGAGCTTTTCGGAATCCTCACCGCACAGGTAGGAAACCAGATCTCTCGATTGCTGCTCGTCGCCTACCATGGGGCTGATCTCGGTGTCGATATCCACCCGGATCATGTGGATGGATGGGGCACCGGCCTTCAGCTTCACACCGTAGGCACCGTTCTTCTTCAGAATCTCCGGCTTTGCCAGCTCCATTTCCTCCGCGCTGGGCATTACGATGCCGTAGCCGGTGGCTTTTACAGAGGACAAGGCGTCAGCAATTTTCTCGTATTCTTTTTTGATCGATGAAAGCTCGCACAGCAGCGACATGAGCTGGGCATCGTTTTCGATTGTTAGACCCGCCTTGGCGCTGAGAATTTCATAGAACAGTTCCTCCGGGAATCGGATATAGCATTGGACAGTACCGGAGGAAAGATCGATCTGACGCACCGACATATCGGTGACCTGTTCCATTTCCATCAGCTTCTGTAATGTGGATTCAGCCTGCGACAGCATGCTGATTTCTGCACTGAGCTGCAAAAGCAGCTTGCTCAGCGCATCCTTCACCGCATGGCTCCATTCCAACGCATCCATCCAGCGGGGCAGAAATACCTGCAGCTCTTTCATTGGAAATGCGTACAAAAGCTGCGACAGCAGCGACCCGATATCCTCCAGCTCCATTGCCTGACAATCCGCGATCATGGCTTCGACACCATGGACGGTTTTCAGATGTTCTTTTACGGCCCGTGCGGCATCTGCGTGGGGATTGCGGCTGTTGATGACCACAAGAAAAGGTTTCCCGGTGGCCTTCATGTCCTGGATAGCGCGGTTTTCCGCCTGGATGTAGTCCGCTCTTGGGATATCGGTAATGGTGCCGTCGGTGGTCACCACAAGCCCGATGGAGCAATGCTCATCCATGACCTTTTTGGTTCCCAGCTCCGCGGCTTCGGTCATGGGAATCTCATAGTCATACCAGGGGGTTGCCACCATCCGGGGAGCGTCACCTTCGTAAGCACCAACGGCACCATCGACCATGTAGCCTACGGAGTCGATCATGCGGATGCGCAGCTTTGCGGTGCCGTCGGGGGAAATCTCTACGGCCTCTTCCGGCACAAATTTGGGTTCGCTGGTCATGATGGTCTTGCCGGAGCCGCTTTGGGGAAGCTCATCCCTGGCACGCTCAGCCCGGTAGGGATCCTCAATGTTGGGGATCACCAGTTTTTCCATGATTCGCTTGATAAGGGTGGATTTGCCGGTACGCACCGGCCCTACCACACCGATATAAATGTTGCCGCCGGTTCTGGCAGCGATGTCGGCATAAAGATTATCCATAGCCTGCCTCCTTGTCACGGTTTGGTCAATAGTATGTCCGTAAAGGCAGGAATAGAACAAAGGGTGCATCTTTTGATGCACCCTTTGCTGATTTAAGATTTCTTTCTTTTCTTTCTGCGCAGAATCAGGGAAGTGGCAACGGTCAAAACCGTAAGTGCCGCCACAGCGCTGCCGCCCAGAATATAGGGGGAGTAGTCCACAGGGATCTCTTTGATCCGCAGAGCACGGATGTTTTCCGGAGCGTCAAAGACCAGATAGCTTCCGCTGACGGAGAATTCTGTTTCCCGCCAGCCGCTGTCAGTCTGAACCAAGAGCAGGATGCGGTCAGCGCTGGTGCCCGTCGGCAGGATACAGCGGAGCTTGACGGAGGACTTACTGTTGGGGATTTCCAACAGATAGGATGCCAGAGCGCCGGAATCGTCCTGTGCACGGGCAGTGAATACGGCGTCCGGTGAGAACTGTCCCTGCGCCAACAGTACGGGCAGCGTGTCGGATGCCTTTAAGTCACTTTCCAATGTCTGCAGATAGCCGGGTTTTACAATGGTAAATGTAGCATTGAAGAGAATTGGCTCGCCCGGCTGCACATCGCCCACCCAAACGGCATCCCGACCGTGTTCCCTGGGGATGGCAGGCAGCATTTTTTCTGTCATCGTAGTGCCGAAGGGAACAATACGACGGTGGCTGGTGTCTTCATCATATTGGAAGGTCACAGCCACATTTCGGAAATCATCGGGAAGGGAATCCTGCTGGAAGAATTTGCGTTCGCTAAGAGGTTCGGCCTGAGCTGCATAGCTGATCCCGTCAATAGCGCCGGGGTCATTACCAAGGGGCAGGTAATAGTTGTTTTGCAGTTCGGAATAATCGGAATCACCCAGAACTGCGCCGGCCTTTTCACCGTGTTCCTCCAACAGAATCATGGAAAGACAATCGGTGACGGTGGTGGCGGTACCCGCAATACCGCCGGTATAGGTCTCCCCGGAAATGGCGCATTTTACGCTGCATTGACGAATACGGCCGATACTGCTGCCTGCAATGCCGCCGGTATAGTCTGCGGCAGCAGCTTCAATGGAAGCGGTATTGACACACTGCTTTACAAGTCCCATAGAAACCAGACCCGCAATGCCGCCGATGTTCTGCTTTTTGCCATATACAGTGCCCTGGTTTTTGCATTCAGTGATGACGGAGCGTAGCTGCAGGTCATAATTCAACGAAGAATTTCCTACCAGCATCAGGTCGGATTCCGGATCAAGATCGTTTTCCAGAGCAATAGCACCGGCAATGCCGCCGACATTCCAATCGCCGTTTACATTCCCAAGGTTATTGCAAAGGCGAATCTTTGCGGTTACATCATTGTCGGTATCCGCATCGGAAACATCCGCAATGCGGCCACCGAGGTTTTCGGACGCGTTGCCGATGGTGCCGCTGATGGCGTTCATTTGATTGGAGATACCTTGAATATCCTGATTCAAGGTGGTGAGGGTATTCTCGCTGATGGCGATGATGCTGTTTAAGGAGGAGTTGATCTCAGAAAAGCTGCTGCTCAAAGCATTTTGCGCCGCAAGAATGGAATCAGGATCCGGAGGGGTGGGATCGTCCTCGTCCGGTATCAGAATATCCAGCGCTTTCTGTGCTTCTTCCATCTGCTTCTCGATATTCTGGCCCTGGGCACCCAGAGCATTGGAACCGCTTTGAATATGAGCACCTGCTCCGCTGGTCAGGCCAGACATGGTATCCATCTGCTGCTGCAGGGTCTGCAAGGTATCTTCCTCGTAGAGGATACTGACAGCCGGTTCCAGCTGGCCCGCAATACCGCCAACTTCTTTGCGGCCGTCTACGCTGCCATGGTTCTCACACCGATAAAGATAACCGCTCCAGCTTCCCGCAATGCCGCCGACATTAAAACCCATCTGCGGATAGCCGATGCTTCCGTAATTTTTGCAATCCCGGATCACACCGGAACCGGTGCCGCAGATGCCGCCGATATCCGTGACGTTGACGGCGGATTCGGAGTTGAGGATGGAATCGAGGGTAATGTCCTCCAGATCCACATCATTTTGCTCAATGGTGGTGTTGACCAGAGAATGGTTTTCACAATTCTTGATAACACCATAGTTATTGCCGGCGATACCGCCAACAAAGTGATGACCGTTCACAATTCCGGAAACGTTACACTGGGAAATGATGCCGGTAAGCTGATTGATGCCCACCAGACCGCCCACATTGTCGTTGGCAGTTACCTTGCCTTCAAAGCTGCAGTTTTCAATGGTGCCTGCGTTATTTCCGGCAAGGGCGCCTGCTGTGTTTGCTGTGCCATCGGGTGTTACATAGCCCATAATGCGCAGATCCCGAACAATGGCTGTTTCTGTCAGATAGCGGAACAGACCTGTAATGGAGCCTTCTGCGTCCAACTGCAGACCCGCAATGGTGTGGCCGTTGCCTTCGAAGATTCCGTTAAAAATGGGAATGCCGGTAAAACCGGTACCGCTCAAATCGATATCTCTGCACAGCATAACGGTAAGGTCTTCACTGTAGCTGTCCAGACGGCAGTTTTCAGCGAATTCCAGAAACCGTTCGGTGTTCAGAATGTAATAGATGTCCTTTTGCTCCAGTGCGCTGACGCTCAGCGCACTGCTCAGAATCAAAATCACACAAAGGATCACACAAACCAAACGTTTACGCACGAACATCACCGCCTTCCTCAGTTGTATCCTCTTCCGTTGGCTGTACTTCGCTGTCAGTGGAAACGGTAGCATTCATTTCACCCCGGAGAAGACCGTTGATCTCCGCGTCCACCATGCCGCTGATATAACCTCTGACACGGCCCTTGACAAAGACTGTGCCGGTGGTGGATTGGACCTGCGGCTGAACGCCCTTGATCTTAAAGCGTGTGCGTTCGATGATGGAGTCGCCCAGCACCAGAATGGAGGGCAGAACACACAGTACCAGAATAATGGAGACGATGGTGCCGCGGCCAATGCAGGTACCCATGATGGACACCACAGGCTGTGCGGAGAGATTACCGATCAGCAGACCGGCGGATGCCATCATAATGCCGGAGGTGAAAACGGTGGGGAAGGAAGCGTTCAAAGCTTCCACGATGGCCTTCTTGTGGGGCATATGTGACTTCAGCTCCTGGTAATGGCTGGAGATCACAATGGCATAGTCGATATTGGCACCCATCTGGATGGCACTGACGATCAGATAACCAAGGAAGTACAGGGGAGTACCTGTAATGGTGGGGAAGGAGAAATTGATCCAGATACTGCCCTGGATTACCAGAATCAGCAGCACCGGCAGACCGGCTGACTGGAAGGTAAACAGCAGCACCAGGATCACGAACAGTGCGGACAAGATAGAAATCATCAGATTGTCCGTTGCAAAGGAAGCAGACAGGTCACGGCAGCTGGTGGAGTTACCTACCAGGTAATAATCATCTTCGTAGTATTTACCAATGATATTTCTGGCTTTGGAAAGGAAAGCGAAGGTCTCATCGCTTTCTTCCGGCAGATTTAGGTACATGACAAAGCGGCTGTAATGCTCACTTTGCATCTGGTTCTTGGCAGTATCCAGTTGGCCAAGCATGTCCTGCATTTCGGCCATATCGGCACCGCCCAGATTGATGTTGTAATTCTCCAGTTGATCCTTCAAAAACAGGAACATGTCAAAGAGGGGAACCCGGTAGTTTTCTACCGCATCCAGAATTTCGCCGTATTGACTCTGTTCCACAGCGTACAGACCGTACAGAGCCTGGGTCACTTCATAATCAAGACCGATCAACTCCGAAAGCTGACGGGGGGTCAGAGAATCGGTAAGCTTATAACCACCCAGCGCTTCAATGTTGCCAAGACCCATGACGGAATTGACTTCGCTTTGCATTTCCAGTTCGTCCAGTACAGCCATCTCTGCTTCGTAGTCGCCTACAGGCACCAAAACAGCTACCATGTTGCTGACACCAAAATGATCCTTAATTTGGAAATAAGCATGCTGCCGTTCGGTCATTTTGGCGGTTTTCAGATCGTTGAAGCTGTAGCAGTAGGGACACTGATTGGACAGAATGAACGCACCCACCAGAACCAGAAGGAAAATGGGAGGCAGGATCCGGCGGGTCTTTACGGCGAATTTGCCAAGGAAGGTGATGTTGGGAAGGAGCTTCTTGTGGCGGGTCTTCTGCATCAAAGGCGCGAACAGAACCAAAAGGCCGGGCATCAACGTAAATACGCAGAACAGGCTGAGAAGAATCGCTTTAATCAGTACCTTGGCCATATCCATGCCCACGGAGAATTTCATGAAGCTTAGGGCAATGAATCCGCAAACGGTAGTGAGGGAGGAGGCGGAGATTTCCGGGATGGCCTTGCTCAATGCCGAGATGGCGGCGGTGCGGGCGTCTTTGGTTTCAAACTCATCGGTAAACCGGTGACACAGAATAATGGCATAGTCAACAGCCAGTGCCAGCTGCAGCACTACGGCAACGGAGTTGGAGATGAAGCTGATCTTGCCGAAGATAAAATGCGTTCCGATATTCAACACCGCAGCGGCGCCAAAGGTCAGCAGTAGCACAGGCACTTCCGCGTAACTGCGGGAAGTCAGTGTTAAAACCACAAGCATGATGATGCAGGCTACGATGCCAATGACTACCATTTCATCCATCAACATGTCATTTTCGTTGTAACCCACGGTGGAGTCTACGCAAAAATCATACCCGCTGAGCTGCTGACGGATGGCATCCAGAGCTGCAATGGTATCTTCCGCCATCGGCCCGTTGGTAAAGGTAACATCATAAAGGGCGGCGGTGTCTTTGTAGGTGGTTTCTGTCCCGTCAAAGGCAGACATGACAACACCATCGATTGCTGAAATCTTGTCGTTCAGATTCCAAGCGGTGTCCAGTGTGATGTTGGAAACCATGATCCGTGCGGTGCCCGGTGTTACATAGTTGGCATTCATTGCTTCCAGACCTTGCCGGATCTCGGTATCTTCGGAAAGATAGGCGGTAACGTCGTTTTCAATCTCTACCCATCCCATGGAAAATACACTGAAGATCAACGCAAATATGTACAGCAGAAAAAACAGTGTTCGCTTATCGACAATAAAAGTAGCGACCTTTTCAAAAGAATTGTTGCTCGAAATTTTGTTTGCCATAGGACCTCCTTGATTCTGTTCCCGGAAAGTACACTGCTATTATACACTACTGTTTATTATAATGAATGGCTTTTCTGTAAACAAGAGAAAAGATATTAAAATTCGGATAAAATTAATGTGATTGAATTTTTGCTTGTGTTTTAGCGGATATAAAATTTGCACCCGCAGGGGAGATCCCCCCTGCGGGCAGAAGACTATCAAAACTGCTGTTGCGAGCAGCCTTTGGACGGCGTGGCGATCCGCATCCTTAAAGCCTCTCCCACTGGGAGAGGTAGCAGCCCAAAGGGCTGACGGAGAGGGAGAACGGATTCCCACGGCCCGAAAGGGCCTCGGAATGACACGGAAATTTGTGAGACTAGGGTTCACGCAAACTGTCGCCCTTGCCTCTGCCTTGCTCCGGAAACCATGGACTATATATATTGAGATATGATAGAAGAAAACTGCCCATCGTCAAACCAATAACACCCACGCCAAACGTGACTATCTTCTGTTATGTGTCTGTAGCTCCACTCTCCAATTAGCTCAACAGCACCACTACTGTAAGTAATTCGGATAACATATGAACCTAATTCAAACACAGCACCCTCAAGGACATAGTTTCCACCAGCTTTGTGAATTTGATTTACTATGTCCTGATGCGATTCCTTGTCTAATACACTGACGGACTCCATTATTAAGTTGCTATCATCAGTTCCATCAATTACTTCGACTATCTCAATCATCTCAATTTGACCAAAAGATTGATAAAACTTATAATCCACTCTTTGTGTTGGAAAAAAGCATCCGGGAAGAAGTATAGGAAACAAGATAAGCAATGCCACAAGTAATTTTCTCATATCGAATTCCCCTCATTTTTATGAGCTAATAATCGTCCATAGCCAATATGCAAATCCAACAGGATCTTCCCAACGGGACAAGGGGACGATTCTTTTCTTCCCCCGTGTCTTATTAGTCTGTCTTATTGGAAGAATACCATCCATTTTCATATTTGAATGCGGTGATTTCATCAGGGATGATTATAGGGTTCCCTACCGGCATAAAAGCAACATTATAATCTGTGTCGATAATCGCATAGTAATAAGTTTTGGCCCCATTTGCAACAGCATTTATCCAATACAGTTCATAGCCGTTGGGATTCACATCAATCAGGTATGATTCAATTGACATCGCATGCAAGCCAGTTAGTCCCAGTTTTATTACGTTCTGGACGTTCTTCCGTTCCAGAGACCTGTCCGGCACAATAAACAGATCCAATGATATATCATTCGGACGAACAGACATTTTGTCAAAATCCAGCGGTAATCCCCAGTCATTTTGACTTTTCAACAACGCAATATCTTCTTCTGAATCACAATCGTAAAGGTAGCAATGATCTTCGTAATAATACACATAATCAGCATCTATGTGCTGACAGATGACAAGAGCAGTGCCACTTTCACCAGTTATACTGTTTGGGCGTGCAAACTCGAACAGGATTCGTCCCTGTTCGTCCTCTTCCAAAGTAACAGGGCTTGCAGCACCTTTCAAATCGTGATGATACATACCCGGAACAGCATACGCCCCGCACAAAGCCAATTCAAGAAAACGTCCCGCCCGCATACACGAGGAAAGAGTGATCATTACGAGAAGAGCAAAAAGTACAATTCTTTTTTTCATACTAAATTCCATCCCATATTTCAAAGTAGCGCTCCCGTGCCACCGGAGCCCAGTCGGCAGGGGACACGGGGACGGCGCTATTGTCCATTCCGTTAGTCTGTCTTCTGCAATTGGATTTCCCAGCGTTCAATATTAACCGTCCAGGCGAAATCTTGAATTTTATTTAAATCTCGACACAACAACTGCCTTGCTGATGTGAGTGCGGCAAACTTATGTTCTTTTGTAGCGTTATTCAATCCAAACAATACCGATGTACATGTGGCGGCAATATCATAATCCGGATCATCCAGAAAAGCAGTAAACAAATCCATTTTGCCGGGATAATTGTCGCAAATATAATTCGCCCTTTCAATGATCCGGTCCATTGCAGCATTATAACGACGTACAGAATTCTTGTCAGCATAGTCAACAGTTCTGCGTTTATCAATATCATTTAATATGCGTGTAATACATTCTTCTGCGCTAAGCTGTTTCATATTTACTACTCCCATATAAATTAGATGCATTGTTGATAAAAGGGGACACGGGGGCGGTGCTCTTGTCCCTTCTATGTCCTCTGTGATGGTTAGTCTGGCTTACTGCTTTGCGTAGACTATAACACATAATTGAGTACCATGCCTTGTGTTTTCGGTTGTCAAAGCAATCATCCATTTGAAATCACAACTTACAAGGTATGTAGGCTCCAGCCTTACCAAGTCCCCAAAAAAATCCTCGCCATTATGTATTAATTCTGTGGGTGTTACTCTGATAAATTCCGGTTCCAAGCCATTTTGAATTACGGGAAGAATCTCAGGCAAGACAAAAAAATCTTCATGCAGCAAAAGATACGCTAAGATATCTTGCGTTTCAATATCGTATGCGTCTTCCCGCCTGATTGCCTCCCATATCATGCCAGCGGGACACTGTTCAACCAACGCTGATGGAGTCGAGCCATGAAAAAAAGTATTGATAATATTTGTAATCAGTTCGTTTCCCTTCATAATGCAATTTCAATCCTTTCTGGCACAGGGAATTGCAAAGAATTGTTGTGCGTGTTTTTACCTGTTGCTTTTCGATGGGGACACGGGGACGGGCTTCTTATCCCTTCTATGTTCTCCGAGATCGTTAGTCTGTCTTCCTAAACCACTGCGAAAAATCAGTATACACCGGCTGTTCTTCAAAGCACAACCGTTGTGCAGCAGCATTCAGCGCACCAATCGGTGCATCGGGGTCAGTCAGATATCCATGCAATGTGTATTTAGAAACGGGATGATAGGCATATTCGGTTATAAGCACCTTTTCCAGAGAAACATGCTCCAAGAAGTGTGCAAATAATGAGTTCCTTCCCAGAAACGCAGAAAAATATG
Organism: Faecousia sp.; assembly: GCA_045646265.1. Lineage (GTDB taxonomy): Bacteria > Bacillota > Clostridia > Oscillospirales > Oscillospiraceae > Faecousia. The sequence goes on from JAZRKL010000116.1 coordinate 15,422, forward strand.
GCTTTTCATCCTTATAGCTAAGTGCTATGACATCACCAAACCCTATACTTTTTTTGTTGGGCAAGAACGGACAGGCATACTGGATACCTTCCAATTCAAAGCAATGATATGTATTAATACTTTCAGAATCAAGCACTTGCGTTACTCGCAAGAGTTTGTATTCGCTGTCCAGTTCGTAGATCATATATTTTTTTCTGCGTGTTTTCAGCGTTAAGTTTCTTGCACGCTTTGGCGTGTATCCCCATGGTATGGCAGCACCGGTTTCATTAGCGTATGGGCCATATAAGGTGTATACTGCTTCCCGTGCCGCCAATTCTTCATAGTGATTCCAGGCATACTCCATAGCGTGCCTGCCATCTGATAGAAGTTGCTTCAAGTCTTCCAAGGTCAAATCAATCATTTGTGTTCCTCCCAAACGGCTCACTTATACCAGGCATAAGGACACCGGCACTTCTCTTCGATGAATTCACCAAGAATCTTTATGGCCTCTATAAGTCGTTGGTGCCGATTTTGTGCCCTTATTTCAGATGTTATATTACAATATTACTAAATAAAAGGTTAAACTTCAAGAAGAAACTCAACAATTTGTTTAAAGAAATTGTAAATTTATGGTATGATTCGGAAAAAATTGCGCATATGCAGATATAATTGTGTTTTCGCTATGTGCAAAAACCGAAAGAGGCAGGATGTCGATTCGGAGTCTGTATGCCGGCAGAAGGGGCGTGTATCGTTGAAAATCGCGGTGATTGACAAATCGCCGATTTTTTAGTAATATAACCAATATTGTCTGCAAGGAGGGATCCAAATGCCCATTCAGATTCCAAATGATCTGCCTGCCACCGCGGTGCTGCAGCAGGAGAATATTTTTGTCATGACCGAGACCCGGGCAGTGAGTCAGCGGATCCGTCCTCTGGAGATCGTGGTGCTGAATTTGATGCCCACCAAGATCGCAACGGAGACCCAGCTTTCCCGTCTGCTGGGTAACACGCCGCTGCAGGTCCATCTGGAGCTGATGCACACCACTTCTCACAAGTCTAAGAATGTGTCCCAGGAGCATCTTCTGACCTTCTACAAGAGCTTTGAAGAGCTGAAGCACCGGAAATTTGACGGTATGATCATCACCGGCGCACCGGTGGAGAATATGCCCTTTGAAGAGGTGGATTACTGGCCGGAATTGTGCGAAATTATGGAGTGGAGTAAAACCAATGTTCATTCCACCTTCCATATCTGCTGGGGCGCGCAGGCAGGCCTTTACTATCATTACGGTATCAATAAGTACCCTCTGGGGCAAAAGCTGTTCGGAGTCTATCCTCATACCGCTGACTACAAGCGTTCCATTCTGCTCCGTGGCTTTGACGATATTTTCTGGGTACCCCATTCCCGCCATACCACTGTCCTTCGGGAAGATATCGAAGCGGTTTCCGAGCTGCGTGTGATCGCGTCTTCCAAAGAGGCCGGTGTCTATGCCGCCATGACCAAAGAGGGCAGACAGATCTTTGTCACCGGTCACTCGGAATACGATCCGGAGACGCTCTACAAGGAATACAAGCGGGATAAGGATCTGGGATTGGATATCGCGGTGCCGGAAAATTACTTCCCCGATGACGATCCTGACCAGCCGCCGCTGGTCCGTTGGCGGGGCCATGCCCACTTGTTGTTCTCCAACTGGCTCAATTATTTTGTGTATCAGACCACGCCCTACGATATCATGACCATCGGCAGCGAGGAAGACACAATATAAGCGATTTTAAACGGAAAAAACCTTGAAAAAATCCAAATAAAATCGAAAATAATGTTTGACAAACGGAAAATTGTCCTATATAATATCTAAGCATGATTGCGAGAGGGGGATACTATGCTTCTGGATCTATCGAAGATTATCGACACTCCGGGCGCATCGGTTCCTTTTTCGACCAGTGTGGATCTGAGTGATCTTCTTTACGGCACCTGTTATCCGGTGGATGAGCCGGTTCTGGCTTCCGGTACGGTACGCAATACCGCCGGTGTGCTGGTGATGACAGGCGAGCTTCACACCACCATTCACGGTGTGTGCGACCGCTGTGCCAGCGACTTTACAGCCGATGCGGACTATCCCATCGATGTGGTTCTGGTGACAGAGCTGAGCAATGAAGAAAACGAAGACGAATGGGTATTCCCTCTGGAGGGAGACAGCGCCGATTTGGAAGACATCGTTCGTACGGTATTTGTGCTGAACTTTGGTTCCAAGCTGCTGTGCAAGAACGATTGTAAAGGTATGTGCTGCCGCTGCGGTAAAAACCTGAACGATGGCCCTTGCAGTTGCCAGAAGGAGCTCGATCCCCGTTTTGCTGCTTTACGGCAGCTTCTCGATAAGTAATCTCAAGAATGTATGCTGTGAAAGCAGATTGACCAAGGAGGTGTCATCCATGGCTGTTCCTAAGTGTAAAGTGTCCAAGGCCCGCCGCGATAAGCGCCGTGGCTCCAACTGGAAGCTGGCTGCTCCCAGCGTGGCGGTTTGCTCCAAGTGCGGTGAGCCCGTCATGCCCCA
>JAZRKL010000117.1:0-11905 GCA_045646265.1 Faecousia sp.
CAGTGGCACCCAGGATAACCACATCCAGGCTATCCACCGCTGCGCTTTTGCTGCTGGGGCTTGCATACTGCATAGCGGAGATCTCACGGTGACGGGGATCGGTACGGATGGATTCTACTGCCTTCAGGTCAAAACACTGAACATCCATCAGCTGACGGAAACAGCCTGCCTGGAGCATTTCTACCAGGTAACCGGTGATGCCGCCCATGCCGAAGCTGCCCTGGATCTTCTCCCGCAGCATAATGTCTTTCAAGAACTTGGCTGCAGCCAAAGAGGCACCGCCTGCACCGGTTTGGAAAGAGAAACCGTCCTTCAGAAGTCCGGAGGCTTCGATGACCTTGGCTGCGTGGGATGCCATCACCAGGCCAACGGGATCGCGGGTGATTTGGGTCGTACCTGAGACAATGCCCTTAGGATTGCCGATAGCATCTACATTGACAACAAAATCCACATAGTCTTCGGAGATGGACCAGTCCTGGAGGGGGTACGGCACCAGGTTATCAGTAATAACAACCACTTTCTTGGCAAACATCGCGTCTGCGTAAGCATAGCCCAGGCTGCCGCAGGCGGACTTACCGTACTTACCGGAGCAGTTGCCCATGGGATCGGCGGTAGGGGCGGCAATAAAGGCCACATCGATAGGAGTTCTGCCCAGGGCGATATCACTGGGACGGCCGCCATGGGTGCGGAACTGCACGGGGTTTTCCATAATACCCCGGCTGATCTCCCGACCAAGACCGGAAGCCATATAGTTCGTCTGAATGGTGGTCACCACATGGTTTTCAATATGACCCAGAAGCGGTGCGTGGGCATCGAACAGAGAGCTGGCATTCACAGTCAGCTCCTTGATACCTAACTCAGCGATTGCCTCCATGACCATATTCAGTACAAAGTCGCCGTTTCTCAGGTGATGGTGGAAGGAAACGGTCATGCCGTCTTTCAGACCGGAAAGCCGCACCGCTTCCCGGATGGAGTTAACCAGCTTATTCATCATGCTTCCTCCCTTCTGATTCCCAGTGCTTCCGCAGCCGCAATGGTCTGCTGGGCCCGGGCCACGATGGGTGCATCTATCATCTTGCCGTGAAGGGCAATGGCACCCTTACCCTGCTGCTTGGCCAGTTCAATAGCGTCCATCACCTCATAGGCATATTCGATTTCTTTCATTGTGGGACTAAACACGCTGTTGATCGCTTCCACATGTCTGGGAGAAATAGATGCCTTGCCGTTGAAGCCAAGGGCTTTGGCATAACGGGCATCGATCCAGATGCCCTCGTCGTCATTGACATCGGTAAAGGGGGTATCATACACGGCAATACCGGCTGCCCGTGCGGCAACTACCAGCCGGGTACGGGCATATTCGATTTCCCGCCCCTCCTTGGTGCGTTTGCACTGCAGATCGGCTGTCAGATCCTCCGCACCCAAAAACAGCGCCCTAACACGCTTTGCGGCGGTGGCGATAGCAAAGGCGTTCTCTACGCCCATAGCCGTCTCGATCAGTGCCATCAGCCCAACGGTATTGGGTGCGAACCCAAGCTTTTTTTCCAGTTCTGTCAGATAAGCGTCAGCTTCCAGAATATCCGCGGCACAGCCGGTCTTGGGGAGCAGCAGCATGCCCGGTTTTTGGGGAACCACCGCATCCATATCCTTTTTCCAGTAAGCCGTATCTACGGAGTTAATACGTACGATCATTTCACAGCCGCGGAAATCCATATAGCGCATGGTATTGCGCACAAGGATCCGGGCCGCATCCTTTTCAGCCGGAGCAACCGCGTCTTCCAAATCGAAGATCACAGCATCAGCACCCAAACAGTTGCCGTTGATGAGCATATTGGGGTTATTGCCCGGCAAAAACAGCATACTTCTTCGCATCAGGCATCTCCCTTTCCCCGCAGAACAGCAGTTTCCACTCTGGCACGGATGACGCACTCCAATGCGCCACGGTCTACGATCCGCACAGCGGCATTTTCTATGCCTTGCTCATGCAGAACTTCTGTCACCACTTCCCGGATAGCATCACCAAACTGGTTATACACTACCGATTCCAACTGAATGTCCAGACCCTGCGCAGGCTCGATCTGCACATACACATCGCTGGACTCCACAGTGCCGGCAGAAGCACTTTTCACAATCTCCAAAACAATCTACCCCTTTCAACCAATGATTGTACTATAACAATTGTATATAACTTTTATCACAATTGCAATCTTTTTATTTGCATCCGGGAAAACTTTATGTATAATAGACAGTAACGAGGTGAGAGAGTATGGAAATTCGGCCAAATACGTCCCTGCGTTTCAGCACCGGTACCCAATGGGAAGAACTGCTTACCCGTGCGGGACTGACTCCGGACCGGGATGCAGAACAAACCGTGACCGTATGGGAGCAAGAACAACTGATCGCCACCGGTTCCCGAAAAGGAAATCTTCTCAAGTGCATTGCGGTACATCCGGAGCATCGTGGAGAGGATCTGACGGCAGTGGTCATTTCCCGGCTTCGTGCCGATGCCTTTTCGGTAGGCTATAAACACCTGTTTCTATACACCAAACCGGAAAACCGGCATTTGTTCGAGAGTATCTTTTTCTACCCAATTGCCCGGACAGATACCGTGCTTCTGATGGAAGACAAACGCGGCGGCATCCGCAGTTTTCTCGACACACTGCCCCAGGCCGTACCGGGCCGGAAAATCGGTGCTGCGGTTATGAACTGTAATCCCTTTACATTGGGCCATCGGTATCTGGTGGAAACAGCTGCCAAAGAATGTGACCATGTGTATATTTTTGTACTGTCGGAGGATCAAAGCCGTTTTTCGGCTGACGATCGAATGGAAATGGTGCGTTTGGGGACGGCAGATCTTCCTAATGTGACGGTACTGCCCACCGGCCCGTATCTGATTTCCAGTGCCACCTTCCCAACATATTTTCTCAAAGACAGGGATTTGGCTGCGCAGGTCCACTGCAAGCTGGATATCGAAATCTTTGAAAAATACTTTGTGCCCCGTTTCGGTATCACCCACCGCTATGTGGGAACCGAGCCATTCTCCCCCATGACCGCCCAATACAACGATGCGTTAAGGGAGCATCTTCACCATGTTACATTGGTGGAGATCCCCCGGCTGGAAGCCGGAAATACCCCTGTCAGTGCCAGTGCTGCCCGTGCAGCGCTGGACCGTAATGAAGATATCCGGGCCATGGTGCCCGAAACCACTTACCGATATTTGACCCAAGGAGGAAAAATCCATGGCTGAACGCAGACCCACTCACATTGTAAGCAGCTACTATGCACCCCGTGGCCACAACCGTATGTTCGCTCTGGGCCAGCAGCTGGCACAAATGTATCTGTCCCCCAACGATAAGCTCATCGGTGTCATCGGCGATGCCGGTTCCGGTAAAAGCGCGCTGATCCGCGGCATGTTCCCCGGATTGGAGCTGACCAACGACGACAACGGTGTCTATGTCCGTCCCCTGCCCCTGTTGGAGCAGGACAATGGTTTTGCCTTCTTTTCTCCCCATACCTACCATGTGGATATCCGCTTTGAAAACGGCTTTACCCAGATGAGTGTCCTGGCCGATGCCATTGCTGAAGCATTGGACAAGGGCCGCCGTGTGGTTGTGGAGCATTTTGATCTGGTATATCCCCTGCTGGGTGCCAATGCCAACATTCTCATCGGCGTGGGCGAGCAGGTATTGATCTCCCGACCCACCCTCTTTGGTCCGGAACCGGATGAGATCAAAAAGGAAGTTTACAAGACTCTGCACTACCGTCTGATGGCGCACACCGCGGAAGACCTCTGCGAAATGTACATGGACAAATTTGACATGGAGCGCTGCGGCCACGATGACGTGAAGCACGGCTTTGCCATCTACTTCCCGGAAACCAAGCCTTCCTTCGATATTGAAGAGTTGGAAGCCAAGGTAAAGGACGTGATTGCCCAGAATCTCCCGATCACATATGTGGATGATCACCATATCAGTGTAGGCGACAAGATCCACAAATGCAACGGTCCCCGAATCCATGTAAGCAACACCTCGCAGGTGGAGAATTTCCGTCTGATGCATCATTTTATGTATGACCGGTTTAAGCGCCGGTATCTGCTGGTTGGCTGTGTGGGCGAAAAATCTGATGAGATTCTGGAAAAGCTGGACATCCAGCGGCAGCGGCCCGGTTGGCTTTGATATGGAACATTCTTTGTCTGAAATATTGGACGCACGGGAGCAACGTGTTCACCGTCAGAAAGAATTGCTGGAAGCGTTCTCCGTTCCCCTTATCTGCTTCACGCTGAATATACCCGGTCCGGACAAAGCTTCTGCCCTGATTGAAAATGGATTTCAACTAGGATGTCGCCTGCTAAAACAGCAGTTACGGCAGTGGACGATTCTCCACTGGGAGCAGCGCTGCACCGCTGCCGGTTGGGAGGCTTTTTTCTGTGTGGATGGGCCAGCCGAAGCCATCAAAAGGGCCGCCGTATACCTGGAAGATAGAACTGCCGGCGGACGGGTCTTTGATATCGATGTGCTGACCCCCAACGGAAAAAAGCTGGATAGAGAATCCCTCGGTTTTTTCCGGCGCAAGTGTCTTCTGTGCGATCAGGACGCAGCCATCTGTGGACGCAGCCGCATTCACAGCGTAGACGCATTGTATCAAAAAGCAATGACGCTTTTAGAAGACGGCATTGCGGAAGAAATCTCCCGTCTGGCGGTACAAAGTCTACTGTGCGAAGTCTATGCCACACCGAAACCGGGACTTGTGGACAGAAGCAACAACGGCAGCCACACCGATATGGATTTGATGCTGTTTTTGCGTTCTTCCGCTGTTTTATGGTCCTACTTCCGCCGCTGTGCGAATATCGGCTTGCGGAGCAATGATCCTGTGGCGGTGTTCGAAAAACTGCGGCAGGCAGGATTGGAAGCTGAGCAAACCATGCTGAAGGCCACCGGTGGTGTCAACACCCACAAGGGTGCCATCTTCAGCTTGGGCATTCTCTGCGGGGCGGCCGCTATGGTCATGCCACAGCAGTGGGAAGATATCACCACACTCAGCCGGCTTTCTGCAGCCATGGTAAAGGGCATTGTGAGAAAAGATTACGAATATATGGACCGACCCGTTACCCACGGTGAAAAGCTGTTCGCCCGGTATGGTATCACAGGCGCCCGTGGGCAGGCAGAAGCAGGCTTCCCTGCCGTTTTTCAAGTTGGTCTGCCCGTCCTGGAGGACGGACTTCAAAAAGGTCATTCCTTTAACGACACCCTTTGTGCCACATTGCTGCACATTATCTCCACCACTTGGGACACCAATCTTATCAAGCGGGGCGGCATGGCTGCCTGTGCCCAGATCCAGAGCGTTCTCCAGGTGCTATTGCATCGCAACCCCTACCCGTCACAGGATATCCTGGAAGACCTGGATAATGCTTTTATTCGGCAAAATCTTTCTCCCGGTGGAAGTGCTGATCTTCTGTCAGCCACCTGCTTTGTTTACTTCCTGAAACATCCATAGAAAACGCCCTGCCAATGCAGGGCGTTTCTTCATAAAAAGGTGAAATCTGTCTTGACAAAAAGACTAGTCAATTATACTATATAGATATAGCACAATACAAAATTTACTGTTCACAGTGAGGTGCATCATGGAAAAGCGTGAAAAGAAAGTGCTGGTCATCGGCGTTATCGGCGCGGATGTCCATGCGGTAGGTAACAAGATTCTCTACCATGCCTTTACCGAGGCAGGTTTCGAGGTCGTGAACCTGGGTGTTATGGTTTCCCAGGAAGAGTACATCGCAGCCGCCATTGAGTCCGATGCGGATGCGATCGTGGTTTCCTCCCTCTACGGCCAGGGTGAGCTGGATTGCCGCGGCATGCGTGAAAAATGCGATGAAGCAGGTCTCAAGGGTATTCCTCTGGTAGTCGGCGGCAACATTGTTATCGGCAAGCAGAAGTTCGAGGACGTGGAAAAGCGCTTTAAGGACATGGGCTTTGACCGTGCGTTTCCTCCCGGAACCGCACCCGAGACCACCATTGAAGCACTCCGTGAGCTGCTGAATATGGACGGTGAGCAGCAGTGAAAGCTGTTCTCCTAATTGACTTCGGTTCTACATATACCAAATTGACCGCCGTCGACCTGGATGCAGAAACGGTTCTGGGTACGACAGCGGCTTACACTACCGTCCAAACGGACATCAACGACGGTTTGCAAAATGCACTTGCTCAGCTGGAAGCCAAAACCGGCAAGCTGACATTTGATGAATGTTATGCCTGTTCTTCTGCCGCGGGCGGTCTACGGATGGTCACCAGTGGCCTTGTCCCGGAGCTGACCGGCGAAGCTGCCCGCCTTGCCAGCCTGGGCGCGGGTGCCAAAGTCGTCGGTGTTTATGCCTTCCAGTTAACAGAAGACGATTTGGAAGATATCAAGGCTCAGAATCCGGATATTTTCCTGCTGGTAGGCGGCACCGACGGTGGCAACACCGAATGCATTTTAGGCAATGCCCGGATGCTGGCGCAGCTGAAGGGAGATTTTCCCATCATCATTGCCGGCAACCGCACTGCCGCAAGGGAGTGCCAGCGGATCTTAAAGGATTACGAAACCTATATATGCCCCAATGTGATGCCTAAATTTGGCACACTGCAAATCGAAGCCACTCAAAAGCAGATCCGGGAGCTGTTTTTGAACCGGATCGTACAGGCCAAAGGTCTTTCCAAGGCCAGCGCCCTGCTTTCGGATATTATGATGCCCACCCCCTCTGCCGTACTGCAGGCCATGGAGCTTTTAAGTCAAGGCTGTGATAGTGAAAGCGGCATCGGTGATTTGATCGCAGTGGATGTGGGCGGCGCTACCACCGATGTCTATTCCATTGCCGACGGCATGCCCGAACACATGAACACTGTATACAAAGGACTGCCCGAGCCTTTTGCCAAGCGTACCGTGGAAGGCGATATCGGCATGCGCTACAGCATCCAGGGCATCGTGGACGCAGCAGGACTGGATACCGTCAGCAAACTTTCCGGTCTTTCCAAAGAACGGGTAACGGAACTGGTAGAGTATCTGAAAGAACATACCGACACCGTCCCCAACGATGATACGGAACTGGAATCGCTGGACTTTGCTTTGGCATCCTCTGCCATTGCCGAAGCAGTGACCCGCCACGCAGGCACCATAGAAGAGACCTATACCATGATGGGCCTTACCTATGTGCAATCCGGCAAAAATTTGACCAAGGTCAAGCAGATCGTGGTCACCGGCGGCAGTCTGATCCACACCAAACGAACAGAACAGATCGCCTCCCATGCCCTCTTTGATCCCAGGCACCCCGCTTCTCTGCGGCCCAAGACCGCAGATGTGTGGGTTGACAGAAGCTATATCTTAGCCGCCATGGGCCTGCTTTCTTCCCATTACCCGGCAGCGGCACTTCGAATAATGAAAAAGGAGCTTGAATACCATGGACATTCAGAATAAGCGTATTTCCGACAATGAATTTGAAAATCTGCGCCGTGAAGTTCTGACCCAGTGGCCCACCGGCAAGGATGTAGACCTGGAAGAAGCTGTTGCCTATCACAAGGCAATGCCCGAGTCCCGCCTGTTCTCCAAGAAACTGGTAGATGCAAAGAACGCAGGCAAAACGCTGGTTCAGCCCCGTGCCGGTGTTCCTGTCATTGAAGAACATATCAAGCTGATGCAGTATCTGCAGGATCAGGGCGAAGCTGACCTGCTGCCCACCACCATCGACAGCTACACCCGACAGAACCGCTATGCCGAAGCAGAAAATGGCATCGCCGAGTCCATCCGTCTGGGCCGTGCTATGCTCAATGGCTTCCCCGCTGTTAACCACGGTGTTGCCGGCTGCCGCCGTGTGGTCGAAAGCGTTAATACCCCTGTACAGGTCCGCCACGGTACCCCTGATGCCAGACTTCTGGCCGAAGTTGCCTTAGCAGGCGGCTTCACCAGCTACGAAGGCGGCGGCATTTCCTACAACCTTCCCTACTGCAAGAATATCCCCATGGAGCGTACCATTCGTGATTGGCAGTACGTTGACCGCCTCACCGGCTTGTACGAAGAGATGGGTGTTGCCATCAACCGTGAACCCTACGGTCCTCTCACCGGCACTCTGGTTCCCCCCTGTATTTCCCATGCCGCGGCGATCATCGAAGCACTGCTGGCCGCAGAGCAGGGTGTTAAGAACATTACCGTCGGTTACGGTCAGTGCGGCAATCTGGTGCAGGATATCGCTGCCATCCGCACACTGGAAGAGCTGACCGACGAGTACCTGCACAAGTACGGCAACAAGGATGTAGTCGTCACCACCGTTCTGCACCAGTGGATGGGCGGCTTCCCCGCCGACGAAGCCAAGGCATTCGGTGTTATCTCCTCCGGCAGCCTGATCGCTGCCCTGAGTAAGGCCACCAAGGTCATCGTCAAGACTCCCCATGAAGCTGTGGGCATCCCCACCATGGAAGCCAATGCCCAGGGCCTGCGCTGCACCAAGCAGGTGGTCAACATGCTCTCTGACCAGACCTTCACCGATGTTCGTCTGGAAGACGAGAAAGAGATCATCCGTCGGGAGACCCGTGCAATCGTGGACAAGTGCTTCGAGCTGGGTAACGGTGACATTGCCGTGGGTGTTTGCCGCGGTGTGGAAGCAGGTGTTCTGGATGTTCCCTTTGCTCCCTGCCGTGCCAATGCCGGTCTGATGCTGCCCTGCCGTGACAACGAAGGCGCTGTGCGTATTCTGAATCCCGGTCACCTGCCCTTTGATCAGGAACTGAAGGACTTCCATGCGTCCAAGATCAACGAGCGTGCCGTAGCCGAAAAGCGGAAGGCATCCTTCCAGATGGTCATTGACGACGTGTATGCCATCGGCAAGGGCCGCCTTGTTGGCAGACCTAAGTATTAATTTTTATCATGTCATCCTGAGCGTAAGCGAAGGATCTCCGGAATATTGAAAACCGGAGATTCTTCGGCCCAAGGGCCTCAGAATGACACACTTTAGAGTGTTTTTAAGGAGATTTATATTATGAAAATCGTAGATGTTATTTGCTCCCCCGGCCGTACCGGCTTCTACTTTGACGATCAGCGTGCCATCAAGGCAGGCGCAGGCCACGACGGCATCTTCTATGTGGGTGCGCCCGTGACCGAAGGCTTCCGTTCCATCCGCCAGGCCGGTGAGTCCATCTCTGTCATGTTGGTTCTGGAAGACGGACAGATCGCTTTCGGCGACTGCGCTGCTGTACAGTACTCCGGCGCAGGCGGACGTGATCCCCTGTTCCTTGCCAGCGACTTCATTCCTGTGATCGACCAGTACATCAAGCCCCAGTTGGTAGGCAAGGAAGCCGATGACTTCCGTGGTCTGTGTGCTATGATGGAAGCCATTCAGGTAAACGGCAAGCGGCTGCACACCGCTATCCGCTACGGTATGTCCCAGGCCATTCTGGATGCCGTCGCAAAAGCAACCGGCCGCCTGATGTGCGAGGTCGTTGCCGACGAATACGGCTGCACCGTTTCCGAGGCTCCAATCGACATCTTCACCCAGTCCGGCGATGACCGCTACAACAACTCCGACAAGATGATCATCAAGGGCGCACAGGTGCTTCCCCACGCACTGATCAACAACATCGACGAAAAGCTGGGCCGCAATGGCGAAAAGCTGGCAGAGTATGTGGCATGGCTGCGGGATCGCATTCTGGCCAACCGCACCGACGAAACTTACCTGCCCGTATTCCACATTGACGTTTATGGCACCATCGGTGCTGCATTTGGCAACACCAACTATAAGGCTATGGCCGACTACATCGAAAAGCTGGGTGAAATCGCAAAGCCTTTCCATCTGCGTATCGAGGGTCCCATGGATTGCGATGTAGACGTTCCTACCCAGATGAAGGCACTGGCAGGTCTGACCGCAGAGCTGGACGCAAGAGGCTGTGATGTAGAGCTGGTCGCCGACGAATGGTGCAACACGCTGGAAGACATCAAGCTGTTCGCTGATAACAAGGCAGGTCACATGGTCCAGATCAAGACTCCCGACCTGGGCGGCATCAACAACACCATCGAGGCAGTTCTGTACTGCAAGGAAAAGGGCATCGGCGCATATCAGGGCGGTACCTGCAACGAGACCGACCGCTCCGCACAGGTCTGTGTCCACTGCGCAATGGCTACCCAGCCTGTGCAGATCCTGGCAAAGCCCGGTATGGGCGTGGACGAGGGCTACATGATCGTCTACAACGAAATGAACCGCATCATCGCCATGCGCAAAGCAAGAAAGAGCCTGCACAAGTAAAAGAGAATCCCCTCTGTTGCGATTGCCGCAACAGAGGGGATTATAATTAAAGCGCTTTCAAAATTTCCAGCAGGAACTCCCAGGTTCTGCGGGTGGATTCGATCTCCAGCTTTTCACGGCTGGTATGAATATCATGCATGTCAGGGCCGATGGAAACGCAATCCAGCCCCGGCAGCTTTTCGCTGAGCAGGCCGCATTCCAGACCCGCGTGGATAGCAACCACCTGGGGATCCTTGCCAAACATTCTCTTATAGATGCTGACCATGGTGTCACGAAGCACGGAATCCTTCTTGTACTCCCATGCCGGATAATTACCGGTTTCGCTATACACCGCATCATAGAATTTGGCCAGTTCTGCCAGACGGTTCAGCAGATCCCGCTTTTCCTGATTTACAGAACTGCGGACAGCAAAGGTCATCCGCAGGGAATCATCCAGCTTCACCACGCCCAGATTCAAGCTGGTCTGGACCAGGCCTTCAATGTCCTGACTCCAAGCTTGTACGCCATTGGGCGCGGCACACAGCAGAGCAATCACCTTGGCGGTGTCCTGAGTGGTCAGTGCGTTTCCACCCAGTGCATCCACATCGTCGCCGTAGATCCGAACCTCCGGCTCATCATACTGCTCCCGGATCTCTTTCTCCAACTCTGCGGTAATGTCATTGATCCGCTCAATATACATACCCATGGCAACCATGGTCACCTGGCAGGAACGGGGAATGGCATTATCTTTGGCGCCGCCCTCCAGCTTGGTAATGCACAAAGGCATCAGCTTCTGGATACGGCTCAGCAGTTCGCCCATGACCTTGTTGGCATTGGCCCGGTTCTTGTGGATCTCCACACCGGAGTGACCGCCCTGCAGTCCCTCTACCGTCAAACGGACACAGGGGCCATAGACCGCGTGGCGCTCTACCGGCAGCCTGATAGTGCCTCTGGCACCACCGGCGCAGGAAACTGTAAAGATACCCTCATCCTCGGAGTCCAGATTGATCAGCGTACGGCTGCGCAGCATAGAAAGATCCACTCCCGCAGCACCGTACATACCGGTTTCCTCATCCACGGTGATGATCACCTCCAGAGGGGGATGGGGAATGGTCTTGTCTGCCAGCAGAGCCAGCGCATAAGCAACGGCAATGCAGTTATCACCACCCAAAGTGGTACCCTTGGCATAGACGCACTGGCCGTCGTGGGCAACATCCAGACCTTCTTTTTCCATATCAATGGGGCAATTGGTATCCTTTTCACAGACCATATCCATATGACCCTGCAGGATTACCGGTGCATGGTCCTCATAACCGCAGGTGCCCTCCTGGAAAAGCAAAACATTGTTCAATTCATCCTGAATATACCGAATTCCCTGTTCCTTGGCAAAGGAAACCAGATAATCGCTGATGATCTTTGTATTACCGCTGCCATGGGGCATGGAACACAGCTTTTCAAAATACCCAAAAACAGACGCAGGCTCTAAACCCGCCAACTTAATCGCTTCCATAAATACACTCCTTTTCAGACGGTAAATGATCGTTTATCTTACGAATTCCATACGCCTAAGGCCCCCTTGTGTAAAGGGGGCTGTCAAAAATCTCTGATTTTTGACTGGGGGATTGTCGTGTTTTTGACAACCCCTCCGGTCAAAATCGAAGATTTTGACCA
>JAZRKL010000118.1:0-27536 GCA_045646265.1 Faecousia sp.
AGCCATCTCCAAATGGGAGACGAGCAAATCTCTGCCCGACTCGTCTATTATGCTTGAACTTTGTGATGTTCTCGGCATCAGTGTTAATGATTTATTATGTGGGGAGGTAGTTACAATGGATAATTACAACAAAGAATTAGAGAACAATTTGCTTGAGATGATTAAGCAAAAAGAACAGGCAGACAAAAGATTGTTATCTGTAGAAGTGTTTATAGGCATTACAGCGACGGTCGTTCTTTTTGCTTTGATATTTGTTGCCGCTTTTGTGCAAATGTCAAATGGACTAAGAATTACTCTCATTGTATTTGGATTTGTTTTGTTCTTAGCGGGTTGCTTCTATGCACTGCGGATGGAGCAAGTGGCAGGATATTATACATGCAAAGAATGCGGACACCGATATGCACCGACATATAGAGCCGTTGCTATGGCTCCGCACATGGGCAGAACAAGATATATGCGTTGCCCCCAATGCGAAAAAAAGTCCTGGCAGAAAAAAGTGTTAAGCAAGGATTAAACCAATTCCAATTTGTCAAATAGTTAACCGCAGCACCGTTAGTTTGGTGCTGCGGCTGTTTATTGAGGTTGGCGGCGGGAGCAAGCCCCCGCCCTACGGTAAGAAGGTGCTGATTATCCGTTAAGGACACGCCCCAAACCGCAGCGGGAATTGCTGTTTATTGTCAAATTAGTAGCCGACCTTTTCCCAGCACGCAAAGGGAGCAGCCAGTTCGTCGGAGATGTAGACCTGAGTCTTCTTGGTCTGCAGCATGGAAGAGGGAACCAGAGGAGTAACGGGACCGTGGGTCACCAGACGGCTGGTCATTCTCTGCCAGGAGGAGAAGGTGCCGTTGGTTGCCAGTGCATGGACCTCAATACGCTCCTTGGCGCGCATCACGTCGATGGGGCCGATGGTAGCAGCCTTGGGCGGCACGTTGGCAATGTCACCGGACTGACCGAAGGTACCGTTCAGAGAGTTCTGCAGAATGGTCATGGGATGCAGCTTGACGATCTGAGCAGGCTGGTTCAGCCACTCCTCAATGTCGCCGCTGCCGATGAACTCGGGGATGGGATCCACGAAAGCCACGTGGCCGGTCCAGCCGGGAGAGGTGGAGATGATATCAGCGCCGCCTTCGGAGATATCGTTGATGATCTTGGAGTAGTCGCCGATGTTCTTATTGGTGGGGTAGTGAACGTTCTCCATGGGCATACGCAGCTTGGGATCGATCTGCATGACCAGATACTTGATCATGGAGTGAACAAAACCGGCCTCATAGGTCTCGGGAGCAATGTTGCCGTCCTCATCGGCCCACTCGTCCTCGGCGAAGATATGGACCTTGGAGCAGTCCACCTGGAAGTAGTTAATGAGCTGTGCCAGAGGAATGTAGGTATCGGGCTCGGGGTTGCCCAGAATCATGGTGAAGGTCTTACCGGCTTCGGAAGCAGCCTTCAGCCGGGTGAAGAGAGTGGAGATCAGCACGGGGTGGGGGTTCATCATGACCTTGACGTTGAATTCGGGATGCCACCAGGGCTCACGGTTTTCCAGCTCCTTGCCGCTCATCTTGCGGACACGCTCGCAGACCTCGCGATCCTTAAAAGGAACGAAATCAGCGGGGGCAAAGCTGAATTTGGAAGCGGGTTCAAAAATAATGTCACTCATAGTTACTGCACCTTTCCGTTAAAAATTACTTTATTTACTTTCATCCAGTGATTCACGATCACCAGGTCAGCACGTTTTCCTACGGCGATCTCGCCGCGGTTGTAGAAGCCTGCCGCCCGGGCAGGGTTGTAGGATGCAAATTTGAACACATCCACAATGGAAGCGCCGGTATGCTTGAGCATATTCCGGCAGGCAATATCCAGCGTCAGCTTGGAGCCGGCAATCTCACCGCTGTGGTCGAAGTTGATATCATCTACATCATCGTATCCGGGAGGGATCGGGCCGTCGCAGGCATAGGCATCGGAAATCAGAATGATCCGGTCATCGCCTTTAATCTTACGGATCAGCCGCAGCATATAGGGATCCACATGGATACCCCGGCTGTCGCAGATCAGTTCTGCATAAATGTCGCGGTTATAGTTGACGGCCTCGTCTACACACACGCCACGGACTTCCGGGTAGAGGATGCGGTCACCGGTAGCATTGGTATGATGCGTGCCGATACGCAGGCCGTAGGGAATCAGTGCTTCCACCTGCTGGGGAGAAGCTTCCGAGTGGGCTACGGAGAATACGGCAGCAGGATTCCTGGCTTTGACATCCAGAACAAAGTCCAGAATATTTTCCCGTTCCGGGGCAAGTCCCCAGACTTTTACCAGATCCCAGCCAGCGTCAATGATGGGTTGGTAGTTCTTTTTATCCACAGGGCCGTTCCAGGGATTGTGTTCCCGGTCACAGCCAAATTTGGGGTTCATGTAGGGGCCTTCCATGTAGATACCGGCGAGGTTTTTGCAATCGGGATCCTGCATGGCTTTACGCAGTACACCCATGGCATCTACGAATTCTTGGGTATTCATGCTGAAATACAAGGCCGCCAGGATAGTGGTTGTACCGTGGTTTAAGTGATGCTTCACAGATTTGGGGTCTTCATAGAAGAAGACCTTGCCGTCGGAGTGGGTGTGGATATCCACAAAACCGGGTCCCACAAATAAACCCTCCGCATCGATTACTTCGCAGCCTTCGGGAATGGAAAGCTTGCGCATTTCCCCAAAAGAATGGATCTTTCCATCCTCGATAAAAAGTACAGCATCAGGAATCAAATGATCCCGCATGACTAAAGTCGCGTTTTTAATGGCAAGCATAGCTTATACCTCCTTCAGCTGACCCGGCAGCTCCGCAAAGCGTTCCTGATAGTATACAACAATGGGAATCCCCGGCACAGGTGTCATGTCCGTCCGGGAAAAGCCAGCGTGTAAACGGTTAACAGCATTTTCCTCATTTTATCCAAATACATTATTTACAAAAGTGTTATTATAAGGTGCTTTGCTTCTAAAAAGACGAATGTGTTAATTACGTTTTAGTACACTATAAATCCTAATACAAAAGTTCTGCTTTGTCAACAGATTTCTATCCGCAGTTGCGTGTTGCAATACATATTAAAATGTGTTAGAATGTTTGCAGATTGAGAAATAGGATGTGAGGTCGGTGGCATATAACAGCCATACCTTTAAACGCAATTTGATATTGAACATGATCAGCTATCTGGGCCCCATCAGTCGCACAGAATTGATCGAATTGACGGATTACCGGCCTGCCAGCATCAGCGATATTATCAAGGAACTGCTGGACGAAAAACTGATCGCGGAAACGGGTTATGCTTCTGTGGGACATGGGCGCAAACGCGCAATGCTGGAAATCAATAAGGAGCAACTGTGCGCCATTGGTATTTCTTTTACTAACGAATCTGTAAATTATGTGGTTTCGCGGATAGACGGCAGTGTTCTGTACAACTCTGTACAGAAGGTCAGTATAGGCTTGCCTAAGGATGAACAAATCGGGGAGATCCTTCGGAGCGTGGATGCAATTCTTGCGCAATTTGATGATAAACAGATCGTGGGTATTGGCATCAGCGAGCCACTGTTTGATCCCACGGCCTACCAGCATGGTACTTCCTTGATCGCAAATTATTCGCACTTTAACGATTGGATCCGCCTGTCGCTGGTCCCTATGCTGCGGCAGGAGTTTGATATGCTGGTGGAAAGCTACAGCGGTGTGATCCTGCCGGCCATGGCAGAGCAGCGCTTTGGTGTAGCAAAGGGTGTGCAGAATTTTATCTGCATAGAACTATCCAACGGCATTGGGTCATCCATTTGCTGTAACGGCATGCCGGTAGCCGGTGCTAAGGGCGTAGCAGGCGAGCTGGGTCATACAGTAATCGAGTATTCTGCGGGAAGTCATAGGCTGTGCTATTGTGGCAAACCGGATTGCGTGGAAGCGGATACTGCCTATCCTGCGCTGGTCAGCGCCATTATGGACGCATTGGAGCGAGGTGTGTTTTCGTCTTTGACACCGGGGAGAACCATTACGGTGGAAGCAATCCGGGAGGCTCTGAATGCCGGTGACCGGATGTGCATGCATCTGGTTGGGGAAGCGGCAAAGCGGCTTGGTCTGGCCATCGCCAATGCGGTGAATCTGCTGAATCCGGAATTGGTGGTGCTGCACGGCTTCATGCTGAAGCTGGGAGACTATTTCCTGGAGACGCTGGAACGTTCGCTGCAGGAAAATGTGCTGGGCATTGCGGCGGACTTCCGGCTGGAAGTTTCGGACTCCATGGAAACACTGCTCCCGCTGGGCGCGGTGGCTGAGATATTCTCCACCTATATGCATAGTGACGATTATAAGTGGGTGTATCAAATGAAACCCACGGAGTAAGACCGAATGCGTGGTTCATAAAAACAAAAAGTCCCGCTGCGTTAGCAGCCAATGTCATTAAGTTAAGCTGTCATCCTGAGCGAAGCGCCAGCGAAGTCGAAGGATCCCCCTCCTAAAGAGGGGATTCTTCGTCACTTTCGTTCCTCAGAATGACAGCTATTTTGTTAACTTAATGACATTGGCGTTAGCAGCGGGACAAATTTTATACCTTTTCGATAGCCTGCTTCAGGTCTGCAATCAGATCCTGGGTGTTTTCCAAACCGCAGGAAAGGCGGATCAGGTCTGCACCGACACCGGCGGCATCCAGCTGCTCGTCGGTCATCTGCCGGTGCGTGGCAGAGGCGGGATGCAGGCAACAGGTTCTGGAATCTGCTACATGGGTTTCGATGGCACCCAGCTTCAAATGCTTCATAAAGATCTCTGCTGCCTTGCGGCCACCCTTCAAGCCAAAGGAAATGACACCGCAGGAGCCGTTAGGCAGATACTTTTGCGCAACCTCGTAATATTTGTCGCCCTTCAAACCGCAATACTTGACCCAGGCGACCTTTTCGTTGGTGCTGAGATACTCGGCAATGGCCTGGGCATTGGCGCAGTGCTGCCGCATACGGAAGGGCAGGCTTTCCAGGCCCAGATTCAGATAGAAAGCACTCTGAGGGGACTGGATAGAGCCAAGGTCACGCATCAGCTGTGCGGTGCACTTGGTGATGAATGCGCCTTCCAGACCAAAGCGTTCAGTATAGGTAACACCGTGATAGCTGTCATCGGGGGTGCACAGACCGGGGAACTTGTCGGGATATTTGGTCCAATCAAACTTGCCGCTGTCCACAATGACACCGCCAACAGCCACACCGTGACCGTCCATATACTTGGTGGTGGAGTGGGTGACGATATCCGCACCCCATTCAATGGGCCGGCAGTTGATGGGCGTGGCAAAAGTGTTGTCAATAATGAAAGGAACACCGTTATCATGAGCCGCCTTGGCGAATACCTCAATGTCCAACACATTCAGTGCGGGGTTGGCAATGGTCTCACCAAAGACCAGCTTGGTGTTGGGACGGATGGCTGCGCAAATTTCCTCATAAGTAGCATCGGGGCTGACAAAGGTGGCATCAATACCCATTCGCTTCATAGTTACGGAGATCAGATTAAAGGTGCCGCCGTAAATGGCAGAGCTGGCAACAATATGGTCACCGCAGGAAGCGATATTGAACATGGCATAAAAGTTGGCAGCCTGACCGGAGCCTGTGAGCATTGCGGCGCTGCCGCCTTCCAGAGCGGCGATCTTTGCGGCTACTGCGTCACAGGTGGGGTTGGCCAAACGGGAATAGAAATAACCGGAAGCTTCCAGATCAAAGAGCTTGCCCATATCCTCAGAGGTGGCATATTTGAACGTAGTGCTTTGCACAATGGGAATCTGGCGGGGCTCACCGCTGGCGGGAGAGTAACCGGCCTGAATACACAAGGTTTCGGTACGGAGCTTGGAATCCATGGAAATCACCTCAAAAATAAGATAGAGTTATTGTAATGCGACAGCTTTCGTTTGTCAATCTTTGAAAGCTACAAGGACATCCATATCCTTGCGCTTTTTTGCGCGCAGCTTGTCGTCAGCCTTGGCATATCCCAGACAGACTACCAGACGCACCGGATATTCCAGACCGCAGAGCTTACGAATTTTGCTGTCATCCAGCCAGCCCAGAATGCAGGTGGAAAGACCCTGTGCGGTGGCTTCGGCGGTCAGATAAGCGCAGACAATGCCGATGTCGATGGAGCGGTAGTCATTACCCTTGACCTTTGCGCCCAGAGCAGCGGACTTTACATAGGGCATTTCGGAAATTACGATCATTACCGGAGCCTGAGAAGCGAATTTGTTCATGCCCATGCCCATGGTGGCAGCGGCCACTTCTTTTGCCGCATTTCCCTGGCAGACCGTAAGCTTGTATGGCTGACCGTTACAGGCAGAGGGCGCAAGACGAGCGGCTTCCAGAACCGCATCCAGCTTTTCTTTTTCCACGGGCCGTGTTTCGTCGTAGCTGCGGCAGGATTGCCTGTTTTCCGCAATTTGCAAAAAATCCATGATGTTACCTCCAAAATAATCAAAAAAGGTTTGCCAGAACGGCTGATATCGTGTATAATAAAAGACCGGCCTAAAATCAGTTTTTGCAGAAGGCTGAGTTTATAACAGATAAGAGGTGGTAGCATGCCGAAATATGAAAAACTGTCTTCTTCCCTGGAAGCACGCATTTTGCGGGAACGGGAAGCGGGCAATTATCAAAAAACCGGATTTGATGACAGCCGGGTGATCCGCAGAGAGACCCTCGCAAAGGACAGTGCTACCGTTTGGCGTCCGCCTTTTGTGCATGATATTGATAAGATATTGCATTGCCCCTATTATAACCGCTATACCGATAAGACTCAAGTCTTTTCTTTGATCCGCAACGATGACATTACCCGCAGAAGCCTCCATGTGCAGCTAGTGTCCCGAATTGCCAGAACCATCGGCAGCGCCCTGCATCTGAATCTGGATCTGATCGAGGCCATTGCCTTGGGTCACGATATCGGTCATACACCCTTTGCCCATGGCGGCGAGGTGTTTCTGGACGAGCTGTATTACAAGCATGCGGGCCGCCATTTCAGCCACAATATCCATTCGGTGCGTGTGCTGGATGGCATTTATCCCTTTAATATCAGCCTGCAGACATTGTCCGGTATCGCGGGCCATAACGGTGAGATCGAATTGGACGAATACCATCCCGAGCCCATTGACAGCTTCCGGAAGTTTGACGACATGATCGAGCGTTGCTATTTAGACAGGGTGTATGCCAACCGGATCCAGCCCTCTACGCTGGAAGGCTGTGTGGTGCGGATCTCGGATATCATTGCCTATCTGGGCAAGGACCGGCAGGATGCGGCCCGGGTCAATGTGGTGGAAGAGGAAGCCTTTGTCAATGAAGATATCGGCTCGCTGAACGCGGAGATCATCAACAATCTGGTGGTCAATATCATTGAAAACAGCTACGGAAAACCCTATATCAAGATGGACGGGCGGCACTTCCAGGCTTTGCAGGAATCCAAGCGGGATAATTATGCCATGATCTATGCCAATGCGGCGGGCATGTCCAAACTGGACACGGTGGTGCGGCCCATGATGGCCCAGGTCTACGGGCAGATGCTGGATGATTTGAGGAATGAGAATCAAAGCTCTCCCATCTTCACACACCACATAGATTATGTAAACCGAGTAAAGTATAAACGGAAGACACCTTACGAAAAGACCGAACCCAATCAGCTGGTGGTTGACTACATTGCCAGCATGACCGACGATTATTTTATCGATCTGCACCACTACCTGTTCCCGGACAGTGAATTGCATGTGACTTACCGGGGATATTTTGACGAAGCGTGAGGAACACTATGTTTGAACAAGTATTTGCGGTCATCAAAAGCTTTGACCGTATCATCATTCACAGACACAAAAATCCCGACGGCGATGCGCTGGGCAGCCAGATTGGTTTGAAGCACATCTTAAAAGAAAACTTCCCGGAAAAGGAAGTGTATATGGTTGGCGACAAGGCGGGCCGTTACGGCTTTATGGAAGATTCCGTCATGGACGAGATCGGCGATGATCTGTACTGCGGTGCATTGGCAGTGATTCTGGACACCTCCGCAAAGCATTTGATCAGCGATGAGCGATACACCCTGGCGGAAAAAACGGTTCGCATGGATCATCACATTTTCTGCGAGACCATCGCCGATGCGGAAGTGACCGATACTTCCTACGAAAGCTGCTGCGGTCTGGTTACGGAGTTTGCGCTGCAGTGCGGTCTGCGGCTGAATCCTCTGGCAGCCAAGTCCCTGTATACCGGTATGGTCACCGATTCCGGCCGTTTCCGTTACGATTCCACATCTTCCAATACCTTCCGGCTGGCATCTGCGTTGATGACACAGCCCTTTGATATCGGACAGATCTATACCAACCTGTATTCCGACAATCTGGAGCATGTGAAGAAGAAGGCCCACTTCATTTTGAAGATACAAAAGACCGATAGAAATGTGGCCTACATCTACACAGATCTGGAAGAAGTGCGGAATCTGAACATGGACATCTTCTCGATTTCCCGTGGCATGGTTGGCACCATGGCGGATATCAAAGGTATTGATATCTGGGTCAACTTCACGGAAACAGAAGCCGGTGTTCTGTGTGAGTTGCGCTCTTCCAAGTATAATATCAATCCCATTGCGGTCAAATACGGCGGTGGCGGCCATGCAAAAGCCAGCGGTGCCACGATCAAGGACCGGGAAACTGCTATGGCCATGCTCCGTGATCTGGAGCTTTTAACGGAGGTGCAGGGATGAACTACGAAAAGATGCGCACCATATTGGAGAAGATCAAGGAATACGACCGGATCTTTATCTTCCGGCATATGCGTATGGATGGCGATTGCGTCGGCGCTACCAAAGGCTTACGGGCAATATTGAAGCTGACCTTTCCCCAAAAGGACATCCGGATCGCCGATTTTCAGCACTCGGATTTCCTGGCATTTATGGGTGCGGACAAGGAAGAAATCCCCGACAGCGATTATGTGGATGCTTTGGGCATCGTGCTGGATACTGCCACCGGTGAGCGGGTATCCAACCAGAAGTTCCGCCTTTGCAGAGAACTGGTGAAGATCGACCATCACATTCCTGTGGATGATTACGCTGATTACATTTGGGTAGAGGAAGAACGTTCCTCCGCCTGTGAAATGGTGGCCTATTTCTACCAGACCTTCCAAAGCGAGCTGAAGATCGATAAAGAAGCGGCCACTTACCTCTACACCGGTATGGTTACGGACTCCGGCCGTTTCCAGTTCAGCAGTGTGAGCGGAGAAACCATGCGTCTGGCGGGTATGCTGCTGGATCAGGGCATCGATACCGACACTCTGTATGCCAATCTGTACCTGCGGGATTTTAATGAGCTGAAGTTCAAATCCGAGGTTTACCAGAAAATGCAGGTGACGCAGAACGGTGTCGCTTACATTTATGTCAGCAAGGAAATGCGGGAAGCCCACGGCCTGACAGTGGAGTCTGCCGGTATGGTGGTTTCCTTCCTTGAAAATATCCGTGGCTGCCTGTGCTGGATCGCCTTTATTGAAACCGATGAAAATATCCGGGTGCGTCTGCGTTCCCGCTTTGTGCCCATCAACATGGTTGCGGAGCATTACCGTGGCGGCGGACATGCCTGCGCCAGCGGCGCCACTGTCTACAATATGGAGGAAGTAGACGCGCTTCTGAAGGAAGCGGATGCCCATATCAAAGAATATAAAGAAACACACGAGGGTTGGCAATGAGAATTCTGATTACAAATGACGACGGCATCCAGGGCGAAGGCCTGCTGCACCTGGTGAATTGGGCAAAGAAGTTGGGCGAAGTGGTGGTGGCTGCCCCCAAGGTGGAGCAAAGCGCCAAGAGCCATACCATTGAAATCCACAAAAGCTTCGAAGCCAAAAAGGTGGAGTATCTTCCCGGTATCACCGCCTATGCGGTGGATTCTTCCCCGGCTGATTGCATACGGCTTCTGGTACTTGGATTGCATGAACAGTTTGATCTGGTGCTGTCCGGTATCAACAAGGGCTTGAATCTGGGGACGGACATCCTGTATTCCGGTACGGTAGCGGCTGTTTTCGAGGCCGCGGCACTGGGCATGAAGGCCATTGCGGTGTCCACGGAGCCTAAGGCCATTTCTACAGCCTGGGAAGAGCTGGACCGGATCTGGGAATTCTTCTGCAAGCACGAATTGCTGGAAAAGCACAATATCTATAATGTAAACATTCCCATGAACGCTGGTGCCATCCGGATCACCCGCCAGGGCGGCCCCTACTATTCCGACGATTTCCTGCCGGAGGAGAATGATATGTTCCGGCCTAAGGGAAAACCGGTCTACGCACCCAGTTGTGATTGTTTCGACACCGACACGGTGCTGACCGGAAAAGAGATTTCCGTCATGCCTTTGACGATCCAGCGTGTGGACATGTCTGCCTATGAGAACCTGATGGTGTTAAATAGATAACAAAGGGCCTGTAAAATAACGCGCATAAATATCCAGCAACGACGGCGGGAGCAAGCCCCCGCCCTACAACATGTCCGAAAAGACATCGTAGGGCGGGGGTTTACTCCCGCCGTAAGCTTTTCTTTTTCGATACGCAAGAATAAATATGCGTTTTTTACAGCCTCTTTTCTGTACTTATTTTAAAAGCTTCGACAAAAGGCTGCCTACGATGCTGCCCAGATCGCTGCTGCCAGCGGCTTTTTTGGAAGACTTCTTGGAGCTGGCCTTTTTGGTGGAAGCCTTTTTCTTGGTATTGTCGTCATCGGTCAGCAGACCGACCAACAGTTCGCCTACATCCACATTGCTCAGTAGTGTGCCAATCAGCGCGCCGACACCGGAGTCCTTGTCGTCATCTTCGTCTGCCTGCTGGCCCAGAAGGCTCATAAGCAGGGGAGCAGCGGCGGACATGATGGTGGAGGTCTTGCTGTTGGAAACACCGGCTTTCTTAGCTACGGTTTTGGTAGTTTTGTCGGTGTTGCCGCCCAACAGATGGCCGATGATCTTTGTGCCGTCTTCCAGGTCCACATTGCCCAAGAAGTCAGAAAGATCAAAGGTGTTACTTTTGGCGTGGCTGGACAAAGCAGCGGCAAAGCCGGCAGCGGTATCGGCGCCTTTGGCCTGTTCGTCCGCACCGCCGAGAAGGGCGGGCAAAGCCTGACTCAGAACTTTCTTTACCTCGCTGGTGGATGCTCCGGAACGCTTGCTCAGACCGTTGATCGCATCGGAGCTGAGCAGGGTGCTTGTCAATTTTTGAAGATCCATAAAGAACACTCCTATGTAATTAAGTATGCTACCATTATGCACGAAACGGCAGCAAAAGTCAAGAAAAGCTGTTTTCTTACGGAAAACACTTGCCTATTGGGAAAAAACTGTTATAATTGAACTATCCAAAAAGGAAAGAGGAGATACATATGGCAGAAACTAAGAAAAAAACCATCGTCTCTGCTGACGATGGCAAGGAAGTAGAAGCTGGCTCCAAGAAGTCTAACATGAAGGCCGCAAAGCCCGTTGGAAATTCTACCGGCCTGCGCATCGGCGCTGCTGTTTTGTGGTTAGCCGCGATTGGTCTGGAAGTGCTGGCGATCCTGATTCTCAACGGTACCATCAACTGGACCTTTATGTCCAGCCTGTGGCAGATGATCATTGCATTGGCTTTGGATCTAACCTGCGTGATCATCGGTTCTCAGCTGTGGAAGAAGGCGAACCGCATTAAACCCGCCAGCAAGAAGAACAAGCTGAAGTTCTGGCTGTGGAACAATATGGGTGTCATCGTCTGTGCCTTTGCGTTCATTCCCTTCATCATTCTTGCGCTGACCAACAAGAAGGCTGACAAGAAGACCAAGGCAATCGCCACTGTGGTTGCTGTGATCGCACTGCTGATCGGCGGTCTGGCCAGCTATGATTGGGATCCCGTTTCTCAGGAAGATCTGGATGCTGCTTCCGCAGCCATCACTGATGATGTTTACTGGAGCACCTTTGGTAAGGTTTACCACACCCATGATGATTGCCAGTCTTTGAACCGTTCCGATACGCTGACCTACGGCACTGTTGAGCAGGCTGTTGCGGCAAACCGCACCCGTCTGTGTGCATTCTGCGCCAAGCGCGATGACATCACCGGTGTTGTGACGGATCAGAATGTGGAAGATGTAGAACTGGACGAGAGCTACCAGGACGAAGTCGAGGAAGAATAATTAAAGGCCGACTGTTGTTCTGATAGAGAATAGAAAAGACCGCGTCATAGACGCGGTCTTTCTTGATGTAGGAATTAGTTAGCCTTGACAACTGCATCCAGAGTGCAGCCTGCGTCGAACTCGATGGTGCCCTTGTAGTTCTTCATGATACCGGTGACGGTGATCTTATCGCCGACAGCCAGGGTCTCAGCGCCTTCGCCCTTCAGGCGGTAGCACATGATGGGTCTCTCGGCATCACCGCAGTCCATGGTAACAGTGATGTTCTTGTACTCAGCGCTCCATGCGGTATCGATCTTGATGATAACACCGGTCAGGGTCATGGGATCGGTCATGGACAGGCCAGCTTCCAGAGCGTAAGCGGCATCCAGCAGAGCGGTCTGATCCTTGACTTCGCCGTAGCCAACCAGCTCACAGCCTGCGTCGAACTCGATGGTGCCCTTGTAGTTCTTGAACTTGCCTTCGACAGTGATGGCGTCGCCGACCTTCAGATTCTCAGCACCCTCGCCCTTCAGACGGTAGCACATGATGGGCTTGTCTTCCTTGCCTTCCACAACGATGGTGACGGTGATGTTCTTGTAGTCAGCACTCCAGGGAGTGTCGATCTTGGTAACGGTACCGAACAGGCGGAAGGTATCTTCCAGTGCCAGACCATCTTCCAGACCGTAGGCGACGTCAACGATGTCAGCGTAGCTCATAGCCTCGTCGATGATGATAGCGGCGGGAACCTTGTGCTTGAAGGTGACGGTTTCGGTCTTGCCGGAAGCGTCGCTGATGGTAGCGGTCAGAACATAGTGCAGTTCTTCGGGATTTGCTTCATCCACATCGACGGTGACCATCTTGTCATCGCCTCTGGTGAACTTAACGGTTTCGCTGTCAGCGGTCCAATCAACCTTGTACTCAACACCGTTGATCAGAATAACACCAACAACAGTATAATCGGTGGGAGTGGTTTCCAGAGCATCCTTGTACATGGTACGCAGATAAGCCTTGGCATTGGCCAGACCGTCTGCAGCAGGAGTGGTCTCGGGAGCATTGCTGCTGTCGCAGCCTGCGAATACGCTCAAGCACATAACCAGTGCGAGCACACAAGCAATCAGTTTTTTCATAATTGACTCCTTTTAATTTTTTACGGTAATACCGTTTGCGGAGAATACTTTAATTTGATAGTCACCGTCGTAGAAATCAACAATGCCTCTGACATCGATCGTTTTGCCTTCATAGGCATCCGCGGTGATCAGAGTCTTGTTTTCGTCATACAAGACGGTGGTGCGAACCAGAACGGTGATGCCATCAGACACACAGGTCAGCGTCATGGCACCGTTGGAGGAGCTGTCCTGGTTGTCGGTGGTATACACGCTTTCAACCTGAAGCCCTTTCATCTCAATGGAAGTGCTCATAGCCAGCTCAGCGTAGGAGAATTCCTTGGAACCTTCCTCCAGATCAATGCTGACGGTACCGTTTATAAAGGTATCTGCATCGGTAAGAACATGGGCAGGGGCGTGTCCCTCGCTGATCTTTTGAATGTTGCCCGGATCATCGGGTACCATCTGCCGGTAGGTCAGACCGGAAACCTGGTAGGTGCCGCCCACCTCATAGTACTGAACCGTACCTACAATGCGGGAACGGTTGCCCATGGAAAGAATATTCAGACCCGCGCCGGGAAGACCGTAGCCGTAATAGACACTGATGCCGTAATACATGCCGGTCTCTTCATCGAAATCTTCGATATAGACGCTGCCGCCGTCATTCATGGTGATCACCCCGGAGAAGGCGACCTTCATGCCGTTATAGTCGCTGATATGGGTACGCAACTCCTTCAAGGTAAGCTCAATGGCATCTCCGTAGAAGAAATCCGGATCTTTTTCACCGGAGTGTACCTTGTACTTATAAGCCTTGGCTTGATTGATGGCTGCGGTGCAAACAGAGCCATAACGGTTGTTGGCAGAGGAATTGGCGATGGCCAGACCCTCCTGCAGGATCTCAATATTCAAATTCCGGTAAGGCTGAGATTCATCCGTCCGGTACCAGACCCAAATCAGATACCGGTCACCGGTGGAATCCGCGTTCCACTTATTGTCATCGGATTCAATGATGATGGAAGTGGCGCTTTCCAGCTTTTGCCGGGTAAAGGCAGAGGCTGTCTTGCCGTATTCCTCGATCTTGCCGGTGGATTCCGGCGTATTGATAGCCAGAAAACGGCCCTTGAGGACACCGGAGGGATTGACTTTCTGCGATACGTTGAAATGAACGGTATCGCCATCGATAAAGGTCTTGACAGTGACCTTTTCCTTGGCGGTCTCAGAGTTGAGATTCAGTTCAATATTACCGGCATAATCCACAAGCGGGGGAAGCGGTGCTTCGGTGGTTTCAACGGGGGTGGTTTGTGTGGGCTGGGGCACCTGTGTGCCGCAGGCACACAGGCAAGCGAAAACCAACAAAACCGTAAGGATCAAAGAGAGAATCCGTTTCATATCAGAAGGAAGTTAGCTTCTGTATTCGCACTCTTCGACAGCGTTCTCGAATGCGTCTTCGATCATAGCGTCCACATCGCCGTTGTCCTTGGCGGTCAGACACTTGGTCAGCAGGGAGCCAACCTGGTCACGGGCTGCGGAGGAGCCGTTGAATGCGGGGGAGGTGTAGTAAGCGCTCTCCTGCTCCAGACAGACCTTTGCGGACAGAGCAGTGACGTAGTCGCCGCCGTCAGCGCTGGCCAGGAAGGCAGCGTAAGCGGGATGAGTGGCAACAGACTTCAGTACGGGTACGTAGCCGGAAGCCATGGAGAATTCAGCCTGGAAGTTAACGTTGGTGGTCAGGAACTTGACAAACAGCCAGGAAGCGATGACTTCCTGAGGATTGGACTTCTGGAAGATGCAGACGCTGGGACCCTGGGAGATAACCTTCTTGTTGTCGGTGCTTACCTGAGGAATGGTAGCGATGCCCACTTCAAAGGGATACTCACCGTTGACAGCGGTGGGACGCTGGTGGCTTGCGCCGGCGGAGGAGCCGATGGACATGTAGCTCTTAACATCGTTGGTGGAAACGAACAGACCGGAGGTGTATGCACCGTAGATGGTCTGGGTGGTCAGGTAACCCTTCTGGTACCACTCACGGAACTTCTTGATGAAGTCACGGTTGGTCTCGTTGTTGAACAGGAAGTGGTCGCCGGTGGCGCTGGTGTAGGGGGACTTGTACTGCTCGCACATGGTGATGAACCAGTTAGCTTCGGAGTCATAGCCCAGAGGAATGGAGTTGGGGTCGATCTTCTTGATCTGCTCGCAAACCTTTTCCAGCTCGTCCCAGGTGGTGGGAACAGTCAGATTGTTGGCGTCGAAGAAGGTCTTGTTGTAGTACAGAACCTCGGTGGACTTGCTGAGGGGCATGGTGTACATCAGACCGTCACCGAACTGCTTGCCTTCGTTGTAGTAGCCTTCAATAAAGTCAGCCTTCTGTGCGTCGGTCAGACCCAGAATTTCGGTGGTGCCATCGGACAGGGTGACCTTCTCCTGGCTGGCGATCAGGTTATCCAGCTGGGTGACAACGCCTGCCAGATTGTACAGAGCAACATGGTCGGGGTAGCAGTAAGCAATGTTGGGCTGGTTGCCAACAGTGATCTCGGTGGAGATCTGGTCACGGACATCGTCGTAGCCACCAACAGAGGTGTACTCGACAGTGATGTTGGGGTACAGCTTCTGGAACTCTTCAATATACAGATCCAGAACAGCAGTCAGGTTGGAACCCATGGTGTGATAGAAGCTGATGGTGACCTTGCTTCCATCATAGCCACCCTCGGGAACGGCAAAGTTTGCAACCGCGTTCTTACCGGTTTCGCCGTTGGTGGTGTTGCTGTTGCAGGCAACCAAGCTTACCATCATGGCGACCAGCAGAAGCAGAGCAACGATTCTCTTTTTCATAGTCTTGTTTTTCTCCTTTTTGTTGTATTGGTTATCTATGTTACAGGCATTTGCCTATTAACCCTTGATACCGCTGCGGCTGACACCGGACATGATATATTTTCTCAGGAAAATAAATACCAGGAACAGCGGCGCGGAGACGATGGCAACAGCGGCCATCTGCACAGGATAGTTCACATCACCGGAGGTTTCGGTGAAGGCGTTGCGCAGACCGTTGGTGATCATGCGCATTTCTTCCTTATTGGCGACCAGACGGGGCCAGATGTAGGAGTTCCATGCGCCCATCATCTTCAAAATGGTGATGGAGATCAGCGTGGGCAGCGCCAGAGGGATCATGACCTTCCACAGGTACTTCAGATCAGAGGTGCCGTCTACCTTGGCAGCCAGATACAGCTCGTTGGGGATCTGCATGAAGTTCTGGCGCAGCAGGTAGATGTAGAATACGCTGACCAGGAAAGGCACGATCAGAACGATATACTTATTGGTCCACTGCAGTGTGGTAACAGTTGCGTAGTTGGTGATGGTAAACAGTTCGCCGGGGATCATCATGGTGGCAAGCAGTGCGCCGAACAGCATATCCTTGCCCTTGAATTCCAACCGGGCAAAAGCAAAGGCGGTCAGAACAGTGATCACCAGAGAGAGAATCGTGGAAACGACACCTACATACATGGTGTTCAGGAACAGACGGCCAAGATTTGCGGTGGTGAAAGCATCGGCATAGTTGCTGAACATAACGATCTTGGGCCAGAAGGTGGGCACGCTCAAGCGGTACTCATCCAAAGTCTTCAGGGAGGAAATGATCATCCAGTAGAAGGGGAACAGAACGATCAGCGCCATAGCGCCCAGGAACAAGTAGGTTCCGATTTTGACCAGTGCTTTGACTACCCGGCTGCGGGCAGTTTCCAAACCCATGTTTTTGGCGTGCATGGTAGCGGTAACTTCTTTCTTTGCCATTATGCACACCTCCTTAATAGTGGACGCGCTTCTTGCTGACCTGGGTATTGATCATGGTAACTACCAGAATAATACCGAACAGGATCAGCGCTGCGGCGCTGGCACGGCCCTGGTTATTGCTTTCCAGAGCGTCATAGATAAATCCGACCATGGTGTTCAGACGGCCGGCGTCATCCGGGGGGCCCATCTTTTCACCGAAAATACCGACGATGCTGGTGTATTCCTTAAAACCGCCAATGAAGCCGGTGATGACAACATAAGCAAGCATGGGGGACAGCAGCGGCACGGTGATACGGGTAAAGACTCTTCTGCGGGGAGTGCCGTCCACACGGGCAGCATCATAATACTGCTTGTTGATGCTTTGCAGACCGCCCAGAAGGACCAGAATCTTGAAGGGAAGGGCATTCCAGACGATATACACGATCATTACAAACAGATTCGCGTTATAAGAAGAACCGGTATTGATCCAGTTGATCGCTTTACCGCCAAAGAATTCAATGACATTGTTGATGATACCCGCGGTGACCACGATCTCGTTTTCGGTGCCATAGAAGGAACCAACGATATTGAACATAGCCGCAAAAACCATGCCGATGGCGATGGAGTTAGTCACATAGGGCAGGAAGAAGATGGTCTGCAGGAAACGCTGCAGGGGCTTGA
Organism: Faecousia sp.; assembly: GCA_045646265.1. Taxonomy (GTDB): domain Bacteria; phylum Bacillota; class Clostridia; order Oscillospirales; family Oscillospiraceae; genus Faecousia. The sequence goes on from JAZRKL010000118.1 coordinate 17,665, forward strand.
TGGAATGCAGGGCTACAGCGATGAGCAGTGCCAGCAGGGTGGAAACAGGCACAGTCCAGACGCACAGCAGCACGGTGTTTTTCAGACAGGTCAAAAACCGCTTGTACTGAACGACCTTAATGAAGTTGCCGAAACCGAAATTGAAGACGGTACCGCCGGCAGCTTCCAGACCTCTGTAGTTTTCCAGAAAGGCCATTCTGACAGTGTTGATGATGGGCCATACAGTGAACACCAGCAGCAATACGATCGCCGGTGCCAGATAGACCCAGGCTTTCCATTGTTGTTTGCTGTCTACCATATTACTTCACCTCAAAATAGATTCTTTCCTCAGTCTCCTTGTTGAAGAGGAAGATCTTGTGAGGCTTAATGGAGAAACGAACGGTCTCGGCTTCGGTATCTACCTTGTTGTCAGCATTGATGATGGAGCGGACAACGGGGTTGCAGGAAGCTTCGTTGGTGGAAACGATGCTGACATCGCGGCCCATGACTTCCACATTGCTGAGCTTGCAGTGCATGGGGCCTTCGGGATCCAGATTGAAGCCCTCGGGGCGAATGCCGATGGCGACCGCCTGGTCAGGCACATTGGAAACTTCCAGAACGGCATCCTGGCCGATATAGACCTTGCCGTCCTTCACTTCACCGTCAAATACGTTGATGGGGGGAGTGCCCAGGAACTTGGCGACGAACAGGTTGGTGGGGTTGTCGTACACTTCCTGCGGCTTGCCGATCTGCTGCACGATACCCAGCTTCATGACAACGATCAGGTCGGAGATGGACATAGCCTCTTCCTGGTCGTGGGTAACGAAGATGGTGGTGATCTTGGTTTCTCTCTGGATGCGGCGGATCTCTTCACGGGTCTGGAGTCTCAGACGGGCATCCAGGTTGGAAAGAGGCTCGTCCAGCAGAAGGACACGGGGCATCTTGACCAGAGCGCGGGCGATGGCAACACGCTGCTGCTGACCGCCGGACAGCTCACTGGGCTTGCGCTCCATCAGATCATCGATCTGCACCAGCTTGGCTGCGTAAACGGCCCGCTCCAGCATTTCTTCCTTGGTCAGCTTGTCGGCGCCCTTCAGATTCTGCAGGGGGAAGAGAATGTTCTGCTTGACAGTCATGTGGGGGTACAGGGCGTAGTTCTGGAATACCAGACCGACACCGCGGTTCTCGGTGGGCAGCTCAGTGACATCGTCATCGCCGAAGAAGATCTTGCCACTGCTGGGCTTCTGGAGACCGCTGATCATGTACAGCGTGGTGCTCTTACCGCAGCCGGAGGGACCCAACAGGCCAATCAGCTTGCCGTCGGGGATGGTAAAGGTAAAGTCGTTGACAGCAACGACTTCCTCACCGGATTTTTTGTTGCGGCTGGGGAAGATTTTGGTCAGATTCTGCAATTCAACTTTCATACAGTTCCCTTCCTATGTCAAAAAATTTAAAAACTATATTATATCAAGGCAGCAGTGTGCTTACCTCAGTATACCTGTTTGGATGCCTTCTCAGCGTGAAGGCGCTTGGTGTATTCCATCAACTCGTCTTCGGTATCAAAAATCATCTGACTTTCCATATCCACTACAACCGTATCGCTGAGCCGGTCGTGGATCACACTGTTGGTTCGGGAAGTAAAGATCAAAATCAACTGAAGCAGGAGAATTCCCGCAATTACCAACGGGCCGACGATACCGATGGTACCCCAGAAAATCATCAGAATGATCAGAACGGGGATCATGGTCTCGATGGCGAATTTACCAAGGAATGTGCGGATAAACAGCGCAACCGGGGTGATCCGAACGCCATGGGTTCGCATCAGACCAATACCGAAGATCTTCTTTCCCAGGGTTCGTCCTTCCTTCAAAAACAGGGACACAGCAAATTCCAAAGCCAGATAGCCCAAAAGGATACTGATACTGGCAATGGTAATGGTAAGCCGGACGATCATGTTGAAATAATAAATGGCATCGGTATCTTCGGAAAATGCCGCGTAGGCTTCGTTATACAGGTCGATCTCCTGCTGGGTCATGGCATTGTAATCATCCATGGTGATGTCGAAGGAAATGCCGAATTGCGCTTCGTACTTGCTGTAGCAGTCTTCCAGACCGTTATTGTAAGTGTCAAACCCAAGAAGACCGGAAAGAAGCATAGCGAGAAATGCAACTACGACAGAGAGCAGGATCACATCCAACAGTGCTGCAGAGATCCGCTTCCACATATTTGCTTTTTGAATATCGAGATGCATATGCAAAAGCCTCCCCGCAAAATTCATCAGGGCAGAAAGCCCCATCATTCACCATCCTATATGATACCACATAAATCAAAATAAATCTACTGAAACTTTGCTGTTTTTCGTCAAAATCCAGTAATAAATTTTTTGCGCAGATAAGATAACTTATCCGCGCAAAAAAACGATTCGTATTAGCGTTGGGACTCCCGGGAGGGGTCGGCGTATTTGACATACTGACCTGACGCATCTGCCTGCTTGATGGGAGTGGATGCAGTCTGATTCTGCAGGGGGGTGAATGCTTCCTTTTCACAGCCACAGCCGGGGCAGTGATAATGTACAGCAAGCTTTTCAAAGGGAGTTCCGGCGGGAATGCCCCGTCTGGGATAACCGGCTTCTTCATCATAGACCGTGCCGCATAATTCACAAATGTATTTCATATTCATTTCTCCGTTTCTGCTATTATTTTCTCTGCATTCCGGGAAAAAGCAAAGGTTGTCCCCGGAATCAAAACCGGTAGACAACCATTTGCGGTGGTTCGTAGAAACGCGCAACCATATTATGCGCTTATACCTGAATTATGTGACAATTATTCTAGCACAGTGAACATAAGATGTCAATGAAACTGTAGGATTTGCGCAAAATATGGGAGAATCAAAATGATTTATGGATTCTTCCGGAAAGCGCAGAGCGTTGTGGCTATGTGATGGATTCCAATTCATAGAGAAAGTCCAAGGGGATCGCCAGATCGCCCCGGCCGGTGCCAATGGAGATATCCGGCTTGTTGCTGCCGTGAAAATCGCTGCCGCCGCTTTCTTTGATACCGAATTCCGTGGCAATGGCCCGGGCAAGGCGGGTCTGGGTTTCGTCGTAGGTGGAGTAGATGGTTTCTATGCCGTCCAGACCGCAGGGAACTGCTTTTTGGAGAAATTCCCGTAATGCATCTTCTGTCAGACTTAGGAACGGATGGGCCAGTACAGAAACCGCACCGATCTCCTTGATAAACGAGATCATTTCAAAGACATCGGGCCGTGGCGGCGGGATGTAAAGGCCATTTTTGGGGGAGAGGATGGATTGAAAACATTCCTTTCTGGTGACGAAATATCCTTTTTCAATCAGCACCGCGGAGAAATGGGCCCGGTTGGGAATACCGGAGGTTTTTGCTTTGACGGCTTCATAATCAATATCGTAGCCGGCCTGCCGCAAAGCGTTTGCCAGAGCCAGATTGCTTTCTTCTTTCTTTTGCTGATAGACAGCCAGCAGTTTGTAGATCCGGTCATACTGCTGCGGCTGAATAAAGAGTCCCAGAATATGCAGCTCGGTGCCTTGATAATCGGTGGAAAATTCAATACCGGGAATTGCCTGTACAGTGCTGTTCGTCGCGGCTTCCAGAAAATCCGGTAAACCGTCGATGGTGTTGTGGTCGCACAGGGCAATGGCACGTAAACCCTGCTCCTGCGCCAGAGAAATCAGCTCAGCAGGAGAGCAGGTACCGTCGGAATAATGGGAATGTACATGAAGATCACAAAGTGTGGGCATAGAGAACCTCCCAGGTGTAGCTGAGAGTATTATATCCGAAACAGCAGAAAAAGTAAAGAAATGCGCCGCTTCCAAATTGGAAGCGGCGCGGAGATTATTGTAAATTAGCAGCGGCTTGTTGGGCGGGGATACAGGCTTGGTAGCGCTCCATATAGGATTGGAAGCCGGCGACTCCTGCGGCATTCGGCTGCACAACGGTGCTTGCAGCATGGGCAAAGACCTTGTTTTGCAGATAGTCTTCCATGGTCTCACCTTCATCTTTGCGGCACATGAAGGCCGCCAGCAGCGCCATACCCCACGGGCCACCCTCGCCGGCAGTTTCCATGGTGGAAATAGGCACATTCAGTGCATCCGCCAGAATCTGCTGACCGACGCCGGAGGTTTTGAAGAAGCCGCCGTGACCCAACAGCCGGTCGGATTCCACATTTTCTTCCCGCGCCAGCATGTCCATGCCGATCTTCAAGGTGGCGATAGCGCCGTAAAGCTGGGAACGCATGAGATTTGCGATGCTCAGCTTGCTGTCCGGCAGGCGCACAAGCATGGGTCTGCCGGTTTCGGTAGCGGTCAGCGGCTCGCCTGCAAAGTAATTAAAAGCGATGATACCGCTGCAATCGGGGTCGCCCTCCAATGCCTTGCGGTACATGGCAGGGTACAGCTCATTTTTGTCTACGGGCCAGCCCATAGTCTGGGCAGCATCGGCAATCAGATTGACCCAAGCATCGATCTCGGAGGTACAGGTATTGGTGTGGGCCATGGCTACGGTCTTACCGGAGGGAGTGGCTACCACATCGATCTCCGGGTAGTAGTTTTTCAGCGGCCGTTCCAGTACCTGTAAGGAGAAAGCGGAGGTACCTGCGGAGATGCTGCCGGTTCTGGGCAGTACCGCACCGGTGGCCACCATGCCGGTGCCTGCGTCACCTTCCGGAGGACACATGGGGATGCCTGCTTCCAAAGTGCCGCTTTCATCCAGAAGCGCAGCGCCCTCGGTGGTCAATACACCTGCCTGTGCGCCTGCGGGAAGGACCTTCGGCAAAATATGGCGCAGCTTCCATGGGAAACTGTAAGATGCCACCAACTCGTCAAACTGAGCAATCCGGGCGGCATCGAAATCCTTGGCATCGTCGTCATAGGGGAACATGCCGGATGCTTCGTCGATACCCATGACCCGCTGACCTGTCAGGAGGCTATGGATATAGCCGCTGAGCGTTGTGATGCAATCGATATTGGGAACATGGGATTCCTTGTTTAAAATCGCCTGATAAAGATGGGCGATGCTCCAGCGCTGGGGGATATTAAACCGGAACAGCTCCATCAGTTCTTTGGCGGCAGGAGCGGTGATGGTATTGCGCCATGTGCGGAAGGGGGCAAGCTGCTTACCATCTTTATCAAAGACCAGATAGCCGTGCATCATACCGGAAATACCAATGGCAGCTACCCGGCGCAGAGGCTGTCCATATTTTTTTTGTACGTTTTCCCGCAATTCGCTATAGCAGGCACGGACACCTGCCACTGCATCTTCCAGACGGTAAGTCCAAACTCCGTTTTCCAAACGGTTCTCCCAACCGTAGGAACCGGAAGCGATGACCTGATGGTTTTCGTCGATCAGAACGGCTTTGATTCGGGTGGAGCCAAGCTCAATACCCAAAACCGCGTTTCTTAGATCCATAAAAATGACTCCTTTTGGAAAAAGCCTCCCTTCGGGAAATGTCATTCATGCAAAGCATCTGTCATTCTGAGCGGAGCGACAGCGGAGTCGAAGAATCTACGCACACGCATAACTGCTAAGCAGAATTTCGGTGCGAAGATCCTTCGACGCGCTGCGCTTGCTCAGGATGACATTCTTAACTGAATGACATTGCTCTTGTGGGAGGCTTTAAAGTTATAAAGATTAGATAGCCTTGGCGTTAGCCAGCAGGAACTTCTCAGCTGCGGGGTTCCACAGACCGTTGTTCTCTTTGCACAGACGATCCAGCTCAGCGAACATAGGATCGGTCTTGCCCTTTTCCTCGAACTCGTCGATAGCGGTCAGAGGCAGGTCGATCTGGGCATAGATCAGCTTCTTGCCGCCGGGGATCTTGGGCAGGTTCAGAGTGGTGTCGATGGCAGCGTTCAGACCGCCGATGTGGGTGACCAGACCGGAGGGGTTCAGCTTGCCAGCGTTCATCATGGCGATGGCTTCCTGCATGTCGTTGGTGTTGCCGCCGGAGGTGCCGACCACGTGAGTGTACAGGTAGTGGACGTTGTACCAGTTGAAGGGAGCCTTGAACTTGGAATCGGTGGGGCCTGCGAAGAAGTTCAGGCAGCCGTCGAAGCCCAGAATATCGTCAGCCTGCTCGATCAGAGGCTTAACGGGAGCGAAGCAGACAACATCGTCATAGCCGGTGCCGCCGGTCAGCTCACGCAGATACTCGGTAGCGTTCTCCATGCGGGTGTTGACGTAGTGCAGTTCAATGCCGTTGGCCTTGGCATCCTCTACAGTGTAGATGGAAGCAGCTCTCTTCAAACGGGCTTCGTCGATATCGGTAACGACCAGCAGGCTGGGCTTGCGGTCACAGTGGATGGCGTAGTCGATAGCAGCCAGACCCATGGGGCCGACGGACGCCAGCAGAGCCATCTTGCCGCCTTCCTTAATGCCCATTTCATGGACATAGGAACCGGCCTTGGTGTGGTACATAGCGTGGAAAGTACCGATAACGCAGCTCAGAGGCTCAGCCAGAGAGCCGTAGTAGTAAGTATCGGAGTCGTAGGGCAGCAGGCAGTTTTCCAGCAGGGTCTCGATGGGCACGTTGCCGTACTGTGCGTTACCGCCGCAGTAGTTGTAGGAGTAGCCGGGAGCCATCTGGCTGCCCTTGTGGTAGTGAGCGGGCTGGATGACGAACTTGTCGCCGACCTTGTACTTGTGCTTCCAGTTCTCACCGACTTCCACGATATCGCCGCAGAACTCGTGACCCAGAATGGTGGGGTTCTCGTGGCAGTTGTCGGGAACGCGCTTGTGGTCGCCGCCTTCCAGAGCAGCCTTATAAGAAGACATGCACAGGCTGTCGGAAACAACGCGGATGCGAACGCCGTCGGGACCGATATCGGGCAGCTGAACGTCGTCCAGACGCAGGTCCATCTTACCGTAAATTCTTACTGCTTTTGTATTCATAAAATAGTGCCTCCTATTTAAATTTTAGATTTTTATAGCGAGTCATTCTGAACGATCAAAGGGAGACGAAGAATCTACGCATGGTATTGTCTGCTGTGCAGACCGGAACTGCGAAGATCCTTCGGCGCGGCTTCGCCTTGCTCAGGATGACAGGTTGGTATTACTGCTTCTCGTGTTCGATGAGCTTCCAGGTTGCGTCGATCAAATTTTGGAACATGGGATTTTCCATGGCCCGGATAATAAAGCTCTGGCGGGGAGAGTTGATATCCTCACCGGAGATCTGGAACATGCCGTACTGGTCACAGAGTCCTCTCAAACGTTCCAACTGAGCGGGGGTGTTACGGGTGGGCATATAGGTGACGGCGGTAACGCCTTCTTCCTTTAAGCACTCAAACACATCGTCCAGATAGTCATCCTCAAACTTCTGCGCCTTCTTATCACCGGTGACACTGTCGCCAACGTCGCCCAGATAAGCGTAGCACAGGTATGCGTCAACTTCCTTGCACAGCTTGACCATATCGGGCAGCTTGGGGCATTCATCGGTAGCGTCAATGAAGATCTTGGGAACGAAGGTGCCCTTCAGCATACCCAGAACATCGTACTCATAGAAGGGATATTCGGTATCCAGCAGCATAGTCTTCTGCTTTTCGGACAGATTCATGCCGATGGCGGTGAGCTTGTCGATCATGCTTTGACCCTTGCCAACCTGCTTGGTAAGCTCAATGGCCAGTGCGTACATCAGATGGCGCTCGGTGACACCACCGTTGTCGGCAGCTTCGGACAGGGGCAGCACATCCCGGTCATAATCCAGTTCCACACCCACCAGTTCGTTGATCTTGGCGATCATCTTGCGGTTACGCGCGTGACGGGCAGCCTGGTAGGGCTTGAAGAACTCGGTCAAAACATCGATCTTGTCATGGGGAACGGACTGAATTGTCATGTAGGAAACGCCCACCTGGTCGGGGTTGTTGGTACGGCGGCCTTCCAGACGGGTACCGTCCATGGAAACGCGGGCTTCCATACCGATGGTCACGGGGATATCCACGATGGCAGCAGCTTCCAGGAACTCCCGGGCACCGGAGATGGAATCATGGTCAATGATACCAGCGGTGCAAAGACCCTCCATACGGGCCGCATAAACGGATGCGGTGGGGGAATAGGGAGAGAAGGAATAGGTGGTATGAATATGGTTATTGATATACTGCGGTACCATGGGAGGGAAGACGGTGTCCTTCAAAACCTCACGGAGGTTGGCAAGACGCTCTTCCTTGGTAGGTGCGTTCAGTTTGTTCAGTACATTAATATCGATCATGGCGCCACCTTAGTTCAGCATGACCTGGCCGCCGGTTACGGGGATGGCCTGGCCGGTCTCGTATTTCTGCTCGACGCAGTACATAACCGCGCGGGCAACGTCGATGGGCAGGCAGCCACGGTTCATGGGAACCTTGGACTCGTAGAAGCGGCGGACGTCCTCAACGGTCTTGGCACCGGGAACCTTACCGGCCTGCAGGTACTGTACGAACAGACCACGGACGGGGTCGGACCACAGGGGGCCGTCCAGGTAGTTGCCGGGGCAGATAGCGTTGACCTTGATGTTGTAAGCGGTCAGCTCCAGAGCGAAGGACTGAACCAGGCCGATGGCGCCGAACTTGGAGCCTGCGTAGGCAAAGTTCTTGTTGGAGCCTTCCAGACCGGACTTGGAGGACATGGCGATAATGTCGTACATGGCATCGGGGTCAGCCTCGTGCTGTGCCTGCATAATGATGGCGGCATACTTGGCGCACAGGAACAGACCTGTGTAGTTGATGGCGGTAACAAACTCAAAGTCCTTCTTCTCGAAGTCGGCAATGGGACCGGAGCGGACAACACCTGCGTTGGCGACCATGATATCCAGACCACCAAACTTCTCAACGGTCTGCGCAACCAGATTGGCACAGGACTCCTCGTCGGAAACGTTCACGGCGATGGCGCAGGCGCGCTCGCCCATTTCGGCAGCAACCTGCTCAGCCAGAGTCTGGTTCATGTCAGCAATGATGATAGTAGCGCCTTCTGCGTACAGCTCTTCCGCGATGCCCCTGCCGAAGCCCTGGGCAGCGCCGGTGACGATGGTGATCTTACCGGCCAGACGGCCTTCACCTGCGGGACGATTGTGGACATTTGCCTTGGCGATTTCTTGCCACTTGGTCATATCTACACCCATGATATTTATCTCCTTTATGATTATAAAAGTTTTAACAGAGTTTCATATGCTTCATCCCAGGCTGCCGTATGATTGGGAGTCCAGGTTTCAACAGCTTCGGAATTGCGGACAACCTGACGCAGCGCGTCCAGATCCGCAATGTCGCCCAGAGCCATAGCCTGTGTCAGCAGGTTGCCGATGGCGGCGCCTTCCACGGGGCCGGTAACTACTTCACGGTCCAGTGCGTCAGCGATGAGCTGATCCAGGAATTTATTATTTATGGGACCGCCGACGATGTTCAAAGAGTCAATGCGCTGACCCTTCATGGCTTCCAGACCCTCCAGAGCATTGCGGTACTTCAGTGCCAAAGACTCATAAACACAGCGGGCGATCTCACCCACGGTCTCGGGCACGGGCTGGTCGGTATCACGGCAGAAGTCCTTGATTTTTTGAACCATATTGCCGCCTGCGTAGAACTGAGGTGCGTCAGGGTTGATGATGGAGCGCAGGGGAGCGGCCTCCCTTGCGGCCACAACAATCTCATCCCAGCTCATCTCAATACCGGCCTTAATCCAATCACGACGGCACTCCTGGATGATCCACATGCCGATGATGTTGTTCAGGGGACGGTAGGTGCCCTGGATGGTACCTTCATTAGAGAAGTTGCGGGACAAAGCCTCAGCGCTCAGATCAGGCTTGTCCATTTCTGCACCGAACAGAGACCAGGTGCCGGAGGAGCAGAATGCGAAGCTGCCCTTACCGGGGATAGCCGCAACGGCGGAAGCGGTGTCGTG
>JAZRKL010000119.1:0-40179 GCA_045646265.1 Faecousia sp.
GTCCACTACCTATCGTTTTGCTAAGCATGACAAGGAGAAATATCCTGAGATCATTACTGCAAATGAGAACGGAACTCCTTACTATACCAACTCTTCCCACCTGCCTGTAGGTTACACTGAGGATATCTTCTCTGCTCTGGATGTTCAGGATGAGCTGCAGACCCGTTATACCTCCGGTACCGTATTCCACGCATTCCTGGGTGAGAAGCTTCCTGACTGGAAGGCTGCTGCAAACCTGGTCCGCAAGATCGCTGAGAACCACAAGCTGCCTTACTACACCATGAGCCCCACTTACTCCGTCTGTGCTGAGCATGGTTACATCACCGGCGAAGAGTATACCTGCCCCATCTGCGGCAAGAAGACCGAGGTCTACAGCCGTATCACCGGTTACTACCGTCCCGTTCAGAACTGGAACGACGGCAAGAGTCAGGAGTTCAAGGATCGTAAGGTCTACAATCTGGAGACTTCCGTGCTGAAGGGTACCGTAAAGCCCGAAGCAGCACCCGTCTGCGAAACACCCGTGCAGGAAGCACCCGCCACCGGTAAGGTGATCCTTTTCTCCCGTGTCACCTGCCCCAACTGCCGTGTAGCAGAGAATCTGCTGGGCAAGGCCGGTGTGGCATACGAGAAGCTGATCGCTGACGACAACAAGGACCTGTGCCTGAAGTACGGTGTCAAGGGCGCTCCCACTCTGGTGATCACCGACGGTGAGAACCATGTGAACTACTACAGCGTTCCCGAGATCAAGAAGTATCTGGCTTCCCTGTAAGAACAATAGAAAAGGCCGGGCATTGCCCGGCCTTTCATTTGAAAGAAGGTTTTCATTATGCATGACATTATCATTGTAGGCGGTGGCCCTGCCGGCCTTACCGCTGCTGTTTATGCCCTTCGGGCGGGCAAGTCCGTTCTGGTCATTGAAAAGGGCGGCTTTGGCGGTCAGATCGCCTTTTCTCCCAAGGTAGAAAACATTCCCGGCACCATTTCCATCAGCGGCGCGGCCTTTGCCGACCAACTGGTGGAACAGGCTATGAATCTGGGTGCCGACATGGAACTGGAAACTGTAGTACGGGTAGAAAAAACCGACGAGGGTTTCCTTGTCCATTCAGAAGAGGGCAGCACCTTCCCCGGTAAGTCTGTTATTCTGGCAACTGGTGTTAAGCACCGCACACTGGGTCTGGCCGGCGAGCAGGAGCTGATCGGCAATGGTATTTCCTTCTGCGCTGTCTGCGACGGTGCCTTCTATACCGGCCAGGAGGTGGCTATGGTTGGCGGCGGCAACTCCGCCATGCAAGAAGCGCTGCTTCTGAGTGAGGTGTGCCGGAAAGTGACTATCGTACAGAATCTGGCCAATTTCACCGGTGAGCAGAAGCTGGCACAGGCTCTGGCGGAAAAGGAGAATGTGGAAGTCTTCTTTAACACCGTAGTCACCGGCTACGCGCAGACCGATGGCACACTGGCCGGATTGGAACTCCATAACACCCAAACCGGCGTAGATTCCCACATTCCTGTGGATGGTGCTTTCCTTGCTGTAGGTCTGATTCCCGAAAATGATGCCTTCAAAGAATTTGCCGATCTGAATGATTGGGGCTATTTTGACTCCGCTGAAGATTGCCGCACCAGGACACCCGGCATCTTTGTTGCCGGTGATTGCCGCAGCAAGCGCATCCGTCAGGTGGTCACTGCCTCCGCTGACGGCGCTGTCGCCGCCACCGCAGCTTGCATGTATCTGGATCAGACCGTTTAATGAAATAAGAAGACGCTGCCTCCCAATGATTTTTAGAAATCATAAGGGGCAGCGCTTTTTTGTCTTACTCTGGGTTTTCGAATCGCAATACGCAGTTTGTTTTAGATTTCAAACCGTTTTCAAGCGGTCACATATCTCATAAATCGTCTCGATATTTTGAATACAACTGTCATAGTAGGTCGTCAGATACATCATAAACAATGCGTCCATCATGGCAAACTGCCCCACACGGGAAGTGATTGCCGTTTTATGCAGGGGGCTTTCCCGGGTCTGTGTGTATAACCGATAGTCAGCAAAGGCACAAAGCCTGCTGTTCGGGAAAGTAGTTACCGCTACAGTCGTGACTCCCTTTTCCCGAGAGGCTTGCAATATTCCCTCTACAAGCCCGTTATTTCCCGAATGGGAAATTCCAATTACCACATCTCCCTGTTTCAGATTCAATAGAATGGCCGCCGCGGCGTTCTGCTCGCAGGCGCAATCTGCCGGAACACCGATGCGCTTAAACTTCATCTCCACGTCCTGACAAACAATATAAGAAGTGCCTGTTCCAAAAAAAGCGATTTTACTTGCGTTGTGGATGCTCTCCGCAACCGCCGACAGGGTTGTGTAGTCAAGGTTTTTCTGTGTCAAGTTTAGGCACTCAGCACAGGAGGAAAGCATTTTTGCTATTTGCGTATCAGGCGTTTTTTCGCTCTTGCTGAAATCCAGAATAAAGTCCTCCTGTTCATTGCCAAGCTGTGCCAGATACAGGCGGAACTCCTTATAACCATCAAAACCCATGTGCTGCGCAAACCTAACAACGGTTGCAACACTGAGGTTCGTCTCAGCAGCGAGGGCATGCACACTCATAACCAGTACACGATCAAAATTTTTGATAATGTAGTCCGCAAGCATCTTTTCACTGTCTGTCATCAGTGAATATTTTTCTGTAATGAACTGGACAAAATCTTTCTTCACAAGTAGCGCTTCCTTTCGGGAATGAATGTTGTATGTAATAATGTTTCTTAAATTCTACATTGTTTCAATCCTATTTGCAATATCTTTTTTACTATAGCTTCATAGAAAAAATACTTGACAGTGATACACTTTAGTGTATAATTGTTTCATATAATATTAGTAATGTAATTTTATTACAACTCGGAGGTTGCTATGGCCATTTTGATTATCAGCCGGCGGGAAAGCGATTTGAGTAAATTATTCATGCGCTCAACAGAATGTCACCTTCTCACATTTTCCGATGCAGAAAGAGCAGATTTGTCCGTGTATACAGCAATTGCGCTTCTCTGTGGAACAGAGAACGACAGGCCTTTTGTCTTGAGTGCCGCGCTCCGCATTAAAATTGAGAATTTTGCAGAAAGCGGCAAACCGATCTTCTACGAATGGTGTGCAAGCCTCGGGTATACCTATACAAGCGGTGACGACTACAACGATGGCAGAGACGCTATGGGCGATGCCATGAACAGATATGTGTATATCGGCAGGGACACCAAGCATTTGGCATACGGCGACCTTCTTGACAGTCAAGCAAATGCAGGTTGCAATTACATTTTTATACCGAAAACCGCATATCCAATACTTTATAACGGCGGTCATGTTGTCAAACACGATCATATAGATGCGGCTGAAATCAACACCAACGATGTTGACGAAAAGAGCTGGCGCCTTTGGTATTATGATAAAATGCGGCTTGTCTGTTCTTTTCGTATTTCAAATTTCATAAAAGCACGGTTCTCGCCCTTTGAATCCTGGTGCGGTATTCTGGAAATCATTTTCAGACACCTCGGCATTGAAAATATGCAAATACCAAAACCGTACTATAGGCTCGGCAATGGCGGTAACGTAATCGATACATTCGCACGCGGAATGAAGTGGTTTGACGGATGCAACATCTTGCTCGACAACGGCCAGGCAGGCGCAAGAGAAGGCATGGCCCACCCAATCACACCGGACGGTGTGCAGGCCGTCCGACATAATGTTCGCGTTGATTGCGTAGGCGAGGTAGCCGGTGCTTATTTCTTTGATTATCTTATCAATAATCGACAGGATTCCCTTTCCGTTTATCGCAATCTTTCCAATTTCGTCTTTGATAAGATGCAGGTCAAAGACGGAAAATTCCGTGGCATGCTCAGATGGACCGAAGGTGCGTGGCACACCGTTTACGGGGATGATACAGGACGTGCGATTTTAGCTGTCCTGTTCTATATGATGTACACAGGAGATAACCGCAGGCTCCCGGAAATAGAGGACGCACTGGATTTCCTTATTTCCGTGACCGGTACTGACGGACTCATGGAGCATGGCTTGTACTGTATTCACCTTACAGACGAAAAGGTAAAGGCGCTTCGTTCAAAGCCCTCCAAGCAGTATTGCGCCCACAGAAATGCCTACTACAGCGCGGCGCTCCTTCTTACTTACCGTTTTAATCATAAGCAAATCTATCTCGAAACTGCTGTAAAAGGCTTAACAAGCATTATGGCTGTTTATCCCAATACCATGAGAGCGATCAGCGAAACCGAGGAGCTGTGCAGACTGGTATTTCCCCTTGCCTGTCTTTATCAAGTGACCGGAGAAGAAACACACAAAAATTGGCTATACGACGTTGTCGAAAGGCTCGAAACCTATCGACACAAAAACGGTGGCTACATAGAAATGGATCCCGGCTATACCGCTTACCGGAGCAGAACCAAGGGAACAGAATCCTCCATGCTTGCTGATAACGGAAACGAGATCGCAGAGCTTCTCTACTCATTGAACTGGCTCCCTCTCGGCTTCTCTTATGCTTATTATGTAACGGGTGATCCTCTCTTTTTAGAGAAATGGGAGAATATTGCTCAGTTTATGGCAGACGCACAAATTGTCAGCAATGATAAAACCATTGACGGCGCTTGGGCCAGATGCCTTGACATGAAACGCATGGAGATCTATGGTATGCCTCACGATGTAGGCTGGGGACCCTGGGCCATTGAAAGCGGATGGACCGTCGGAGAGATCTTAATGGGTCTTGGCTTTGGCATGGCTTTGCGCAAAGAAAGCCTACCCGACTTTCCAAAAGGAGAGCAACTATGACAAAACAGCTTCTTGTAATGGATATTGGCGGCAGCAAAACACGCCTACGCATATTGGATACGGCGGGAAACATTTTTTCCGAAACCGTAACAGCCGGTCTTGCCACCGCAAAAGACAGCGATGCCCCCCTGCCGGCACTTGAGAACATTCTCAGAAAAATTGACAGCAAAAAATCCATCGTATGCGCCGCGGTAAATCTAGGTGGCAAAAACACTGAACAGGTGCGGTTATCCATGGGTAAGGTTTTCCCTGATATACCCATAAAAATATTCCGGGAATCGGAAGGAACTGCCGCATACGCTTTAGGCAAGGAGTACGGTGCGTCTATTATCCTAATGGCAGGAACCGGTACCATTGCGGTTGGTTGCTCAGAAAAAGGATTTATTACAACGGGCGGCTGGGGAGCCAATATCAGCGATGATGGCAGCGGCTACGATATTGGTTTGCAGGCAATTCGCATGAGCCTGTCTGCGCTGGACGATGTAAAGCCGCTCTCACCTATGATACAGTCTCTTTGCGGTTTAGACAGTACAATTTCCGCCGCCTCCGACCCCGCTATTGTAAGAGACATCAGGGACAAAGTCAGAGAAAAACTCTCTCCCTTGGAAAGACAGCATATCGCAGCCTTCACAAAAACAGTTGCAGAATTCGCTGCAATGCATGATCCGGTAGCGCTGCGGCTTTTCGATCATGCCGGAGAAAAGTTGTCGGAGTTGGTTATCAAAACCGCAAAAAAACTGGATATCACCTCTGGGACAGTCGTTGTAACAGGTGGTCTTATCAACGCAAGAAAGTTCTGGGGACACCGCTTTGAGGCCGCACTGCCCGGCTTTACAGTACACTATGTTCATGACGGGTTGCTATACGGCACCTATCTGATCGCAAAAGATTTGTATAAAAAAGGAGATGCGGGACTATGATAACCTTTCCAACAGGATTGATCGTATCAGCACAGGCGCTTGAAGGAAATCCTTTCCGTAATTCCGAAGCACTTGCGCTTATGGCGGAAGCGGCAGCCCTTGGCTGTGCCTCCGCAATCCGTGCAAACGGTGTAGAGGACATCAGCGCCATGCGCCGCCGCATTTCCATTCCAATCATCGGAATTGACAAGCGCAAAGACGCGTCGGGAAGAACAGTTATCACACCGGATTTTGAAGGCGCAAAGAGAATTTTTGATGCAGGTGCGAATATTATCGCCCTTGACGCAACCTTCTACCCAAGCGATATCACAGAGGACCGCCGCACGCTTATTAAACGGATCCACGAGGAGCTTGGCGCTCTCGTTATGGCAGATATTTCTACATTTGAAGAAGCGGTTGCCGCAGCAGAAATGGGTGCGGATGCCGTATCCACCACCCTTGCGGGATATGTACCGGGTGCATTACATACCGCCGACGAGCTTTACACACCAGACTTCACCCTGTTATCGCAGATCGCTGCCGCAAAGCTTCCCTGCAAGGTTGTTGCGGAAGGACGTATTTGGGGTGGCGAGGACTTAAAAGAGGCATTTCATATCGGTGCGGATGCTGTTGTAATTGGAAAAGCAATTACCAACCCTATGGCTATCACAAGATACTATAGCAGCTTTATTCCTGCGGCAGATCATGTCGACTATGTCCCTACCGAAACACGCAACCCCCGCTCAGACAGAATCGCTGACGGTACCAGTGAGTCTATTTTGCGGATGATCCAAAGAGAAGATGCTACAGTTCCTGCGGTTGTAAAACGCTGCATCCCCCAGATCGCAAAACTGGTCGATGCGGCAGTGCAATCGCTGAACAATGGCGGCAGGATCATCTATTGCGGGGCTGGCACAAGCGGCAGACTTGCCGTAGCAGATGCCGCAGAATGTCCTCCTACCTATGGAATACCGCGAGAACTTGTCACTGCTGTGATCGCAGGCGGAACAGGAGCAATTACAAACGCATCCGAGGGTTGTGAGGATAGCCGTGAAGAGGGTATTCTGGCATTTGATGCGAAAAACTGTACTGAAAACGACCTGATTATCGGTATATCCGCCGCAGGCCGCGCCCCGTTTGTGGTAGCCTTTATGGAAAGAGCAAAGGAGAATGGATGTAAAGTAGGCGCTTTGGTAAACAACCGTGACACCGAGATGGCAAAAATAGCTGATGTTGCTATTGAGGCACTTACAGGAGCTGAGGTTATCAAGGGTTCTACTAGAATGAAAGCAGGCAGCGCGCAGAAAATGATCTTAAATATGTTCTCTACCGCGGTCTTTGTAAAGATGGGCTGCACATGGCAGAATTACATGACGCATATGAAGCCGTCTAACCAGAAGCTAAAAAAACGTGCAATTGCCATGGTATGTGAAATAATGAACATACCGCCTGCTGTGGCAGAACAGTGCCTGGTTTCTCATAATTGGGATATTCATACCGCTCTGCTTCAGTGTAGCCGCAATTTGTAATGAAAATATTATGTCTATTGGAATCTATGAAAGCCGTGTGCTTTTATTGTCCATACCGTATCTATCTGGATTAACCTGACCAATGATATAGCAAACGTCTTGCAGATGTATATCTGCAAGACGTTTCTATTAGATTTGCTTTTTTCTAAATTCCCTTGGGGTAACACCGGTATGCGCTTTGAATACCCGTGTGAAATAGCCGGGATCATCAAAGCCAACCTGCAGGGCAACTTCCGTAATGCTTAAGTTCGTGTTTTTCAGCAGGCCCGTTGCCTTTTCCACCCGAAAAAGTTTGATATACTCCCCGATGGTGCGTCCCATTCTGCTCTTAAACAGTGCGCACAGGTAGTTTTCATTCAGATGGCTGACTTCCGCAAGGGTTGCCGTGGTTATTTTTTCGTGGCAGTGCGATGCGATATGGTAGAGGATTTGATCGATCTGATCGGTCTTGCTCACCTTGACGTTTTTATTGCCCTGCGGCAGCGACTCCTCTTTATAATTTTTCACCAGATAGGCGATGAGCTTGTATGCCAGGGATTTTACTTCCAGCAACGACCATTCATTTGCCTCATGCTTGGCTTTCTCCATCTGCTCAACGATGGCAAGGATATTGCTGTCCGCCTTTACAAAAGGCGCAACACTTCCAATGTCGCAGCCGGTATCCTTAAAGAAATCCTTTTGGATATGTATGCAGTAATAGGTGCCACCAAAATTTTGGTGCAGTACACAAGGATTGATCACCACCAGATCGCCATATTGAATAGGGAACAGCTTATCGTCACATAGCACCTTCGTATCGTCCGTTAAAAACAGCAGTAATTCCAACTGATCGTGCCAATGGAGCCAGAAGCTGCCCTTATGCAAGCCTACATATACATCCGGTTTCGTTCTATCAAGAGAACCCTTTTCCAATAAGTTGGAATCATTAATTATTTTTTCCATAGACATCACCTTAAAATTGTCCTACTATTTCCATGAATTGTAGTAGAATACGGCTATTTTTCATTATATAATACCATTAGGGAAAAGGCAACAGCATAACGTTCTATATGCATTTCCTTTTTTCCGCATACACAGGATCCTATATCAGGAGGAAAGCTTTATGGTAAATATCAATGTCGACTTCGCAAACACCTGTGGCCCCATCAAGGCAATGAACGGTGTCAACAACGGCCCGCTGGCATCCTCTGTCAGAAAGACCTCTACCGGTTTTGCGTTGTATCAGGAGCTGGAGATCCCCTATGCCAGATTGCACGACTCTGCTTTTTTAGAGACCTACGGCGGTGAATATTCCGTTGACGTTCACAGAGTGTTCCCCAATTTTGATGCGGACGAAAACGATCCGGCATCCTATGTCTTTGGACCTACAGATAATTATGTCGCAACTGTATTTGCTGCAGGCACAAAAGCTTTTTACCGCTTGGGTGCGTCCATCGAACACGGACGCAAAAGAGGCACCTATCCCCCCAAGGACTTTGCAAAATGGGCAAGAGTTTGTGAGCATATCATACGGCACTACACCGAAGGCTGGGCAGATGGCTTCCATTACGATCTGCAGTATTGGGAGATCTGGAACGAGCCGGAATGCACCAACTGGGACGGTTCCAATCCCTGCTGGCAGGGCACCGAGGATGAATTTATTGACTTCTACGAGATCGCAGCCAAGCATCTGAAAAGCTGCTTCCCCCATCTGAAGATCGGTGGCCCCAGTTTCGCAGGCAACTGGCCCAGAAGGATCTACTTCGAGTTCTGCAAAATGATCAAGGAGCGGAATGTTCCCATCGATTTTTATACCTTCCACATGTATATCAAGCGACCCGATAAAATCGTAGTGGAAGCAAAGCGGCTGTTCGACCGGTTTGCTGACTACGGCATAGAGGTTTCCGAAGTCTTCATCGACGAGTGGAACTATGTGCGTGGTTGGGCCGGTACCGATTATGAATACTCCATGATCCATCAAAAGACGGCTAAAGGTGCCTCGCTGGTTGCCGGTACCATGTGCGCGGGCCAGTACTGCGGCATCGACGGTCTGATGTATTACAATGCAGGCGGCGTCGGTTGGAATGGAATTTTCAGCATATCTCCTGTAAAACCTCTGAAGACCTACCACACCTTCCGGATGTTCCGGGACTTAAGAAGACTGGGCACCCATGTCAAGACCGACTACCGGTACGGCAATGTCTACGTCTGTGCCGCCACCGACGGCAAGACCGGCGGTATCCTGCTTACCAATTACAGCGAGCATGATTCCGATTTTGCAGAAGATGTTACCATCAATCTGGAAAATATCGTGGGCAAAAATGGTATGCGTGTCAAGATCTATAAGCTCGATGAAACCCATGACGGTGAGCTTGTATATGACGAACCCTACGAAGATTGGGAAAACAGCATTCGGCTCCATCTGGATCTGTTTACTACCTGTTACATTGAGATCATTCCAGAGCAGTAACAAAAAAGGAAATGCCATGCGCGGCTGGTGGCCGCGCATGGTTTCCTTTTTTAGCACAAAAGCGCTTGCAATTATCGGGCAAATCCTTTATGATACCAATATTACGCTGCTGCAGATTGGAGGACATAGGATGTATTCAAAGGTTTATGTAGAGATCACCAACATCTGCAATATGCATTGCTCTTTCTGCCATGGTCACAGCCGTCCACCCAAGAAAATGACCTTACAGGAGTTTAGCCATATTCTCGATCAGCTTGCCGGACAAACCAAATATATCTACTATCATCTCATGGGGGAACCGCTGACACACCCCGAACTTCCCCTTTTTTTGCAGTTGGCCACCCAACGTGGTTTTCAATCGATCATTACCACCAATGGTACCCTTTTAGAGAAACATGGTGAAGAGATCCTCACGGCAGGTTTACACAAGGTCAATATTTCGCTGCACAGCTTTGAGGGTACGGATGAAGCGGCGCATCTGCGCTACCTGGATCAAGTCGCAGACTTTGCTAATACCGCTTCCACTGCCGGTACCATTGTTGTATTTCGCCTGTGGAATCGGGGCGGTGACAGCAGCCGCAACGAGAAGGCCATCCACTATCTTCAATCCCGTATCTTGGGAGATTGGACTGAGAACAGCCGGGGCATCCGAATTCGGGACAAACTGTATCTGGAATGGGGTGACCGTTTCCAGTGGCCGGACAAAGAAGCACCGGTACAGGGTGAAAAATTCTTCTGCTACGGTATGCGTGATCATTTTGGCATTTTGAGTGACGGCGCTGTGGTTCCCTGCTGCTTAGACAGTGACGGGGTTATCAACCTCGGTAATATATTCACTGAGAATATTTCCGACATTCTCTCCACCGAACGGGCCACCGCCATCGCCAAAGGTTTTGAAAAGCGCATCGCCACGGAAGATCTCTGCCGCAGATGTTCCTATGCACAACGGTTTGTAACCAAATAAAAAAACTCCGCCCAACGGGCGGAGTTTTTATGTAGATTTCAGGATTATTCCTTCTCGGGCAGGACAGCGTTCAGCACGATACCCAGGATCAGAGCGCAGGCAATGGAGGTCAGAGTGACCTTACCGAAGGAAACGCTCAAGCCACCGATACCGGCGATCAGAATAGCGGAAACCACGAACAAGTTCTTGCTCTTGTTCAGATCCACCTGCTGGACCATCTTCAAACCGGAAACAGCGATGAAGCCGTACAGGGTGATGCAGACACCGCCCATGACACAGTTGGGGATGGAAGCAAGGAAGGTAACGAAGGGATCAAAGAAGGATATAGCCATGCAGAGGATGGCGGTGGTCAGGATGGTGACCACGGAAGCGTTGCGGGTGATAGCAACACAGCCAACGGACTCGCCGTAGGTGGTGTTGGGGCAGCCGCCGAAGAAAGCGCCAACCATGGAGCCGATGCCGTCACCCAGCAGGGTTCTGTGCAGGCCGGGCTCTTCCAGCAGGTCAGAGCCGATGATGGAGGACAGGTTCTTGTGGTCAGCAATATGCTCAGCAAAGACAACGAATGCAACAGGAACATAGGCAACAGCAACGGTAGCGATAAATGCGCCGTCGATCTCCTTGACGCCCTTCAGAGCCTCCAGGAAAGTAAAGCCAGGAACGGAAATGATGCTCATGTCCTGGAAAGCAGCAAAGTTAATAACCTGCAGCGCAACATTGTTGGTAGCAATACCGATGACAGTGAAAATGGTAGCGGTAACATAACCGACCAGGATACCCAGAATGAAGGGGATCAGCTTGGCCATCTTCTTGCCGCAGACAGAGAACAGAACAACAGCGAACAGGGTAACCAGGCCGCAGATCAGTGCTACGTAGGGGCTGCATGCGGAAGCGCCGTCAACCATGACCTTGCCCACAAACAGATCGCCCACAGCGTTGGGAGCCAGGGACAGACCGATGATAGCAACAGTGGGTCCGATAACAACAGCGGGCATCAGCTTGTTGATCCAGTTAACACCAACGAGCTTGACCACGATGGCGATGATCACATACACAAGGCCGGCAAAAATAGCGCCCAGCAGGATACCTGCAAAGCCAGCGGAAGCGGAAGCGGCGCCGCCAAAGGCAGCAAACATGGAATTGATGAATGCGAAGGAAGAACCCAGGAACACGGGGCTGCGGAACTTCGTGAACAGCAGATACACGATGGTGCCTGCACCTGCGCCGAAGAGAGCAGCGGCCTGGCTCATGCCATTACCGATGATGCTGGGAACTGCGATGGTGGCAGCCAAAATTGCCAGAACCTGCTGGAAAGCGAATACCAACAGCTGGCCAAACTTGGGCTTGTCGTTGACTCCGTAGACCAAATTCATTGTTGTATGACCTCCAATATTTTATTTTTAACCTTTTTGATTATACTGCGGTCATACTGGAAACGCAAGAAAAATTTTGATTCTTGTCGAAAAAACTATCCACCAATGATACTTTTCATAAAAAAGAACAGACCGCATGGTCAATGTCACTAAGAATGTCATCCTGAGGAGGCAACGCCGACGAAGGATCTCCAGTGTCTGATAGGCCGGAGATTCTTCGACTCGCTACGCATTAGAAGCGGTATGATTGCCCCCGGCAATCATATTATTTGAAGATTCGCTGCGCTCTGCAACACGCTCGGAATGACATAAATGCTAACTGAATGACATTGACCGCATGGTCTGCTCTTCTTACTTTGGAATCGTGATCGTCAACACTATCTGGCTGTCTGTTTCCCGACGCTCAGACACTGCCGGGATCCCAGACTTCTGAATTTTGGCAAGGGAATGGCTCAAGCTGTTTAAAAAGGCTCCCACATTGGTTTTGGTTTGTCTGGGTTCCTTTTTTGCCACCAGTGACTCTATGTACTGCTCCGCCTGGGCCACCCCCATCTTGAATCTGATGATATGGGCAATGGCCACCAGCTTGTCTTTTTCTTCCGATAGCTTTAACAAGGCTCTGGCATGGCGCTCCGTCAGGTTTCCTTCCCGCAGCGCTTCCAAAACCGACTGGCTGTGTTTTAATATCCGCAGCTTGTTAGCCACCGCGCTCTGGCTTTTGCCGATCACCTTTGCCGCCTGTTCCTGGCTCATAGACCACTGCTCCATCAAAAAAGAGATGCCCCGGGCCTCCTCAATAAAATCCAGATCCTGCCGCTGCAGATTTTCTACCAGCGCTGTCATGCCCGATTCTTTATCATCCATATTCATGATAATACAGGGTATCTCTGTAAGCCCGGCCATCCGCGCCGCCCGCAGACGGCGCTCCCCCGCAATCAGCTCATAAGTAAGGCCTACCCGCCGCACCGATAGCGGCTGCAAAATCCCGTGTTGGTGGATGCTTTGCGCCAGTTCCGCCAAAGCCTCCTCCCGGAATATCTTCCGTGGCTGCGTTGGATTCGGCAGGATCGCCCTTGCCGGTAAAAAGACCACCCTTCCGGTCTCCATATAAGTTTTCAGCTTCTGGCATTGCATCGCCCGTTCCCCCTTGCTCGATTGTGAGTCCCATTTTACCCCCAGCCCCATGGGAATCTCCACGAAAAGCGCTTGAGAAAAGAGGTTTTTCTCCGCATCATTCTCCCATCTACAGTAAATAGCGGCAAATTTTGAAAAAAGGGATTTACATTTTCATTCTTTTCGTGTATCATATCCACGAACAGAGTAGGAAACCTCGCGTGAAGTGCTGCCGGAATGGGGAGTTGTGTGGCAGACGAAGGACTTTGTCCGCGATGAGGCTTCCGCACCCGCTGCCCAAAATTGGATCACCTCCATTTTGTTGGGTGTACTCAGTCCGACGAATGTGGGCTGGTACGATCATACCCTGTCCTTACACTCCCTTGTGCCTTGCGCAGGGGATTTTTTGTCGGCAGGGGGTCGTTTCAGCCAATCATCTGCCTAATTCAGGAGGTTATTATTATGGCAAGAATCCAAAAATCCACCGCACTCTACCCCCATCCCTTCTCCAAGGCCTACTGGCGTGATGCCGCAGCCGAAATGAAGGATATCAAAATGCTGGTCGTCACCGCGCTGTTGGTGGCCCTGCGTATCGCTCTGAAGCCCTTCGCCATCTATATCGGACCCCAGATGGCCATTCAGACCGCTACTCTGGCAACGGCTCTGGGTGCCATGATCTTCGGACCTGTGGTAGCGATCCCTGCTGCCATTGTTTCCGATACCATCGGCTTTATGATCTTCCCCACCGGCGACTATTTCCTGCCCTTTATGCTGACGGAGATTGCCGGCACTATGTTCTATGCCCTGTGTCTGTACCGGGCCAAGCCCACCGCCACCCGTGTGATCCTTGCCCGGTTCCTGATCTGCTTCGTGGTCAATGTGGTACTGCAGCAGTTTATTTTCGCATGGCAGTATACCTACATGGGCAACCCCGACAAAGCCAAAGACTCCATCATGGGTATCATGACCACCGCCCGTATCTTCAAGAACCTGTTCTTCTTCCCCATCGAGTCCGTGGTCATTACCCTGTTTTTAAAGGTTCTGCTTCCCGTCACTTCCCGCGCCAAGCTGACCTACGGCGGCAGCACCGGTCTGGAATTTACCAAGAAGCAGATCGTCGCACTTGTTCTTTTGATGGTAGTCGGTGTTGGCAGCGCCGTTGGCTATCTGACCTACCGCTACGAAGGCACTTCCCGCAGTGCAGACTATACCGATGCTCAGCGTGTGGAAGCCAACAAGTCCATGGCCCAGTTGGTGCTGGACAAGACCGACGACTGGGACGATGAAACCGTTGTCTGTGTCGTCGACAGCGCCTTCCGGCCCATGTTCACCAAGGAAACCGATTATACCGTAGCTGTGTATATTCTGGATGAAGAGGCTTTCAATATCGGTGTGGAAGCCACCAAGGACGACAAGACACCCTACAGCATGGATACTCTTTGGGGTTATTCCAAGAGCGGCCCCAGCAAGGACAAGTATCAGTCTTTGATCAAGGTCGCCAGTGTATCTATTGTTAAAAACGAGCGTACCGGCGAGATTTTGTCCTTTGAGTTGAAGCCCGTGGAGTAATACATAGATTTCCTTTGACACAGGGAGTCTCAGCAGGTATAATAAAAGAAAAAATGAAGGAGATATCCCTATGCATATTGATCACGATCATGTAGGCGGTCACGGCCACAACCACGACCATGCCCACACCCATGAGCACACCCACGATCACGAGCATCCCCATTCTCATGAGCATCTGCACGAGCATGACCATGCCCACGACCATTCCCACGAGTGCAGCCACGATTGCCACAGCTGCGCCTCCGCCTGTAATCACACCCCCATGGATGAACTGCTGGCACTGATGCAGTACATGGTAAATCACAATGCCGCCCATGCCAAGGAGCTGGCAGATCTGGCCATCCAGCTGGAAAAAGCCGGCAGCCACGCTGCCTATGAGCAGGTCATGGCCGCTGTGTCCGACTTTGAAAAGGGCAACATGCGCCTGAGCGTTGTGCTGACAAGCCTGAAGTAAGGAGGAAGACCCATGTGCCTTTCTACCGTTTATAAGAATAAGATGGAACCGGAAGCCATCGTCATGCGCAATGTGATGCGCATTGAGTGCAAGGACGGCTGCGTGATCCTCACCGATCTGATGGAGCGGCAGGTGGCCATTGAAGGCCAACTGGAATCCGCCAATCTGGTGGACGGATTTGTCATCGTCAAAGAATCCGTTCCCGCTTAACAAGCAGCAAAAGGCCTACTCGTTAAGAGTAGGCCTTAAATTAACGGATTCTTCGACTCGCTGCGCTCGCTCAGAATGACACTGAAAGC
The DNA here is from genome assembly GCA_045646265.1 of Faecousia sp. Lineage (GTDB taxonomy): Bacteria > Bacillota > Clostridia > Oscillospirales > Oscillospiraceae > Faecousia. The sequence goes on from JAZRKL010000119.1 coordinate 15,460, forward strand.
GCCAACCTTCCTTGTCATTGCGAGCCAGTCCTCAGACTGGCGTGGCAATCCGCAACTCCAAGTCTCCCTTTGGGCGGACTCACATAGGGATTTGTACGGTTTTGAATGAATCTTTTTCCCCACAGAAAATCCATCGTCCTTGAAATACATCCAGTATTTCTGCGTCCTCTGCATATTCCTGTGAGCAAAAATCTTCTATTCAAAACTGCGCAGCACTCCAAAACGAGAGGTTTTTCGGCAAGACAAGATAAAAAGCCATGGCAAGGCTGACGCCTGCCACGGCTTTTTAACGCAGTATTGCGGGAAAATATCCGATTTGGGGCGTATAAATCCCTACGTGAGGCCGCCCTTTAGGGAGACTTTTTCTTTTTATTAACCAATGTTTATTCCATTTCACACATGTGCTGTTTGGCGCTGAAGCTGTAAGGCAGAAGCTGTGACAGTGTCACCGTTTCATAGCTACCGCCGGGGCCTACCATGTAGATAAGAAAGTCATCCTCGCAGAATTCCCGCATGACCTGCCGGCAAACACCGCAGGGCGGGAAACTGCCGGTGATCATGCCATCCTTACCGCCGCAAACCGCAATGGCGGTAAACTCCCGTTGCCCTTCGTATATGGCTTTGAAGAACGCTGTTCTCTCGGCGCAGTTGGTAGGGCTGTAGGAGGCATTTTCAATATTGCATCCGCAGTACACGCTGCCGTCTTTGCATAGCAGCGCAGCACCTACCTTGTAACCGGAATAGGGTGCATAGGCATGGGCCATAGCTTCCATTGCCATTTCCACAAGTCTCTCAGGGGTCATAGGTTCCTCCTTGCTTTTTTGTAGGGGCGCACAGTGTGCGCCCGCGGGCGATCGATGATCGCCCCTACAAACGCTTCTGTAAGATGAATGATCATTTATAGCACGGTTTTCGCAAAGCTTTCGCCGGGGGTATCCAGTTCTACGTTCAGCATTTCTGCGATGGTGGCGGCGATATCCGCAAAGGTTTTCCGGGTACCCAGATTCACCGGTTTCACTGCCCTGCCCAGCACCAGCAGCGGCACATATTCTCTGGTATGGTCGGTAGTGGCGGTATAGGCAGGGTCACAGCCATGGTCAGCAGTGATCATCACCACATCCTCGTCGCCCAGTTCCTTCACAAATTCGCCCAGCCAAGCATCAAACTCGCTGAGGGCATTTGCGTAGCCGTCCACATCCCGGCGGTGGCCGAACTGCATATCAAAATCCACCAGATTTACAAAGCACAATCCGGCAAAATCTTTTTTTGCGTAGTCCATGGCATGGTTCATGCCGTCGGCATTGCTCTTGTTATACACATGCTCGGTAGTTCCCCGACCCGCAAAGATGTCATAGATCTTGCCCACACCGATGGACGCAAGACCCGCTTCCTTCACAGCATCCAGCAGTGTCTTTGCAGGTGGTTCCAGAGAATAGTCGTGACGGTTGGATGTCCGCTTAAACCCGTTTGCGCTGTCTCCCACATAAGGTCTTGCAATGACACGACCCACGCCGTGCTTACCTTTGAGAATTTCCCGTGCCTTGCGGCAGGCATCGTACAGTTCTTCCAGAGGGATCCATTCCTCATGGGCAGCCACCTGGAATACGGAATCGGCAGAGGTATAGACGATCCACTTTCCGGTGGCCTGTTGCTCCGGGCCGTAATCCCGAATCACGTCTGTACCGGAATAGGGCAGGTTGCAAAGGACACCCCGGCCCGTTGCAGCTTCAAAAGCATCCAGAATTTCCTGTGGAAAGCCATTTGGATAGGTGGGCAGCGGCTCATCCGACACAATACCGCCAATCTCCCAGTGGCCGATGGTTGTGTCCTTGCCCATAGAGCTTTCTGTCAAACGGGCCACCGCACCGGCAGAAGCATCTACCTTAGGCAGGCAGGTGACATCGTCGATGTTACCCAAGCCGGCAGCCACCATATTGGGAATATGCAGTTTGGAAGAGGCAGCGCAGGCCGCCAGTGTGTTGACGCCCACATCACCAAAGCTTTCGGAATCCGGCATGGCACCGATACCGAAGGAATCCAGCACGATCAAAAAGATTCGTTTCATCATTTTCGCAACCTTTCAGTCAGATTAGAAAGACCGTTGTGGTCAGGTTTTTCTTCAGCAATCGGCGGGCTTCTTCCGAGTCCTCCACCCACAGCATAAGTCCCGGAAAGCGTTCAAACAAGCAGGCTTTCGCTCCGGCATATTTTCCCTCGGGTATTACCCCGGCCCGGAGCATACGCTTCTTGATCTGTGGTTTTTGCAGCTTTCGCAGGCCCTTTTCGTTCAGCTCCTCCGGTGTCCTGGAGGAAAGCGCCAGCAAGAACACTGACGGCTCCGTATTGGCTCGGTTGAACATTACGTTCAGCCCCACTGTCTTGATCCTGTCGGTGGGGATTCTGCGAATCACCACCGGTCCCATGCGGACCCGGATCTCGTCCCGGTCCATTTCCAGGGTCTGCAGGGCAGATAATCCAAACAGAAACATATATATGACAAAGCCAAACCAGACCCCGATAAATGCGAAAAGGAACGGCAAGATTACCATGGGTACATTGTCATAGGATGCGGGCAGTATATTTTTCCCCGCCGAAATACCCATAAACAGGGCAACTGCTGAAAAAAGCAGATAGTATGGTTTCTCTGTCACCCGAGGAATACGCGTCATAAGAACCTCCCCTTCCCTTTCTGCGCAAAACAGGACGAAAGAACCCTCCCCCGTCCTGCTTTTCCGCGAAATTATTTATTCTCCATAGCAACCGCTACGTCCAGCGCCACCTTCATCATCTGGGTGAAAGCGGTCTGGCGCTCGTAAGCAGTGGTCTCCACGCCCTTGAGAACATGATCGGAGATGGTGCAGATGCACAGGCCACGCTTGCCGTATCGGGCGGCATTCATATACAGAGCGGCGGCTTCCATTTCCAGCGCCATAACACCCATCTTCTTCAGGCCGTAGACGCTGTCTAAGCCCTCGGGAACATCCACATGGTCACCGTAGAACACATCAGAAGAGTTCACATTACCCACATGGTAGGTTGCGCCGTGGGCCTCACAGGCCCTTACGGCTTCGCTGAGCAGCTCATAAGAAGCAATGGGCGCAAAGGTGCCGGGCAGATGGAACTGATTTGCCCAGGCAGAATCGGTGCAGGCGCCCTGGGCCAGCACGATATCGTACAAATTGATATGATCCTGAATGGAACCGGCAGAACCCACCCGGATGATATTCTCTACACCAAAGAAATTAAACAACTCATGGGAGTAGATGCCGATGGCGGGCATACCCATGCCGGAAGCCATAACGGATACCTTGACACCCTTATAGTAGCCGGTATAGCCGTTGACACCACGGACATTGTTCACCAGCACAGGATTTTCAAAGAAATTCTCTGCGATAAACTTGGCTCTCAGGGGATCGCCGGGCATCAGCACGGTCTTGCCGAAGCCGATCTCGTTTTCCAGATTGATATGGGGAGTCTGTACAGTTGACATAACATTATTCCTTTCCAACAGTATTGGTAAAATTGATCAAAGCCTGACGGCGGGCGGGAATCAGATCCCGGGTTGCCAGATAGGATTCTCCGCGCTTGTGTATGTCTTCCCTTTGGTCATGGGCAATGGCATCTGCCATTGCTTCTTTGGATTTTCTGCCGAAACCGAAATCCCACTCCATGTACATATTGCAGTTGGCATCGATCTCCAGTTGGCGGCGGCGCTCCTCCCACGCGTCATGGGGAACGGCTGTCAAAGCATGCAGTTCATCCCATGTCTGAGGAACCGTTACATCGAATCCCTGCTGCTGCAGGAACACCCGCGCTAAGAATTCATGACCCTCCGGCAGAGGATGGACCCGGTCAGGTCCCACAATGGTCTTTCCTTCTTTGTATAGCTTCAAGGAGACATCCCGGAAGGGGAAGGTAAAGTCGATAAAATCCGCGCCTGTTTCTTCCGCAATTACGCTAGTCCGCAAACACAGCTCCAAAAACGCACCGTATGAGCCATGGTAGATGGGCGCATCGCTTTCCGTCAGTTCATCCACCAGTGTAGATGTGCATAACGTGACGCGGATACCCCGCTTTATGCATTTTTCCACAATATGTCGCAGGCTGTAGATACTGTTATCCAACGTGCGGCGGCGCTCCATCACAGCACTGTCGGTAAGCGGCTCTTTCCGGTATATAGGACAGCCGCTGTCATTCATACCGTATGCGATTACCACATCGGTAGGCTCGTAGCAGAATATTGTGTCCTCCAAGCGGAACATACCATGGGCAGCACGGTCACCGGGAACACCGCAGTTGTACATCTTGCAAGGGATATTCTGTTCTAAACGGTAATACTCATACACTCTGCGAAACCAATCACCATGAAATGTAATGCTGTCACCTAAAAAACAAACAACACTGTCTTTATTGAACTGACGCATGTTTTATCCCCCATTAATAACTGCCGTCGTTTTCCAGACCTTTCGCAATCTTCACAATGCGGCTGGTACCCAAGCGGTCAGCACCAAGAGCAATAAACTTCTCCGCATCTTCAATGCTGGAAATGCCGCCGGCGGCCTTGATCTTTACATGAGGCGCTACATGCTTTGCAAACAGCTCTACATCCGCAAAGGTTGCGCCAGCCTTGGAAAAGCCGGTAGAGGTCTTGATATAATCCGCGCCGGAGTCGGAAACGCACTTGCACAGAGCGATCTTTTCCTCATCGGTCAGCAGGCAGGTCTCGATAATGACCTTCAGAATACGACCCATGCAGTGGCCCTTGATCTGGCGAATCTCTTCGGTGATCTCGGCCCACTTGCCTTCCTTGGCCCAGCCAATGTTGATGACCATATCCACTTCGTCAGCGCCGTTAGACACCGCGTCATGGGCCATAAAGCACTTGGCTGCAGTTGTAGCGTAGCCGTTGGGGAAACCAATGACCGTGCAGATCGCCAGTTTTTCGCCCACATATTCCTTAGCCTGCTTTACAAAAGATGCGGGAATGCAGACAGACGCAGTCTGATACTTCATACCGTCATCGCAAATGCCTTTGATTTCCTCCCAGGTAGATGCCTGGCCTAACAGTGTATGGTCGCACTTGGCGAGAATTTCTTTCAGTTCCATAATCACTTCTCCTTATTCTGTTTGTAGGGCGGGGGCTTGCTCCCGCCGTAAAAGTGGTTTATTTTTGTCCGTGTAATTTGATTTTCTTATGTTCTCTGATACCCTTGATCCAGCACCGGTGGCACATGGCGATGTATCGGTCATTGCCGCCCAATTCCACCTGTGCGCCCTCGGTAACGATATAGCCGTCAGCGTCGATACGGGCATTGACGGTAGCCTTGGCAGAGCAATCGCAGATGGTCTTGATCTCCTGAATGGTGTCTGCCACTTCCATCAGCCGACGGCTGCCGGGGAACAGATTGCACAGGAAGTCCGTCCGCAGACCAAAACACATAACAGGCACGCGGAAATCATCCACAATGGCCCGAAGCTGATCGATCTGTTGCTCGGTCAGGAACTGGCACTCGTCCACGATCACCGCATGACAGTTTCCCTTTTGGGTGTCAGCATACCGGTCATAGATATTTTGATCCGGTGCCATCACCTCCACCTGTGCCTGCAAGCCGATACGGCTGCGAAGGATTTCCGCCCCGTCCCGGGTATCGGCACTGGGTTTGATAAGCCAGACCTTCATGTCGTTTTCTTCATAATTGTATTTAGTGATCAGCGCCTGAGCGGTTTTACTGGAACCCATTGCACCGTATTTAAAATAAAGCTTTGCCAAGGATCCTTCCTCCTTCTCTATCTTTTCCCATTATACAAAATTTCAGTTTGATATGCAAGAAAATAAATACCGGCCGCAAAACACCCGCTGCCGGAAATTCTGTTGACTTCCCCTACAGAATTTCCTATAATGGAATTGCAACAGGAGGTGGTTTTCGTGTATCAATCCAACAAAAAAGCAAATCGTAAATCTTGGAAAAAGTTATTGATTATTATTGCTGCCATTGTCCTGATCCTCTGTTTGCTTTTTGGCGGAATCCTTTGCTGGGCATGGATAACCGATATGAATTCCAACCGGATCGCAAGGCGGATCATAGATCCCAAAGCAGCAGAATATATTGCCCAGACATATCCAGATAACGACTTCCTAATTAAGAATTCCTATTATGTCTTTAAGGATAATTGTTACCGGGTGCAGGTCCACAGCCAGTCCAGTCAGGACACCTATTTTTATATTGATTATGATTACAAATCCTATGAGCTGACGCGGGACACCTACGAAAGCAAAGTGACCAACGGAGGAAACACCTTCATTAGAATACAGGATAACTATTCCACCTTGGTCACGGAGTGTCTGTCTTCTGCAAGCTGTTTGCAGCATGTGGCAAGCGGTTTCTGCATATACAGTGAAGACACATCCATAGATGACCGTTGGTCTCCAAAGGGTCTGGATAAAAAGACCTTGATTTTAGACAAGCACTACGATGTAGGTGCTATGGGCACAAGCTATGGCTATCTGGATGTAACAGCTGTTCTGCCGCAAGAAAAAGTCAATATTGCTTCAGCGTTGGAAGTATTGACGGAAATTGACCGGTTGCTTACCGACAGCAACATTGGCTATTATGTAATTGAAATAACCCTTGTGGATGCCGTGTACCCGGATACCACAACCGAATTCAACCTGTACTGTGTTCATCCGGAGGACTTGCACCGGGAAGATTCCCTTGCTTATTTGCAGGAACTGTGGGCCACACAAGAAGCCCACCGTCAGGCAATAGCCGACAAATGGAAGAACTGACAATCAAAATGGGACCGATGACCGTATCGGTCCCGTTTTAGTTTCGGGCCGATGTGGTCATCGGCCCCTACGAATACAAACGATAGTTTCCGATTACCTATAAAGTTTAGCTGTTTTGAAGCTGCTGCTTGGTGTACTGCAGGGTGTAGAGCTGGTAATACCGGCCCTTCTGGTGCAGCAGTTCCTGGTGCGTACCCTGCTCCAGGATCTGGCCCTTGGACAGCAGGATGATATTATCGGAGTGCTGGATCGTAGACAAGCGGTGGGCAACCACCAGCATGGTGCCGATGTTCTTCATCTTCTCCAGAGAATCCTGGATCAGCACTTCCGTTTCGGTGTCGATGTTGGCGGTAGCCTCGTCCAGAATCATCACCGCAGGCTTATGGATGATGGTACGGGCAAAGCTCAGAAGCTGCCGCTGACCGGCGGAGAAGTTATTACCCCGCTCCCGGACGACCTCATCCAGGCCCTTGTCCAGCTTACCGATGAAGGAATCCGCGTTCACATAGCGGCAGGCTTCCCAAACTTCTTCATCGGTCACATCATCCTTGCGCAGCAGGATATTGCTGCGGATAGTGCCGGAGAACAGGAATACATCCTGGAGCATCTGGCCGAAGTGACGGCGAAGACTGGAGATTTTGATCTTCCTGATATCAATTCCGTCGATCAAGATCTGACCCTTCTGGATATCGTAATTACGGCAGATCAGACTCAGAATGGTGGTCTTACCGGAACCGGTAGAGCCAACAAAGGCAACAGTCTGCTTGGGCTGGATGTGGAAAGAAACACCCTTCAGCACCCATTCATCGGGCTTATAAGCAAACCAGACGTCCTTAAATTCGATCTCGCCCTTGATCTCGTCCAGCTCAATGGCATCCGGCTCGTCCACCACTTCGGGGACCATATCCAGAATGGTGAAAATCTTTTCCGCGGACGCAAAGGCACGCTGCAGCATATCAAACTGCTCTGCCAACGTCTGAATGGGGTTAAAGAACCGGGAAATGTAGCCGTAGAAGGCAACCACTGTGTAGCTGGTGATGGTCTGTCCCAGAAATACAGTATCCTGGATATAGCCCTTGGCACCAAAATAGAACAGGCACATATTGGCGGACACGAACAGCATATACACCATGGGGCGGAAGATGCCGAAAACAAACAGCCGGTTGAACTTTGCCTTTTTCAGCTTATTGCTGCGGCCAAGGAAGTCCTGCATTTTGGCATCTTCCTTATTAAAGATCTGGGTGATCTTGATGCCGGAAAGGTTCTCGGACAGATAGGTGTTGATATCGGTGGTGGCATTGCTGACCTGCCGGTGTACCCGGCGGGAAAATTCCCGGAACGCAATGGTAAACAGCACAACGAAAGGCACAAAGCACAATACCATCAGTGTCAGCACATAGTTGACCATCAGCATCACTGCCAGAATACCCACAACCACCATGGCGTTTTTGGCCAGGTTCACGATGATGTTGGTGAACATGAAGCTGATGAAGTTGGGGTCATTGGTCACACGGGTGACCAGCTTGCCCACGGGAATGTTGTTCAGCTGCTCATGACTCAGCTGCTCTACATGAGTAAATACATCCAGACGGATCTGTGACAGGATCTTCTGTCCGGTCTTCTGGAGGATCATAGCCTGCACATAGGTGCAGATCAGCGATACGATCAAAATCGCAGCATAGCAGGCAACCACCATGAAGAGGTAATTCAGTTCAAAAGCAGAGCCCTGCTTAATGACATCCTGAATATGGGCCATCAGCAGCGGAGATACCAGTTCAAAACCAATGGACAGCAGCATCACAAAGAACACTGCCACAAAACGCTTCCAGTAAGGCTTTGCATAACGCAGCAGGCGGGACACGATCTCCTTGTCGGACATGTGCCGCTCCCGGTCGGTCATATCTTCCTTATGCTTTTTAACGACGCAGTAGGCTACCAGAAACAGTATGGCAAACACACCGATGATAGCGCCGACGATGAGGATGGGCAAATACTCACGCATTGTGCTCGCCTCCTTCCTCTTCCAGCCGCTGCAGATCTACCATTTTGCGGTATTCCGCATTATTTTCATAAAGCTCTGTATGATTTCCCACCGCAGACAGACAGCCATCATCCACAAAGAGGATCTTATCCATCTTTTCAATGGTGGAAATTCTGTGAGCAATGAGAATGGTGGTCTTACCGGCACGGGTTTCGCGCAAATTGCCCAGAATAGTAGTTTCCGTCTTGGTGTCAACAGCGGAAACGGAGTCGTCCAAAATCAGAATGGGGGCATCCTTCATCAGCGCCCGGGCAATGGAGATGCGCTGCTTCTGGCCGCCGGAAACGGTGACACCGCGCTCGCCCAGAACTGTACCGTAGCCCTGCTGGAACTCCTTGATGTTGCTGTGGACATCTGCCAAACGGGCAGCTTCCGTAACACCGGCCTTGCTGCCATCAGCAACACCGAAGGCGATGTTGTTTTCAATGGTATCAGAGAACAGGAAATTGTCCTGAGGCACATAGGCGCAGCCCGCCCGGACATCCCGGATGGCCACATCATTGACATCGTGACCGTCAATGAAGATAGTACCGTCGGGTACATTGTAGGTTCTGAGGATCAGATCCACCAAGGTGGTCTTACCGGAACCGGTCTTGCCCACCAGACCAACATTCTCACCGGCATTGATCTTGAAGGAAACATTCTTCAGACAATCAAACTCGCCATCGGGGTAACGGAAGGTCAGATCCTTAAATTCGATGTCGCCACGGATCTGGGGCAGGGGTTTCACGCCTTCCCGGTCCTTTACGTCGATCTCAGCATCCAGAAGCTGACCAATACGCTCCAGAGAAGCCTTGCCGCGGGAAGACATATCGATCAGTTCAGAAACTGCCATAATGGGCCAGATCACCGCGTTGAAGTAGCCGATGAACTCCATCAGCTGGCCTGCGGTAAAGATGCCTTCATGGACCAGATAGCCGCCGTAACCCAAGATGATGCAAATAACACTTTCCACAAACAATGTGACCAGCACACGGAACAAAACAGATGTCTTGGTGTGGTCGATGTTGGCATCCTCGTTTTCCACATTCAACTGCTTAAATGCCCACAGCTCCTTGGCTTCCTTGACAAAAGCCTTGATGACCGCAATACCGGAGAAGCTTTCCTGAGAAAAATCGGACAGCTTGGAATAGGCAGCCTGACGGGTATCCCACTTTTTCTGCAGACGCTTGCCAACGATGGTGGCAGAGGCCAGCAAAAATGCCATAGGGATCAGCGACAGGCCTGTCAGAACAGGGTTCATCTGCCACATATCGAAGATCGCCAGTGCGCCCAGCAGCACCGCGTCGCAGAACATCATAACGCCCCAGCCGAAGCACTCCTGCACGGTGTCCAGATCGTTGGTAAAGAGGCTCATCAGATCGCCTACCTTATTGACCTGGTAATACTGGCGGCTCAGATCCTTTGCATGGTCAAACATCCGGTTGCGCAGGTCCGCTTCCAGACGCATGCCGCTGCCGAAGAAACAGATGCGCCACAGGAAGCGGCCAAAGACCATAGCCAGAATGATCTTGACCATGGGCAGGCAAATGCCGTCAATGACCAGGGGCATGTCGAAAGCGATCTTCTGACCGTTTTCTGTAATGTAGCCGTATGCCATACCGTCGATAACCATGCGGTAGAGCTTGGGAATTTCCAGCTGTAAGTAGTCAACCATTACCAGCGCCGCCAGACCGCCAATGAGCCACAGGGCATACTTCAGGTAATACCGGTTGATATGCTTACCGAATATCATATCGGCTTCCTCCTTTTTCTTTCACATTAGCTGTCATTGTAGCACATACGGTCAAAAAAAGGAAGAGGTTTTGGAAAATATTTGTGGCGCACGCAACATTATTTTTTAACACGGATGGAGCCGGTGTTAACTTCTTTCATATAAATACAAGAACAGGCACAGCGGAGAGATTCGCTGTGCCTGTTGGCTGACTGATTATTCCAGTTCGAAGGCGCCGGTGTAGAGCTGATAGTAAGTACCCTTCTGGGCAATCAGATCTTCATGGGAACCCCGCTCAATGATATGGCCATGATCCAGCACCATGATACAATCGGAATTCATAACGGTGCTGAGCCGGTGGGCAATGACGAAGGTAGTTCTGCCCTTCATCAGTGCGTCCATACCCTTCTGGACCAGTGCTTCAGTACGGGTATCGATGGAAGAGGTGGCCTCGTCCAAGATCATAACAGGGGGATCTGCCACCGCCGCCCGGGCAATGGCGATAAGCTGCCGCTGGCCCTGAGAGAGATTCGCGCCGTTACCCGTCAGTTCTGTTTCGTAACCCCCGGGCAGACGGGTGATGAAATCGTGGGCATTGGCCAGCTTTGCCGCCTGGATGCATTCTTCATCGGTGGCATCCAGCTTGCCATAGCGGATATTTTCCATCACCGTGCCGGTAAAGAGGTTGGTATCCTGCAAAACGATACCCAAAGACCGGCGCAGGTCGGCCTTTTTGATCTTATTGATATTGATGCCGTCATAGCGGATCTTGCCGTCGGCAATATCGTAGAACCGGTTGATCAGATTGGTGATCGTGGTCTTGCCGGCACCGGTAGCACCGACAAACGCGATCTTTTGACCCGGCCGGGCATAGAGGGTGATGTCATACAGCACCTGCTTTTCCGGCACATAAGCAAAGTCCACCATGTCCATGACAATGTCGCCCTTGACCTCGGTGTAAGTAATGGTGCCGTCGGCCTTGTGGGGATGCTTCCATGCCCAACGGCCGGTACGCTCTTCACATTCCACCAGGTTGCCGTTTTCATCTTCCTTGGCATTGACCAGTGTTACATAGCCGTCATCCACTTCCGGCACCTGATCCATCACTTCAAAGATACGCTCGGCACCTGCCAGCGCCATAATGATGGAGTTAAACTGCTGGGACACCTGGTTGATGGGCATATTGAAATTGCGGGACAGCTGCATAAAAGCCATGAGGCTGCCCAAAGTCAGCAGAACCGTGCCGGGCTCCATGCCCAGAGCCGCGGTAATTGCCTGGTTATTAACGGCAATTGCACCGCCTACGATGGCCAGAATGGCATACTGTACATAACCTAAGTTGTTGTTAATGGGGCCCATCATATTGGAGAACTTACCGGCGGAGAAAGCATTCTCGCACAGCTTTGCGTTGAGCTTATCAAATTCCTCCTTGGCGGCTTCCTCATGATTGAACACCTTGACTACCTTCTGTCCGGTGATCATTTCCTCAATATAGCCGTTAACAGCACCCAGGCTTCTCTGCTGACCAATGAAGTATTTGCCTGCTTTGCCTGCCAGGATCTTAGTGGTAAAGATCACAGCCACAATGGTGATCATGCTGACTAAGGTCAGCATCCAGGAGGTGCGCACCATGGTGACGAACAGCACCACCAGTGTCACCACGGCGGAAATGGTCTGGGGAATGGACATAGAGATCATCTGCCGCAGGGTATCGATATCGCCGGTATAGCGGGACATAATGTCGCCGGCAGTATTGGAATCAAAATACCGCAGGGGCAGGGTCTGCATTTTCTTGAACAGGTCATCACGGACCTGCTTCTGGATGCCCTGTGTCACAGGCACCATCAGAAAGCTCTGCAGGAAGGTAGAGGCAATACCTGCCAGGAATACGAGGGCCATCTGCAGCAGGAATTTCAGAATAGGGGCAAAGTCCTGGGAGCCGGTATTCACCATGGGAAGAATATAGTTATCCACCAAAGTGCCCAACATCACCGCGCTGCGGGACTGCACCAGAGCATGAACAAAGATGCACAGAAGCACCATCAGAATATGGAACTTATACCGCAGCATGTACTTCAGCAAGCGGAAAAAGGTTTGCTTGGGATTTTTCGCTTTACGGCCATCGCCGTGCATTCTGGGGGGTGGAGCCATTACCGCTCACCGCCTTTCTGTTGGGAATAGTAGACCTCCTGATAGATGGTGGAGGTTTTCAGCAGTTCCTCGTGGGTTCCCACATCCGCCACCATACCGTTATCCAAAATGATGATCATGTCGGCTTCCTGCACACTGGACACACGCTGCGCAATGATCAGCTTGGTGGTGTTGGGGATCTCGGTGCGGAAGGCTTCCCGGATCAAGGCATCGGTGCGGGTATCTACAGCGGAGGTAGAGTCATCCAGAATCAGAATCTTGGGCTTTTTCAGCAAAGCTCTGGCAATACACAGGCGCTGCTTCTGACCGCCGGAAACATTGGTGCCGCCCTGCTCGATCTTGTGATCGTAACCGTCGGGGAAGGCTACCACAAAATCATGGGCACAAGCCAGCTTACATGCGTGAATCATTTCCTCATCGGTAGCATCGGGATTGCCCCACCGGAGGTTATCTTTGATAGAACCGGAGAACAGCACATTTTTCTGCAGCACCATAGCCACATTGTCACGCAGAACTTCCAGATCATAGTCACGAACGTCGATGCCGCCCACCTTGACACTGCCCTCAGTCACATCGTAAAGCCGGGGAATCAGCTGGACCATAGTGGTCTTACTGGAACCGGTACCGCCCAAAATGCCCACGGTAGCACCGGCGGGAATATGCAGGTTCACTTCCTTCAAGGCCCGATGCTGTGCTTCCTTATTGTAGCGGAAGGACACATTTTCAAAATCGATAGAACCGTCGGGAACTTCGGTAACCGCATTGGCAGGGGATACCAGATCCGGCTCTTCACTGAGCAGCTCATAGCAGCGGCGCAGAGGAGTCTGGGACATGGTCATCATAACAAACACCATACTCAGCATCTGCAGGCCACCCAGGATCTGGGTAGTGTAAGCAAACATGGAGGACAGATTGCCTGTGGTCAGGCCGCTGAGGGGATTATTGCCGGAGGCCACCACCATCTGGGCGCCGAACCAGGAAATTGCCAGCATGCACAGATAGACACAGAACATCATAATAGGACTGTTCAATGCCAGGATCTTCTCGGCTCTGGAGAAATCCGTCACCAGCTCAGTGGAAATATCGGTAAACTTCTCGTTTTCCTTTTCTTCACGAACAAAGGATTTGACCACCCGGATGCCATGGATATTTTCCTGGACCACCCGGTTCATCTTATCCAGCCGCTTAAAGCCCCGGTCAAAGATCTTGAATACCTTCGGTGTCAGCAGTACCAGCGCAACGATCATGATAGGCATAACCATCAGATAGATACGGGCCAGCTCCGGACTGAGCCGGAAAGCAGAGATCATAGCCAGAACCAGCATCATGGGGCAGCGGACCGCCATACGGATCATCATCTGGAAGGTCATCTGCAGATTGGCCACATCGGAAGTCAGGCGGGTCACGATGGACGCAGAAGAGAACTTATCGATATTGCCGAAGCTGAAACGCTGCACCCGGTAGAACATGTCCTGACGCAGGTTCTTGGCAAAACCCGTGCCTGCCCGTGATGCAAATATGGCTGACAGCACACCAAAGCCCAGACTCATCAGCGCGCAAATCACCAGCTGGATGGAGCGGGTGACCACAAGCTGCATATCCTGCAAGCGCACACCGTAGTCATAAAGGTTGGCCATAACCAGCGGGATCAGCACTTCCATGGTCACTTCACCGATCATGGCAACGGGGCTTAGGATCGCCGCCCACTTATATTCCCGGATACACCGGGCAAGTCTTCTGATCAACGGAGATTCCTCCTTTTAAAATAAACATACTATGTAATTTTACTCCTAATTTGATGCATGCGCAAGGGTTTTTAGAAAAAATTTACAATTAATCAGGAAACGGACACCGCAGAAGCGGTGTCCGTTTATCATTTTTCAAAAGCACTGTGCAATTCCTTCAAAGTTTCCTCCACCAGCATTTGACCGCCTTCCGGGGCCACGTTGCAGCTGAACATGATGGCGCTGTAGCCCTTGTTTGCTGCTGCCCGTTTCGTTGGCAGATAGCAGGCCGTTTCACTCTCTGTATCAGAGGCTGTCAACTGCACCATAAAGGTCTGCATAAAGGGGCTGCGGGCCTGAATACGGTGCTGATAGGCAAGATACAGTTCAAAAGGACAGGTGGTAAAAGCGATGTCGCCCAACTTCACTACATGAATCTCCGTGGGTACCGGCGTGCCGTTTTTGCCATAGTTCTCCATGACCTTCTCGCAGCGGCTCAAGTTGGAAGAATGGCTGGTATTTTCCCGGAAATCAGCCACGGGGTCTTCCGTTTTCTGAAAACCTTTTTCTTTTAAGGTCTCGTAATTCTCCTGCGCATCCATGTATTCCCGCTCCGTCACATTCCAGCGGGGAAGCGCAATGGTATTGGTAACATGCACAACCGGTGCTTCCCAATACTTTTCCCGGCTTGCCCACTGATAGCATTCGTCAAAAGCATTGGCGATTTTCTGCGCGATCTCCCATCGGTTGTAGTATTCTTTTGGATTGATCATACCCTCCGTTTTTTCCAGATGCCCATACTGCAGACGGTGTTTTCTTCCCCAATTTGCCTTACCGTGGAGAGGCCGTGGAGACAGATCTCCCGCTGCCGCACACTGGGGGAGGATATAAATGTTTCCGTATTTCTCCCGGATTAGCTGGCGCGTTTCATTCCAGTAGTCAGCCGAAGTAAAATCCTCTATTTCCGTGCACTGGGAAGGACATGGCACATTGACCACAGCACCGGTAAGTTTATCCTCTGCGTCAAAGGTATACAGCAAGTACACATTGGCATCCGTAGGGCCTTCATAGCTGTCAAAATCCTCTATGTTTGTCTGTCCGTACATTACGCCGTGGCCATTGACTCCAAAGGTGTTGCCCTTGGTGTTTTGCGCACTGCGGTCGTTGAAATAAGTGACCCGCCGCTGCAGGCCCACTGCCGCACTGCCATAGCCATAGGCAAAAGACCCGGGCGCTCTTTCTTTGCAGGCCTGTTCGATAGCATCCACAACGTTTTTCTTTAAAAATCCCCGGTATTCCAGCGGGGAGACGATATGCACGTCCTCTTTGGGTGCTTTATCATATCCCAGTTTTTCCTGATACCGCGGTGCGTTATGGGTGTGTGTGGCATTGAAAATGATCTTTTTTCCATCAAATCCGGACAACCTTTTCTGAGCCGCCTCTTTTACTTCATGCAAAAGATCGGATTCGATGCTGGTAAAGTCTCCAGAGATAAAAACCACATAGTCACCACCGTCTTCCATCACCAGAACAGTAATGGTCGTGGGGTCAAAACTGCCCTTTGAAATTCGCTCATTGGCCTGCCCCGGAATTAGCGCAGGTCCCTGACAGGTAACATCTCTGGATGCCCAACCAATTTTCAGCATAATATTCCTCCTCATCTGCAAGGCATTAGGCTTTTACGATCAGATAGTACATAGATTGGGATACTTCACCGGTTTTCATTGTCAGTTTTCCGTTTTCATAAGAAGTGGGCACCGTGCCGATGTAATAACCCTCAGGACTGATTGCCCAGACCTCCAGATCCGGATGTACCGTTTCCAGCTCGATCTCCGCCTCGATATTTTCCACCAGCACCGGAGGCCTGCCAATATCCAACATGTACTCCTTAAAGAATTTCGCATCTGTGTTTTGCGCTCTGCCTACCGTCGTCAGCAGGATATTGTCAGATGCGTTCAGTGGTGCATCTGTCAGAGAGGATGCCGCAATCACGGCAAAATCCGTCTGACATCTGACCTTCATGCCATCCAAAGTGATCTGTCCGTTCTTTTCCAAGAAGCCAAAGGCACATTTTGTCATGGCCGTATCGATGGTCCCGTAATTTTTCTCGTAATTCCGGTACAGCTCACCGGTATCAGAGCGCACATATTCTCCATTATCCTCGTAGCGCAATTCGGGAAGGTCTTTACTGCGCTCCGAAGCCACAACACAGAGTTGATTCTCCGATGCCAATGCCAATTGAGAGTAGTCCCAATCTTCCCGGTTTGTAGGCGTAACCTTGCTGGCAATGACGCTGGTCTTTACGTCACCACGTCTTGTCATCAGAGCCGCATGGTAGAACAATCCAAATTTTGCCGGGTCATTCCAAGCGCTGAAGATACCCTGCCGGTAAGGGGTGTTGCCGATCTTCTCCGCAAGGATTTCCTTGCCCAGCAGATTCATTCGCTCCAGACGGGTGGAATAAGAGTATGTGTGGATCGCAAATCCGGACCAGCCTTGGAACAAGCCAAAAGCCGCAGTATACAGCACGGAATCCGCCCGGAATTCATTGGGCCAAGGAGCATCCCATTCCGATACATAGGTGGGTTTTTCCATATCCGTTTGTACACAGCCGTTGCTGAGGTAGAATGTTTTCTCTTGGGTTATGCTTCTGTTTTTGCATTTTTTCTCGAATTCGCCCCAACCCCAATCGTAGAAATATTCGTGGGTATCCAGAAAATCCGTATTCAGCAGGCTCTTCAGATTATCCGGAGGGGAGACCCAGTTAGTACCGGTAATGGGGATCCGAACCCCCAAGCCGTGCAGATGGTCCATCATCTCCCGGTAGTAGATGTTTTGCAGTTCCACCATGAAATCCAGCACAGCGGGATCATAGTTTTTTGCCAGTTCTTCTTTTGACATGTCCCCCTTGATCCCGTTTTTCTGTAGCCATGATGCAAACATATCCATAAATTCTGTGCGGTAAGGCTCTACATACTCCGTTGGGTTTTTTCGGTTGTAACTACGGAAAAAGTCACATTCGTTGACAATCTCTGCCAGCACGATGGCAGGCTCTTCGCAGTAGCGAAGACCCGTGTAAGGATTGCGGTGTGTCCAAAGTTCCGTGGCCAGTTCTTTCTGCAAATCAATGAGTTTGCGGGAAAACAGGCAGTATGGCTTGGCAGCATCCGGGAGCAGGTGGGCATTTTCCACGCCTTCATCGGAACGGAAACGTCTATAGGTAAACATATCCATATAGATATAAATTCCCTCGTCTTTCAGACACTTGATCATGTGATCCAGCCTGTCCATGCTTCTGGGATCCAGATGGGCATCCGTCACCCGTTTCCCCTTGTCATGGGCAAAAATATTCGGAGTGTGCCACTGTGCATCCAGCTGATGCAGCCGCACCAAATTGATGCCCATTTTTGCCAGCCGCCGTGCCAACTTCTTCGCATAGTCATGTTCCGGGAAGCAGCCGGCACCATTGAAATTCGTGCCCCAGAACTTTACTTTCGTACCGTCCTCAAAAACAAAGTCTCTGCCCGACACCTGCAGAAAACCATGCTTTCCCGCAGGCTTTTCACTTTCAAATACAAAGGAAATATCCACCGGCACATCGTCGTGAAAAAAAGGATAAGGAATCATTTTTGTCATTGCACTGCCTCCTATATTGTTTACATACTTGTATTATACTTGGAAAAGTAGTATAATCTACATATACACAAGCATAAAACCAATGATTTTCGTCACTATTGGGAGACTAATACATGAATGGTATTTTTGAAAAAAGAACACCCTTTGGGTTGAAAGGCTCCCGCTTTACCGGTTTTATGGGGTATCCGCCTATGTTTCATACCCATGGGGAACTGATCTATGTGACCCGGGGCAGCATCGAAACCACCGTTGACGGCAAATCCCATAGGTTGGAAGCCGGGGAGCTGTGTATTCTCTTTCCCTATCTGACCCACTCCTACTCCGCTGCCCGGGATGCTGAAGGGATTCTTTTGCTGTTTGATCCGAACACCACGGCCTTTACAAATACACTTTTAAACAAAAAGCCTGTACGTCATTTCACCGACGGCCAGGCGTTAGCCCCATTGCTGGACCGGGCAGTGACCATGCTGAAAAAAGGAAACACCAAAACCGCCACCGGATATCTCAACGCGGTGATCGGGGAGCTACTGGAGGTCCTTCCTCTGGAAAATTCAAAGGATACCTCCGAGGACATGGCCGTGAAAATTCTGGATTACTGCTCCGCCCATTATCAGGAAAATATCTCTGTAAAAAGCGTGTCCGAAGCCCTGTACATCAGCCAGAGCTATGTATCCAAGGTCTTTGCCAATGCATTAAAATACAGCTTCCGGGAGTATATCAACCAGCTTCGCATTCAGCGGGCCAAGGAGCTTCTGCAAAATTCCAATATGCGCATCGTGGATGTGATGTTTGCCTGTGGCTTCCAGAATCAGAGCAGCTTCAACCGGGTCTTCCGCAGCTGCTGCGGTGTTTCCCCAAGGGAATACCAGAATCGTCTTACATATTAAAAGGGTCTGTTGCGTTATCTCGCAACAGACCCTTGGTATTTAGGAAGCTGAATGATCATTGGCGGCAGATCAGAGGCTCTGCTCGTACTGGAATATCAAATTCATGTTGTCATATTCCAGGGCTGTCATGCCCTTTACCAGATCGGTTCTGCCTGCCGGTACGCAAGGCCGATACCAGGAGCATTGCAGGAAGTATTCCATCAGATGCGGATCCTCAAAGGCATAGCCGTGAAGGGCCATGATCTGATTGCGAAGAAGCACGAGCTGGTCGGCATTGAGACCCGCCAGATCCTCTTCCGTAAGTCTGGTGTTGCTGCTCTTGGGCACAAGCAGTTCTTCGGCAGGGTCATAGTAAGGCATGTAAGGATTGTTGGCAGTAGGCGCAAACTCGCCGCCTGCGATCCTTTCGTAAAGGCCGATCAACTGGATATTGACACTTTCCTGGTCGCTGAGGGTTGTTTGGTCAAAGGCCGCTTCCGCAACAGCGCTCTCGTACCAATCCTGTGCATCAAAATAGGCAGAAAGGTCCTCATCCGCAAAAATCACACCGTGGCGCGCAAGGATCTCACTGCGGGCAAGCTCCAGTTCCATTGATGACAACTGCTCTAAGTCATCAGCGGTCAAATACCGCTGGTCGCTGTCAGGCAGAACAGGACTGCTGATCTCCATATAAGGATTCACCGCGGGAGCGGTGGTATCATTCAGTATCGGATCGGTGGCATCGGTAGCAGGGGGATCGGTGGGTGTCGATGGCAGGCCGTTCCGCATACCGGCCCAGATCACCAGCGCCACAGCCAAAGCCAGCAGAACAACGGCAACAGTGATCGCCAGCTTACCGCGAAGCCGTTTGGCAGAGAGATTTCGTGCCAACTCCTCGCTGTCCATACCCGCCAGAAATTCTTTGACATACTCCTCCGGGTGTCCAAAGTGGGCCTGGAGCGCCTGCTCCGTAGCGTCCGGATGCTCCTCCAGATAATCTTCCAGGTCTGCCCGGATCCCCTTTGCCACGGACTTGCGGTATACACCGCAGGATTTCAAAGCAGCAGCTACCTGACGGAGATATCTCTTAGCTTTCGTCCGCACTGACATTTGCATCATCCTTTCTCAAAGCACCGGAATTCACGGCCTCCAGAACGTTTTCAATACCCTTACCGATATCCCGATATTCCCGGAGGATCGCTTGCAGAACCTCCGCGCCGGCAGGAAGCAGATGGTAATAGACCCGGATGCGCCGTCCCACCTTGACCTCGTAGGTATTCAAATATCCCTTCTGCTCCAAACGGTACAGCACCGTGTACAATGACGGGCCCTGAATATCGAACAGGCCGTCGCTGTGGGTTTTCAGTTCCTTTGACAGCTCATAGGGATACCGGTCCCCCTGAGATAGCAGAGAAAGCAGAAGCATCTCCGTACTGCCCCGCTTGAAGTTTGTGGAAACATCAAAAACATGTTGCTGCATCTCTTTATCCAATGAACATTCCCCCTTTTGGAATGAAACTATATATAGTAAATCATAAAATTAATTGTTAGTCAATAGTAATTCACAATAAATAGTCTTGACAAAGAAATATACCTATGCTATATTGAAATTGACCGATATACGGTACTTTGATTTATGAGGTGATGCGGCATGAAGAAGTATTTGTTATGTGCGTTTTTTGTATGTTTGATTACTTTGGCCGGCTGCCAGGAAAATGTGCCGGAAGCTTCGACACCCCCTGCAACGGTACCGACGGTGGTTACGGAACCCACTGCATTGCCTACTGTGCCAACGGAAACGACACCGCCTGAGACGATGCCGACAGTACCCGCTCCCCCGGAAACCACGGAACCACCCAGAGAGTATGTGCCTCAGGACCCGGACACCACCGAATATCCAAAGGAAAACCTTCCGGCCACACTGTCCTACTTCTCCGGTATGCTGTATGTAAACGACAACCGGGCCGATACACTGGTAGATACGCTGCCGGAGGGTTATATCTACATTGGTACAAACGGCTACATGGGTCCAAACGGTACCGGACTACCAACCCCGACGGCACCCCGGTGGCCTTTGACTACTTGTAATGTTTCTGGACAGACGGAATTCTACGGCTCCCTGGAAGAACCGGATTACATCTATTATGCATTGGACGGCAAGTACCGCCGGATGATCCGGGCAGGTCTGGTTGAAAACTATTGGGATGACCAAGAGATCGACCCGGATGTTCCGGAAAATTACACAGAGTTGTTTTTCGAGGGTCTGCTGACAGCTGATCTCAGCCAAAACCGTTACCACTGCGCCACCTATTCGGATTTTGACAGGCCGGAGGATGTAGATCTTTGGTACTTATTCTACAGCGGATTTGATGCGGAACGGCACAACAAGCTCACAGAAGCGGAAGAAAAATTCCTGCTGTCAGACGGCTGGAACAGTGATGGAATCGGCCCTGTAAGCAATGCAAAACGGCTGCCTGCCTGGCGGATAGATGCGGATCTGCGGCGTTTCTTCGGTATCGGCTATTATGATGTCAGCGGTGTGGGAATAAATCGGTGGCAGAGTTACTGGTCCGAAACCGGCTGCCACTATGTCTGGCGTTCCGATATGATCGGTACGAACCTGACAGTTGACGAAGTGGTACACGACGAAACCAACAGCATCTACACCGTTACATATACTATGGAATATTGGGGCACCAGGGTAATGCGCTTGCAATTAGCAGGCGATACCTTCCGGGTCCTTTCCAACAAAGTAAAATATCCATATCAACGTCAATAATCTGCGCGGAAGCAAGACAGAAAACACGTTTCCCCGGTACACCTGGTGTACCGGGGAAATTTTGATAGCAGCAACGAACAACGCATGTCATTCTGAGCGAGCGTGTTGCAGAGCGCAGCGAATCTACTAATATAATGATTGCCGGGGGCAATCATACATCTAAAACACGCGAGTCGAAGAATCCGTTCTCCTATAAGAAAATCTTTGTAATTGTGCATGCTTAAGGATGCGGATCCTTCGACTCGCTGCGCTCGCTCAGGATGACACGGTAATTTGGTAGTTGCTGCGCTAAAAAAAACATTATTTCTTTTTTGCAAGCTTTGCATGTTTGCGGTACTCACTGGGGGACAAACCGGTGGTGGCCTTGAAGAGCTTGCTGAAATAAGTGTAATTGTAAAACCCCACTTCTTCGGATATGGACGCAATATTCTTTCTGGTATCCAGCAGCATCCGCTCGGCCACTTGCAGCCGCCGCTTGGTAATGTATTCATTGACGGTGCAGCCGTAAAAATCGTCAAATTTCTTATAGATGATATTTTTGGACACATGCAGCGTCTTGCACAGATTTTTTACCGACAGGTCTCCCGCGATATTGTTTTCAATATAATCAGTGGCGTAGTTGATAAATTCATCATAGTCGATCTCCACCGCGTTTTCAAACAGGATGTGAGAGATCAAATGAATGAGGGCCTCCAACTGTGACTGTGAAAGATATGTAAGATTTTCATAGTGCTTGGCGATCTCTTCCGGGTCTTTCGCCCAGCGGAGCAGTTCTTGAATCTCCGCCGGATCCTTTTTTAATCTCACTCTTCCCAGCATGATGTAACCGGCAACAAAACCGTTTTTTAAAATAGGTACGACGGTATCCAGCACGCCGGCATGGCAAACGTGAGAAACCGGCCGCTTCTCTTTGGTGCAGCGTTCCAGCATGGCCCGGTCTGAGTGGTTACACTTCAGCTCGCCCACCTTGGTGTTGGTGATCATATGGCAGAAGGTGTCATTCTGGGTCTCGTGGCTGTAAATTTCGTTGTATTTGGTGTCGCTGAGACAAATACTCATATCCGTAATGCTACAGATATCGTCAATGATACTTTTGATTCGTTCAATATCATATTTGACCGTCATCCTACTCACCGCCTTTGGATTATTGTAATAATCGCAAATGATATTGTCAAGTTTTTTCCTTTTTGGGAAGATAGTGCAACATTCAAGGAAAATAGTTACTATTTTTTTATTGCAGTATTCTATATGATTTAGTTAAGCTGCATAACTGTGTGCGGCATCGCGCTTCTTCGGCGCGCAAGACCATTTATCTATTGAACCGGCAATGCTTTTTGCCGGAAATATGAAGGAGGAAAACACATGCCCGTATATGAATCCATTAAGAATGCGGACAACAAAATCGTCATCTCCGCACAGAACAAAGACTCCGTTGTCTTTGGTTGGGAGAAGGTCATTGACGCTCTGGCCGCCAAGGTCGCTGCCGGTGCCAAGACCATCGCTATCGACGGCTGGTACGGCATCAACTACGAGAAGATCGCCAACGCTCTGGCTGCCAAGATCGGTGATGCTGTTCTGATCCCCGCTCATGAGCTGTACGTCTCCAGAGAAGAAATCATCGCTTACAACCAACCCTACGTTACCGACGACCCCGGCTTCGGTAAGGTCAACCAGACCGGTATCATCGAAGACATCATGAACAAGGCCACCGTTGCCGCTACCAAGGAAAAGCTTGCTTCCGGCAAGGTCACCATTATCTACGGTGTCGGCGCTGCTATCAAGGAATTCGAGGCAGTTCTGGACGTTAAGTGTTACGTAGACAATACCCACCAGAAGGTTCAGTGGGATATGTGGACCGGCAAGCTGGCAGGCTTCGGCTGCACCGAACCCACCAAGAACTATAACTGGAAGGAATACCACTACTCCGATTACTACATGCTGGCCCGTCAGAAGAATTACATGTACGGCGCTATGGACTACTATGTAGAAAACTACTTCGAGGACGATCTGGTTCTGGTTCCCAGAGTTGCTTACGACGAGATCATGTCCACTCTGGTCAAGTACCCCATCCACGAAGTTAAGATCTTCAGCCCCGGTCCCTGGGGCGCATATCGCTACGAGCAGATGGACTACGGTGTCGAAGGCCTGGCCAACAACGCCTGGAACAAGATCGCCGGTCCCGAGCTGCGTATCCTCATCGACTTCGGCGGTGAGAGAAGCATCTCCATGCCCATGCTGAACGCCATGCAGTACGGCGAAGAGCTGGTCGGCAGCCTGATCCACAACCGTTACCCCGGTCTGTTCCCCCTGGACATTTGGCTGGACGACGGCTGGCATCCCACTCCCCAGCCCGCTGAAAGAATCTCCATGCCTATGCACATCCATCCCAGCAGCAAGTATGTTGAGGATCACTTCAACGAGCCTCTGGGCCGTTATGAGACCTACTACATTGCTGAAGCTTACGAAGGTGCCAACACCTGGATGGGCTTCCATGACGATGCCGACATTGAAGAGTGGGAGCGTCTGTGTGAAGAGTCCCAGAACATCAAGCCCATCGACAACTGGAAGGACTTCATCGCCAACTGGCCCAGCAAGGAAGGTGACCTGTACCTGATTCCTCCCGGAACCATGCACGGCCACGGCGGCAACCAGATGGTTCTGGAAATGGACACCAACCCCAGCATCAACGGCACGGAGTATTCCTTCTTTGAGTACGACTTTGCCCGTCCCTCCTGGGATGACGATGCCAAGTCCATGACCGGCAAGCCGCTGAAGATGCACCTGGAGCACGGCCGTAACATGGAAAAGACCCGCAGAGCATCCTGGGTTAAGGATAACCTGCTGTCTACACCCAAGGTCATCAAGTGGACTCCCGAGTACTGGATCGATCAGTACAAGTCCACCCCCGTTATGCCCTATCATGTTGAGCGTATCCACTTCGAGAAAGTTGGTCAACTTTCCACTGAGGGCAAGTTCATGCATATGTTCACCCCCACTGTGGCAACCAAGGTTACCGTCCGTT
>JAZRKL010000120.1:0-2355 GCA_045646265.1 Faecousia sp.
CACTGCGTGAGTCATGTACTTCTCCCAGTGCAGTGCCACCATAGGCATATCATTCTTGTCCAGGAACAGAAAACCGGCGTGACCGTCGATCATAGGCTCTTTCCGGGGCTTCTTTCTGGATTTGATGATCCTGCGAAAACATGCAGCAACTTCATCAGTCATCGGCACATAGCGGTTGCCCTTTTCTGTCTTGGGTTCCTGGATCACATACTGCATTTGACTGGTTCTCTGCAGCTGATGATCTACCTTGATTCGGCTATGCTCAAACTCAATGTCCGAAATGGTAAGACCGCAAAGTTCCGAAATGCGAAGGCCAGTGTTGAACAGAATGAAGAAGGCATCATAGTAGCGGCAGTAGTACTTATCCTCTTTGACAAAGTTGAGGAAGTCACGCTGCTGCTTCCTGGTGATGGCTTCACGGGTGACCGAATCATTTACAATAACTGACGCCAGTTCAAACTGGAAAGGGTTCTTGCGGATCAGGTCATCATCCACTGCCAGCTGAAAAGCAGGACGCAGTACACCACGGATGGAGTGGATAGAACTGTAGCTCTTGCCATCCTTCTGTTGCAACTTGATCAGCCAAAGCTTTGCATCTGAAAGCCGAACTTTGTCGATCCGAAGCTGCCCGAAGGGTTCTTTCTTCAGCAGGTTGGTTACGGTCTTGTACCCGGCTTTGGTGTTGGCACGCACACCGGTCTTGACCGACAGATATTTCTCTACCAGTTCCAGTACCGTGTAGTTACCGCCCTTTGTCACGATGTGGTCAAACAGATCGGCTTGAATCTGCCGTTCCTTCTCACGCAAAGACAGTTCCGGCTTTTTGCCTTGCGGCATCCGATCATTCTTGTCCAGACGCCAACTGTACACATTATTC
The DNA here is from genome assembly GCA_045646265.1 of Faecousia sp. Taxonomy (GTDB): domain Bacteria; phylum Bacillota; class Clostridia; order Oscillospirales; family Oscillospiraceae; genus Faecousia. The sequence continues at coordinate 878 of JAZRKL010000120.1, forward strand.
TCTTGTCCGTTCTCGTCGATGTAGCGGTAACGATACCTCCCATCAGCACGCTGGTATTCTCCCTCATGGAGAATACGGTTGCGATTATCTCGTCTTTTTTCGCTCATAGCGTCTCCTTTCATTCAGGAGAGCCAAACTTGCGAAGTAAGTATATCACAAGTTTGGCTCCTTGTATAGAAAAATGATCAGATGCCGTATAACATTTGCCGAGTTTGGGGTTATACAGCCGTTGCTTGGTCTAAATATTCTTCGAATTTTTCCCTTTTGATCAAAACTCGATTTCCGTTCATGACATAGAAATTCCCGTTAGGATGCATATCAACGATCGACCGAAGCTTGCTTTCACCAATGTGGTAATACCCAGCAGCTTCTTCGATGGTCAGCGTGTAACGCCGCCATACCGGGGTGATAATAGTTTTGCAGTTACTGCAGGTGTTCTCCATCAAATTCCTCCTGTTTTCCATAAAATTGCATTAATAACTCATGCACGGCAATCTCAATTAGATCCCGGCTTTTCCAAAACATTTCCGCATTGATCTCTTCTCCGGATTTTGCCCTAAGGGCAAGAAGAGTAAGGTCACAGTTGATTTCTCTTAATAGCTTCAGTATTTCAAAATACGCTATTGGGGGAAACTCGTTTGGACGAATGCCGTGACACAACTTCCTGAGATAGGTCTGCTGTGGCAGGTTGCATTTCTTGCGGTTGGTTTCCAGCGCCTGGTATTCTTCTTCGTCCAGGCGTAAGTGAATTTCATGTGGTCTTGTTTTTGACTTTCCCATTGTTATCTCCTCTCGTATCTGCAAGGGTTTGGGGTTACCCCCAAGGTGTGTGGAATGGTTTTGGGACCATTTCGCGATGCTTGCTAAGAAAATGCCGTTGCCATTTCCTTAGGGCCATCATTCAAAGGGTAGCTCCTCGTCCGGATCTGTAAGATCCGTCCATGACGCAAATGACGATTGTGACGATATTGGGGAGAACGAGGAGGTGTTGTCATGCTGCTGACGCAGTGACGCAAGGGTCTCGTTCCTCCTTTGATCGTCATTGCCGTCATCATCGTCATTCAGTTGCCAAACCATCAATCTTGCATCTGCTACTCGCTTGTGATCCATCTTCAATCCCAGAGGTGCAAAGACCTCGCTGAAGTGCCTGGTCACAAGTTTGCTGGCTATGTTTGCTTTTGTTGTTTCGTCACCAATAGCGGCAAGCAGTTCCGTCGTCGTGCCGGTAAAACTTTTTTCTTTCAGCAGGTAATCAGCAATCTGAAAAAGGAACTGTGGTATGCGTTCCCGGCGCAAAGTGGAAGTGTCCAGTGCTTTCGTAATTTCCCACACATTCTTCCGCATAGCCAACTTCAGCCGTTTTTCCTCGATGTCCCGTCCGGTAATGCTGAGAACCGCATCGTTGCCAAAGCGATCTTCTTTGCGTAACACCATGCAAGTGTCAGCTACACCGGCAATACCCGTTGAGCCGGTCATAT
>JAZRKL010000121.1:0-34277 GCA_045646265.1 Faecousia sp.
AACTGCCTGGAGTGGCTGCCCATTTAGTTTGGTATTTTGAAGGCCGGCTGTATCGCTGTGCCTATGAACTTCCGGTATTCTTCTGATGAAATCAAGTATTGTCTGGATCTGGCGGATGTGGAAGTTCTGGTATTTGGCCCCGAATTTGTGAGCCGGATGGATGCCATTGCCGCGGATCTGGATTTTCTCAAAATGATGTTCTTTGTGGGCAGAAACGGCCCTGCTTACTCGGAAGATTGCATGAGATTGACAGGATTCTGTTCTTCCAGCGCCCCGCCTGTGGCACTGACGGAGGACGATCATGCCGCCATCTATTTCTCTTCCGGTACTACCGGCTTCCCCAAGGCAATATTGCACGATCACAGATCCTTGAACTGCGCCTGCCTGGTGGAGCAGAATCACCACGGACAGACCCGGGATGATGTGTTCCTTTGCATCCCACCCCTGTATCATACCGGCGCTAAGATGCACTGGTTTGGTTCTCTGCTTTCCGGAAGCAAGGCGGTCTTGCTCCGGGGCGTCAAACCGGAGTGGATTCTGCGGGCCGTGACAGAGGAAAAGTGTACCATCGTTTGGCTGCTGGTGCCCTGGGCACAGGATCTTCTGGATGCGGTTGATTCCGGACGCATTGATCTGGATCACTATTATCTGGACCAGTGGCGGCTGATGCACATCGGTGCGCAGCCGGTACCGCCCAGCCTGATCCGCCGTTGGAGGGAAAAATTCCCTCACCATCAGTACGATACCAACTACGGCCTTTCCGAATCCATTGGTCCCGGCTGTGTGCATCTGGGGGTGGAGAATACCCACAAGGTGGGTGCTATCGGCAAACCCGGCTACCTTTGGGAAACCAAGATCATCGATGAATCCGGCAAGGAAGTGGTCCAGGGCGAGGTTGGTGAGCTGTCTGTCCGTGGCCCCGGTGTGATGCTGTGCTACTATAAGAACCCCGAAGCCACCGCTGAGGTGCTGAAGGGCGATTGGCTCTGGACCGGCGACATGGCCCGTATGGACGAGGACGGCTTCATCTATCTGGTGGACCGCAAGAAGGATGTGGTCATTTCCGGTGGTGAGAACCTCTATCCTGTCCAGATTGAAGTTTTCCTCCGTGGCTTCCACAAGATCAAAGATGTGGCTGTCATTGGCCTGCCGGATCCCCGTCTTGGCGAGATCGCCGCGGCCATCGTGGAGATCAAAGAGGGCGAAACCTGTACGGAAGCAGAGATCAACGATTTCTGCGCTGCGATGCCCCGGTACAAGCGCCCCAGAAAGATCATCTTCGACCGGATCCCCAGAAATCCCACCGGCAAGATCGAAAAACCGGTGCTGCGTGAAAAATACTGCCAGGGCCGTCTGGTAGAAAGCCAGATTACCGGCTGATCTATAGGAGGTAAGAAACATGAAAACACTGATGCTTGGCAACGAAGCAGTTGCCAGAGGCCTGTATGAGGCCGGCTGCAGTTTTGTATCCAGCTATCCCGGTACGCCCAGTACCGAAATTACTGAATGTATCGCCACCTACAAGGAAGTCTATGCTGAATGGGCGCCCAATGAAAAGGTTGCTATGGAAGCTGCCTTCGGTGCCAGTCTGGCGGGCAAGCGCAGCTTCTGCGCCATGAAGCATGTTGGCTTAAACGTGGCGGCAGACCCGCTGTTTACCATTGGCTATACCGGTGTCAACGCAGGTATGGTCATCGGCGTGGCAGACGATGCAGGCATGCATTCTTCTCAGAACGAGCAGGATTCCCGCCATTATGCCAGAGCCTCCAAGATCCCCATGCTGGAGCCTTCTGATTCTGCCGAAGCACTGGCCTTTACCAAACTGGCTTACGAGCTTTCTGAGCAGTTTGATACCCCTGTCTTTATCAAAATGTGTACCCGTGTTTCCCACTCTCAAAGTATCGCGGAGCCGGGCGAACGCATTGAGGTCAGTAAGAGCTACGAAAAGAATCCCCAGAAGTACATTATGATGCCCGGCAACGCCAAGCGCCGCCATCCCATCGTCGAAGAGCGTACCGCACAGCTGGAAAACTGGGCGGAAACCGCCGAAATCAACCGTCTTGAGGAAGGCACCGACTATAGCATCGGCATCATTACTTCCTCCACTTCCTACCAGTATGTCAAGGAAGTCTGCGGTGATACATATCCTGTGTTGAAGCTGGGAATGATCTGGCCGCTGCCCAAGCAGAAGATCCTTGATTTTGCCAAGTCCGTTACCAAGCTGATCATTGCAGAGGAGCTGGACAGCTTTATCGAGACCCACTGTAAGCAGTTGGGACTTGCCTGCGTGGGCAAGGAACTATTCCCCTGCATCGATGAATTCTCCCAGAATCTGATCGCTGAGAAATTGGGCGTTTCTGTGCAGAAGGGCACAAAGCTGGATGCGGCGATCCCTCAGCGTCCGCCTGTTATGTGTGCCGGATGCCCGCACCGTGGCCTGTACTACACGCTGGCAAAGAATAAAGTCACTGCACTGGGCGACATTGGCTGCTATACCCTAGGTGCGGTGCCGCCCCTGGCCGCACTGGATACCACCATCTGCATGGGCGCTTCCATCTCCGGACTCCACGGCTTTACCAAGGCCGGCGGTGCAGAGGGAAAGAAGGCTGTGGCGGTCATCGGTGACTCTACCTTTATGCACTCCGGTATGACGGGCCTTGTGAACATGGCTTACAATGAATCCTGCGGCACCGTTATCATTGTGGATAACTCCATCACCGGTATGACCGGTCATCAGCAGAATCCCACAACAGGCTTTAATCTGAAGGGCGATCCCTGCACCAAGATCGATCTGGAGTCTTTGTGCCGTGCCATCGGTATTCGCCGTGTCCGGGTTGTGGATCCTTACGATCTTGCCCAGTGCGATGCCGCCATTAAGGAAGAAACCGCGGTAGATGAGCCTTCTGTGATTATTTCCCGCCGTCCCTGCGCTCTGCTGAAGTATGTGAAGCATAAAAAGCCTATCATCGCCGACTCTGATAAGTGTGTTGGCTGCAAGGCCTGCATGAAGATCGGTTGCCCGGCCATCAGCGTTATTGATAAAAAAGCAAAAATCGACAACACCCTCTGCACCGGCTGCGGTGTCTGCGCCCAGCTTTGCAAGCTTGACGCACTGCGCGCAGCAAAGGAGGACTGAACATGAAAACAAAGAATATTATGATCGTCGGTGTCGGCGGACAGGGAAGTCTGCTGGCTTCCAAGCTGCTGGGCCGTATGCTGCTGCAGAAGGGGTATGATATCAAGGTGTCCGAAGTCCATGGTATGAGCCAGCGCGGCGGCAGTGTGGTCACCTATGTCCGTTTCGGTGACAAGGTCTACTCTCCCGTTATTGACAAGGGCGAGGCGGACTTTATCGTTTCCTTTGAACTGCTGGAAGCTGCCCGCTGGACGGAATATCTGAAACCCGGCGGAAAGATCGTGGTCAACACCCAGCAGATGAATCCCATGCCTGTCATTATCGGTGCCGCGGAGTATCCTCAGGGTCTGGCAGAGCAGATGAAAGCTGCCGGTCTGGATGTGGATGCCTTTGACGCATTGGCACTGGCAGAGCAGGCCGGTTCTTCCAAGGCTGTGAATATTGTTCTGATGGGTCATCTTTCCCGGAACTTTGATTTTACCGAGGAAGAGTGGATGGACGCCATTGAAAAGAGTGTTCCCGCCAAATTCCTGGAATTGAACAAAACCGCGTTCTGCCTTGGCCGCAATGCTTGAGGGGAGAAAGACCAATGTCAAAGTATTATCAACCAGAAATTGAAACTGCTGCCCGGGAACAAATCAAAGCATGGCAGGATGAACGGCTTGTAAAGCAGGTACAGCATGTATGGGACAATGTGCCCTACTACCGCAAGAAAATGGAAGAAAAGGGGGTTACCCCTGCTGACATTCAAAGCACAGCCGATCTGCACAAGCTTCCGTTCCTCAGCAAGGATGATCTGCGGGAAGCCTATCCCTATGGCCTGCTGGGCACACCCCTGTCGGATTGTGTCCGAATCCACTCCACCTCCGGCACCACCGGCAAGCGGGTGGTAGCCTTCTATACCCAGCATGATGTGGATCTGTGGGAGGATTGCTGTGCCCGTGCCATCGTGGCGGCAGGCGGCACCAAAGAGGACGTTTGCCACATCGCCTACGGCTACGGCCTGTTTACCGGCGGCTCCGGTATGCATGGCGGCTCTCACAAGGTGGGCTGTCTGACCCTGCCCCTGTCCTCCGGCAACACTGACCGCCAGCTGCAGTTTATGACCGATCTGGGATCTACCATCCTTTGCTGCACCCCTTCCTATGCGGCCTATCTGTCGGAGACCATTCATGAGCGGGGTCTGCGGGATCAGATCAAGCTGAAGGCCGGTATTTTCGGCGCGGAAGCCTGGAGCGAAAAAATGCGTGAAGAGATCCAGAACGGTCTCGGCATCAAGGCATACGACATCTACGGCTTGACGGAAACCTCCGGTCCGGGTGTTGCCTTCGAATGTGAAGCACAGACCGGTATGCATATCAACGAGGATCACTTCATTGCCGAGATCATCGATCCGGATACCGGCGAGGTGCTGCCCGAAGGCTCCAAGGGTGAGCTGGTATTTACCTCCATTACCAAGGAAGCCTTCCCGCTGCTGCGTTACCGCACCCGTGACATCTGCGTGCTGACCAGAGAAGCCTGCCCCTGCGGCAGAACCCATGTGAAAATGTCCAAGCCTATGGGCCGCAGCGACGATATGCTCATCGTCAAGGGTGTCAATGTCTTCCCGTCCCAGATCGAGACGGTGCTTCTGGAACAGGGCTATCCCGCCAATTACCAGATCGTCGTTGACCGGGTCAACCATTCCGATACTCTGGAAGTGATGGTGGAAATGACACCGGAGAACTTCTCCGACTCCCTGGCCAAGATCACCTCTATGGAAAAGGGTCTGGTGGATGCTTTGAAGGCTATGCTTGGCATCTATGCCAAGGTTCGCCTGGTTGCACCCAAGACCATCGCCCGCAGCGAGGGCAAGGCTGTTCGTATCATTGACAAGCGTAAGATCTGAGGAGGGGACAAGATGGTATATCAAATTTCTGTTTTTCTGGAAAACCGTGCCGGTCAGTTTGCTGAGATCACCACGATCCTGGCAGAAAACGGCATCGATCTGCGGGCTATCTCCATTGCGGAAACCGCTGATTACGGCATTCTGCGTATGATCGTGGATGACGCGCAGAAGGCCACATCCATTTTGATGCAGCATGGCTATCTTCTGTCCATGACCCCTGTGCTTGTTGTGGCGGTGCCGGACCGGCCCGGCGGCATTGCGCCTGTGCTGGCAACTCTGGCCGAAGGCAACATTGACATCGAGTATATGTACTCCCTGTTTACCCATATTGAAGGCAAGGCCTACATTGTTTTCCGGGTTGCCGAGACGGAAAAGTTCGTCAATCTGCTGTCCGGCCATGGCATTACCCCCGCAACAGCCGAAGAACTGGGCATTCACTAATAATTGAGGTATATAACTATGCAGGAAATGAGCAGAAAAAATCAATATTTTACCGACTCCGTGATCCGTCGGATGACCCGCATTTCTCTGGACTGCGGCGCCATCAACCTGGCACAGGGCTTCCCGGATTTTGATCCTCCCAAGGCCATGCTGGACCGTCTGGCAGAAGTGAGCTACTTAGGCCCTCATCAGTATCCCATCACTATGGGCGCGCCCAATTTCCGCCAGGCGCTGGCAAGAAAATGCGGTCGGTTTATGGGTCGGACACTGAATCCCGACACCGATATGGTGGTGACCATCGGTTCTACCGAGGCGATGGTGGATACCATTTTCGCACTGACAAACCCCGGCGACAAGATCGCCATGTTCTCTCCCTACTTTGAAAACTACCGGGCCCAGACCATTATGGCCCAGTGCGAGCCGGTGTTTATTCCTCTGGTTCCTCCCACGTTCCATTTTGATCCCAATGTGCTGGAGGATGCCTTCAAGCAGGGTTTAAAGGCCATTCTGATCTGCAATCCCTCCAACCCCAGCGGTAAGGTCTTTACTTATGATGAGCTGAAGCTGATTGCCGACCTGTGCATCAAGTACGATGTCTATGCCATTATGGACGAAGTCTATGAGCATATCGTGTATGAGGGCCACAAGCACATCTACATGAACAGCCTGCCCGGTATGTGGGAGCGTACCGTATCCTGTTCCTCCCTGTCCAAAACCTACTCCATCACCGGCTGGCGCTTAGGCTACGCCATTGCCCCGAAGCATATCATGGACCGGATCAAGCAGTACCACGACTTCAACACCGTTGGCTGCGCTTCCCCGCTGATGGAAGCTGCTGTGGTGGGTCTGGATATGCCCGACAGCTATTACGAGGAGTTTGGCACCCACTATGCCCACATGAAGAAGCTCTTTACTGAGGGCCTGGACCGCATCGGCATTCCCTATACCGATCCCCAGGGCGCCTACTTTGTTCTGGCTGACATTTCTCCGTATTTGAAGAAGGGCCAGACCGATGTGGAATTCTGTGAGGAAATGGCCCGGAAGGTGGGTGTTGGCGCAGTGCCCGGTACATCATTCTTCAATGAAAAGGGTGTCAATAATATTGTCCGCCTGCACTTTGCCAAGCTGGATTCCACACTGAACGAGGCTTTGGACCGCCTGTCCCATATCAAAGAAAAAATGCTATAAATTAGAAGGGGTGCTTAGCACCCCTTCTTCATTTATGCCTGATATTCTTCCGCGTAGTGGGCTGCGGCAGCGCCGTCAGCCACGGCTGTCACGATCTGCCGCAGCGCCTTGGTACGGACATCCCCCACGGCAAATACACCGGGCATACTGGCTCTGGTGGTCTCGTCGGCCATAATATAGCCGTTATCGTCCAGCACCAGCTGCCCCTTAACCAGATCTGTAGCCGGGGTTCTGCCGATGCTGATAAACAGACCGTCGCAAGCAATAGCGGATTCTTCACCGGTCACCAGATTTTTGACCTTGATGCCCTTGAGTTTATGCTCGGCCAGCAACTCCGTTACGGCACTGTTCCAGTAAAATTCCACATTGGAGGCATTGAGCAGCGGTTCGTGATAGATCTTGGTGGCTCGAAGCGTATCTCTACGATGAACCACGATGACCTTCTTGGCGATACGGCTCAACGCCAGCGCGTCCGCCGCGGCGGTATTGCCGCCACCCACGACCACAACGGTTTTGCCTTTGTAAAACATCCCGTCACAGGCGGCGCAGTAGTTGACACCACGGCCTGTCAGCTCCCATTCTCCGGGCAGACCCAGCAGCTTCGGCCCTGCGCCGGTGGAGATCACCACAGTTCTTGCATGGAAAGTTCCCTCGGTAGTCTCGGCGGTTTTTACTTCACCGTCCAGATGCAGCGCGGTGACCTCTGCCAGCTCCGTAACCGCCCCAAAACGCTCAGCCTGCTGCTGCATCTTTTCTCCCAGGGTGAAGCCATCGATCCCTTCTTCAAAGCCGGGGTAGTTATCAATCTGAGCGGTCAGCGCCATCTGGCCTCCGGCGGAAAGCTTTTCCAATACAATTACCGAAAGGCCTGCCCGGGCAGCATACAGCGCGGCTGTGTAGCCTCCGGGGCCGCCGCCTACGATCAGCATATCGTAAACTTGATTCATAGGTATCTCCTTACTGGGCCAGGGTCTCCTGGATAAAATCATCGATCTGGGCCTTGGATTCCGGTGCCACTACAAATCCCAGGGGTTCTGCGCCCCGATAAAGCACCAGCGTGGGGATCACTTCGATCTGCTCCTTCTCCGCAAGCCCTGCCTCGTCGTCAATGTTGATCTTTGCAATCACCATATCCTCGCCGTACTGCTGGGCGATTTTGTCGTATGCCGGACCGATCCGGCGGCAGTAGCCGCACCAGGGGGCCCAGTAGTCCACCAGCATCAGCTTTCCCTCGTTTTGATAACGGTCAAATTGTTCCTGATTTAAATTCATAGCTGCCATAGTTGCCAGCTCCTTTCTTTTTTCTTTAGTATAACCGGATCGGAAGGATGATTCCGTGATATTATCACGAAAAAATCCTGTGGAAAGCTATTGTACATTTGAGATAAAATGTAGTATAATCAACAGGATAAAAGAAAGGACGGCGCCGCAATGGAATTTGCAGAATATCTTCCTGTTTGGAATAAGCTGACGCCCCAGCAGCAGGAACGGATCGCCGGGGTCATCGAATATCGGAAAGTAAAAAAGGGAACCGTGATCCATGACAGCAGTGCCGAGTGCCTGGGGCTGATCATGGTCCGCTCAGGCCAGCTGCGGGCCTATATCCTGTCGGAAGACGGCAGAGAGATCACTCTTAGCCGATTGTTTGAATACGATGTGAGCCTGCTCAGCGCTTCCTGCGTTATGCCGGATATGCAGTTCAATGTGATGATCGAGGTGGAAAAGGACAGCGAATTCTGGAGCATCCCGGCCTGCCTTTTCAAAAATCTGGCAGATGAAAGTCTGGCGGTATCCAATTATTCCACCAGCCTGCTCAGCAGCAATTTCTCGGAGCTGATGTGGCTCATGGAGCAGATCATGTGGAAGAGTCTGGACAAGCGTCTGGCGGCCTTCCTGTTAGAGGAAGCACGGCTGGAAGAAAGCAATTTGCTGAAGATCACCCATGAGAAGATCGCCAATCATATGGGTACCGCCCGGGAGGTAGTGACCCGGATGCTGCGGTATTTCCAGAATGAGGGAATGGTGAAACTCACAAGAGGCACCATTGAGCTGATTGACCAGGCGGCTCTGGAAAAGCTGCAAAATACATAAAATGTAATTTATGTGATTTTGTCACTGTATTTTTTGGAGATTGCGTTATAATACAGCCATAACACAGAACAAGGAGTAATCGAGATGACCGTAACCAACGATATCAAGTACATCGGAGTCAATGACCATCAGGTAGACCTGTTTGAGGGCCAGTATGTGGTTCCCAACGGAATGGCCTACAATTCCTATGCTATTGTGGACGAGAAGATCGCCATTATGGATACCGTAGATGCCGGGTTTACCCATGAGTGGTTGGATAACATTCAGCATACCCTGGACAGCCGGAAGCCGGATTATCTGATCGTTCAGCATATGGAACCGGATCATTCCGCCAATATCTTCAATTTCGCCAAGGTCTATCCCGAGGCAAAGATCGTGTCCTCCGCCAAGGCTTTTCAAATGATGAAGAACTTCTTCGGTACTGACTTCTCTGACCGTCAGGTGGTGGTAGGTGAGGGCAGCACCCTGTGCCTGGGCAAGCACACCCTGACCTTTGTTACCGCGCCGATGGTCCACTGGCCTGAGGTCATCGTGACCTATGACAGCACCGACAAGGTTCTGTTCTCCGCTGACGGTTTCGGTAAGTTTGGCGCGCTGGATGCCAAGGAAGCGTGGGCAGATGAAGCACGGCGTTATTTCATTGGTATCGTTGGCAAGTACGGCGCACAGGTGCAGGCTCTGCTGAAAAAGGCCGCCGGTCTGGATATTCAAATCATCTGCCCCCTCCACGGCCCCGTGCTGACGGAAAATCTGGGTTACTATCTGAATCTGTACAACACCTGGTCCAGCTACGAGCCGGAGGAAGAGGGCATCGTCATTGCCTACACCTCGGTATACGGAAATACCAAAAAGGCTGTTCAGCAGTTTGCAGAAAAGCTGGAGTCCAAGGGCTGCCCCAAGGTGGTGGTAAAGGATCTGGCCCGCTGTGACATGGCAGAAGCTGTGGCAGATGCCTTCCGATATAGCAAGCTGGTGCTGGCCACCACTACCTACAATGCGGATATCTTCCCCTTCATGAAGGAATTCATCCATCACCTTACCGAGCGGAATTTCCAGAACCGTACCGTGGCCCTGATCGAGAACGGCTCCTGGGCACCTTTGGCTGCCAAGGTGATGAAGGGTATGTTTGAAAAAAGCAAGAACATTACCTGGGCCGATACCACCGTTAAGATCCATTCCGCTTTGAACGATGAAAGCACTGCTCAGCTGGATGCTCTGGTCGAAGAACTGTGTCGGGAATATCTGGCCCAGCAGGATGAGACCGCTAACAAAAACGATCTGACCGCTCTGTTCCACATCGGCTACGGATTGTATGTGGTCACCTCCAACGACGGCAAGAAGGACAATGGCCTTATCGTCAATACCGTGACCCAGGTGACCAACACCCCCAACCGGGTGGCGGTGACCATCAACAAGGCCAATTACTCCCACCACATCATCAAGCAGACCGGCAAGATGAATGTCAACTGCCTTACCGAGGAAGCGCCCTTCTCCGTATTTGAGAAGTTTGGCTTCGCCAGCGGCAGAAATGTGGATAAGTTTGCTGATTGCGAGCCACTGCGCTCCGACAACGGCCTGGTATTTCTGCCCCGGCATATCAATGCCTTTATGTCGCTGAAGGTGGAGCAGTACGTGGATCTGGATACCCACGGCATGTTTATTTGCTCCGTAACGGAAGCCAGAGTGCTGTCGGATAAGAAAACCATGACCTACACATACTATCTTGACCATGTGAAACCGAAGCCGGAAACCGAGGGCAAGACAGGCTATGTTTGCAAGATCTGCGGTTGGGTATATGAGGGGAAGGAACTTCCCGAGGATATTATTTGCCCCCTGTGTAAGCACGGCGCGGCGGATTTTGAGAAAATTTAATTGGAGGAATCAATTATGAAAAAGTATGTTTGCGATGTATGCGGCTGGATCTATGACGAAGCTGAGGGTTACCCTGAGGGCGGTATCGCTCCCGGCACCAAGTGGGAGGATGTGGCTGAAGATTTTGAGTGCCCCCTGTGCAGTGTAGGCAAGGATCAGTTTTCCGAAGAATAAGCCATGTGGTACGAACTGGTAAGGGAGATTCCGAATCTGTGCCGCAATAACCAGATGCGGGATGTGTTCTTCGACGAGGTGGAAACGGACGACCCGGAAACCTATGTCCGGCAGTTTCTCAGTAAGACCGCCGTGGAGATCACCGCGGAGAAGCGATTCGACGGCGGTACTACCGTCTATGCGGTGGCCGACGGCCTGACACAGAAGTTTATCTTCACACCCATATAAAAAGCAGCCTGTCTTTCTTTAACGAAAGACAGGCTGTTTCTTCACGTATGTAAATGATCGTTTACAGGCCTAAGTTACTGCCGCACCCAAGCCTCCCCTGTGTAAGGGGAGGTGGTCAAAATCTTCGATTTTGACCGGAGGGGTTGTCGAAAGGTGACAATCCCCCAGTCAAAAATCAAAGATTTTTGACAGCCCCCTTTACACAAGGGGGCCTTAGGCGTATGGAATTCTTAAGATAAACGATCATTTGTCGAAGTACAAGCAAAAGCGCCCCACCGGGGGCGCTTTTTATCAGATCAGAAATTTGGCAGCCAGCATGATAGCCAAAAGCAGCACGGGATATGCCAGATAATTGATCATCCGGTTGCCTTCACCTTGTTCGCCGTTGTAGGTATGCACTGCCAGGCAACCCATGGGGGATACCAGGTAGTAAGGAGATACAACGGTGCATACCAGCGAGACACCGGCACCAAGAAGTCCACGAAGACCGGTTTTGTTGCGCATCAGCCAGAAGAAGGATACCATGATCACCAGCGGTGTGCCATGCTCAATATGCAGCATCTCTGCCCACAGAATCGCCGCGATCATCACGAATACCTTCAGTATCCTGTGCGCGGCGGTGGGCTGCGCGAAACGGCTGTACAGGTACAGCAGAACGATTCCCAATACCAGACCCATACAGGGGTTCTGAAGGCTCATGTCCCAAAAGGCACCGTTCATAGCCAGATCATAGGGAATTTCGCTGACGACCGCAACGGCGGCCACACGGAGAAAATACTTCTTCCAATTCTTTGTATGCAGGAAGCCTTCTGCCAGCAGCAGGGCGAAAATGGGAACAGCACAGGTCTCCGATGCCTGCAGTACGATGGCAGCGGTAGCCAGAGCCATATTTTTAGTACTTTCGTTGAGCAGGGCCAGAATATCCTGGGCAGAGGCACTGCCAAGACCCAGTACGGTGCGCTGCAGCAGACAGCGGCTGACAATACCTGCTGCCAAAAACACCAGACCCCATGCCCGCAGAGCGGAGGCGGTGGTACCGCGGCGTCTGTTTCTTCTTAGAATTTCCATGGGTTGTCTCCTTTAGCCTGACCAATATAATCCGAACCCGCCTAAGGGTGTATCTAATTGGCTCAGGCATTATTATAGTCATTGATGGGCGTCAGCCCATCGGCTTCCTATGCTTCGCCTGAACCAATTATCCATCCCCCTTAGGTCACAGATTCTTGAGCCATGGGGCAGTTCTAAGGCAAGACACCGCTTCGAAGACGGGCTTGCTGCCCTTCAAGAAGCGGTAACGAGGCATTAAGACTGCCCCGTGGCTCAAGAACGGGTTTGGATTATATTGGTCAGGCTAACCGTTGGGGACCAGAATCGCTATGCCCCAGGCACTGAGTTTTAGGGTATTGTCCTTGTGGGTGATCTTTTTGCCGTCAGCGCTGAGGGAGGCGACCAGTGTCCAATCGCTGTAAGCGGAGAGGTCTACCTGTGTGGCTTCCTCACTGATGTTCATCAGTATGATGCAGCTTTCATTTTCCCAGGTTTTCCGCTGGGCGCTGATAAAGCCGGTGTTCAGTGCTTTTTCTTCGGTGGTACGGCCGTGGGAAATCACAGGAAGGGCATTACGGATGGCGATTGCCTGCCGGTAGTAATTGAATACGGAATTCTTATCACCGATTTGCTGTTCCAGCGAACCAAAGGGATATTCTTCGGGGAGCTGACATTCAGGCGGGGAACTGGTGGTCCCGTTGTTTCGGGCGGTATTCCAGTACATGGGTGCCCGTTTGGAGGGATCGTTGCCCGCGCCTACCATGCCAATTTCTTCACCGTAGTAGATGAAGCAGCTTCCGCCCATGAAGATATTCATGGCACCGGCCAGTTTGGTTTTTCCTTCTTCACGGCCCACAAAGCCGGCAATGCGGCCCACATCGTGGTTGCTCAGGAAGGGTGCGTCGATATAATCGGGATTGGCTTCCAGATAGGTCTTATCCGCCTTTTCCAAAGCCTGGGCGTAGGAGGTGACGTTTGCTGCGTTGCCTGCACCCCGGAGGACCTGAATGATCTTTCCACCATAGTCACCAAAAGCAAAATCAAAGATGCTCATAAAGCCACTGCGGTAGTAGTCGGTGATGCTGGCGAAATTTTCCCAAACCTCAGCTACCAGATAGACATCCGGTTTCAAGGAACGGGCAGCCTGCTGAATCCAGGAAAGAACCTCTTTATTCTTTTCAGGCTCGCCGGAGTAGAACTCCTTGGCGGCATCCAGACGGAAACCGGAAACACCTTTCTCCAGCCAGAATTTCATGATAGAAGTAATCTCTTCCCGAACCGCTTCACTTGCCAGATTCAGATCCGGCATGTCATAGTTAAACCGTGCCTCGTAGTACCAATCGGTACCGGTGACATTGGAATAACCGCCGGCGGAACCCTTCCGGAAGAAGTAGTAGTCCAGATACTTACAATCGGCAATGTTGGGCTCTTTGTCACCCAGACGCTGCAGATAGGCATAGGCTTCCTTGAACCAGAGGTTTTCACTGCCGGAGTGATTGACCACCAGATCCAGAATCACATGGATATCCCGCTTTTGACACTCTGCCATGAAGGTTTCAAAGTCTTCCATAGTACCGTAGGCGGGGTCAATGGCATAGTAGTCGGAAACATTGTATTTATGATAAGAGGTGCTGGGGTGGATGGGCATCAGCCAGATGCCGCCTACCCCCAGTTCCTGCAAATAGTCCAGTCTGGAGGTGACACCGGCCAGGTCGCCGATACCGTCACCGTTGGAATCGCAGAAGGAGTAGACGAAAATCTCATACCAGGTGCGATAGTTATCATCGGGGCTTGTGCCCAATGCGTGAATTTCTTCCAGTGTCTTTGCTGTCTGCTTCGGGGTCTGCTTTTGAATGAACGCCCCCGAAAGATCGGGGGCGTTTGATTCGCAACCGGCCAGAAGGAGAAACGACAGCAAAAGACACACGATCCGTGTCAAATGCTTCATAAAATCAACCCTTCACAGCGCCACCCATAGCTTCCTGATAGAACTTCTGGGTGTAGATAAACAGAATGGAGATGGGGATGGAGACCAAAACCGCACCTGCACAGAAGCGGGTGAACCAGTTGTAAACATATTCCTTCTCCAACATGTTCCAAAGACCGATGGAGACG
The DNA here is from genome assembly GCA_045646265.1 of Faecousia sp. GTDB lineage: Bacteria > Bacillota > Clostridia > Oscillospirales > Oscillospiraceae > Faecousia. Next base: position 14,181 of record JAZRKL010000121.1, read on the forward strand.
GTGTAGTACTTGGCATTGGCACCGGCGATCATCTTTGCCAGAACAAAGTCCACCCAGGGACCCATGAAGGAGGTGATCAGCTGATACACGACCATGGGCTTGCACAGGGGCAGGATGATCCGGGTGTAGGTCTGCCACTTGGTGGCACCGTCCAGATAGGCGGCTTCGTCCAAAGCTTTGGGAATGGTGTCCATGTAACCCTTCATGACATAGAAGCCGACGCCGGCGCCGGAGGAGAAGCAGATGATCAGCGCAACGGGGATCATGCCGCCCTCGGTCAGACCCATAGCCTTCAGAATGAAGTACACAGCCATCATAGACATGAAGCCGGGGAACAGGGTGATGATCATGGCGAAGTTCATGTAGGGTTTGCGGAACTTGAAGCGCAGACGGCTCAAGCAGTAAGAAACGCTCAGAACAAAGAAGGTGCTGATAACACAGCTGAAGCAGGCGATGATAAAGGTGTTCAGGAACATCCGGGGGAAGTTCATGATACTCTTATCTGTAAAAAGAGTGGTATAGTTTGAGAATGTAAGATCCTTCAGCTTAGGGAAGAAGTAACTGACAAACTGACCCTTTTCACCGCGGAAGGAGTGCAGCACGATGTACAGCAGAGGGAGCAGCCAAATCACGGCCATAATCGCCAGGATAATGTGTACGATGGTATTGGTGACCATCTTCTGGCGCTTGACAGACCGGGGCTGAAGAGTATTCTTAGCCATTAGTTAAATCCCTCCTCGTTCTTGTAGGATCCGCTGGAGCGGTAGGTGACCAGGGAAACGATAGACAGAATAATAAATGTCAGAATACCGATAACCGCGGCCAAATTGTATTTCTGCTGGTCAACGGACAGCTTGTACAGCCAGGTGACAAGCAGGTCGGTAGAACCGGCAGTATTTTCAATGCTCTGGGGAGCACCGCCGGACAGCAGATAAATAACATTGAAGTTATTGATGTTGCCGGTGAAGCTGGAGATGATCTGAGGTGTCATAACAAAGAACATGTAGGGCAGGGTAATGTGGAAGAACTGTTGAACGGTATTGGCACCGTCAATACGGGAGGCCTCGTACTGCTCAGCCGGGATGTTCTGCAAAATACCGGTGACCTGCATGATGGTGTAGGGAATACCTACCCACAGGTTGATGACGATGACGGTAATCCGTGCCCAGGTGGTGTTGGTGAAGAAGGGCAGTGCGTCGGAGAACCAGCCCATCTGCTCCACCAGGAAGCTGTTGACGAAACCCTTCTCCTGAAGCAGGGTACGCATGGTCAGCAGGGAAACAAACTGGGGAACTGCGATGGTAACGCAGAAGCAGGTCCGCCAGAGACTTTTCAACTTTGTGCCGGGACGGTTGATGATCATGGCAACGATGGTGCCAAAGAAGAAGTTCAGGAAGGTCGCGAAGAAGGCCCAGATCAGGGTCCACTTCAGAACGCCCCAGAATTCGCGGCCGATAGCGCCGCCGGCATCCAGCATATCCCGGAAATTCTTCAAACCGACCCAATCAAACAGAACCAGGTGACTATCCACCTTGGAATAGTTGGTGAAGGCCATAGCCATCATGTAAAGAAGCGGTGTAACCGTGAAGATGGCCAGCGCAATGATGGGAGGGGACATCAAAAGGGTGTGAATGTTGCCATCCAGCAGAGCGGCACAATCCTCCTTAAAGGTGGAAACATGACCGCCGCTTTTCTTGATGCACATGGACTTGTAACCGCTGCGTACGGACCAGAAGCCAACAAACAGCAGCACGACCACCATCAGACAGGCAATTACACCGTAAAGAAGGATAAGCTGGGAAATATGGCCTTCAGAGTATTCAAAGATACCCTCTGCCTCATTCCAAACCTTACCCTGCTCCTGCCAACCCAGACTGGGGAGCAAGGAGATCTGATAGATACCGCCTTCGGGCAATACCATATAGGTAATAATGCCCAGTTCAACGGCAAGATAAAGCAATCCCTTGGTCAACTGGCCGGCCATCATATTGCCCAGGCCAAAGACCAGGCAGGACAGCCAGGCGATAGGACCGCCGTTTTTCAGAGCTGCGCCAAAAGAGTACGGATTCTTCTTGCGATGCGCAGCTGCAACTTTTGCAATTTCTTTGGTACTCATGGTACTTCTCCTTCCGCGATTATCCAGAGGAGTCGCGTTATTTTGCGCTTGGGAAACGGGAAAAACTGGCGGCAGCTGGGAATACCGGCTGCCGCCAGCTGTAAGTAGCTAAGCTTGGATGAAATTACAGACCGTTGTTGTTGATGGCCTTCTGGAAAGCTTCGGTCTTCTCAGCAGCGTTGTCGTGAGTGACAGTGCCGTTGATGATTTCGGAAGCCATGTTGCCGGCAGCTGCCCAGTAGGTGCCCATCTCGGGGATGGTGGGCTGACCGACGGAAGAGTTAGCGATACCGTTGATCAGAGCGGTAACAGCTACGTCAGCAGCGATGGTGGCGTCAGCAGCCAGTTCGGGATGGCAGGGAGCGATGTTGCCGTTGGTGTAGTGAGCCAGCTGAGCGTCCTTGGAGCCCAGGAACAGAGCCAGCTGCAGAGCAGCCTTCTGGTTCTTGCAGTTGGGGTTAACACCGATGCACTTGGAACCGGCGAATGCACGCAGCTGCTTGGTTTCGCCATTGATGGTGATAGTGGGCAGCTGAGCGGCAGCGTAGTTCTCGCCCAGAGCTTCCTTGGCGGCTTCAGCCTTCCAGGTGCCGGAGAAGAATGCGTCGCACTTGCCTTCCTTCATCAGGCCCAGAGCAACTTCGTTGTTGTTGTCGACGACAAAGTTGGGGTTAGCAACCAGGTCGACCAGGTAGTTGGTAACAGCAACACCGTTGTCACCGCCGAACTGAATGCCGGCAGCAGCGTCAACGCCGTTTGCACCGAACAGGGTGCCGCCGTTAGCTACGTAGAAAGAAGCAAAGTACCAGCCGTCGCCGATGTTGAAGCCAACCTTGCCCTTTTCCAGCATCTTGTCCAGGGACTTGATGTCCTCTTCGGTGAAGACGGACTTGTTGTAGTACATGAACCAGCTGTTGGGGGTGAAGGGAACACCGTAGATACCGCCGTCGGTGTAGGTGACGGAGTTGACCATGGTGTCAGAGTTGTTGGCCTTGATCTCGGCTGCGAAGTCGCCGCCGAACTGAGCCAGAGCATTGGCCTGCAGCAGAGAGCCGATCTGGTCGTTGGCGTAGAAGAAGACGTCAGCGGCAGCAGAGGGGTCCTTGCCTACCTGAGTAGCAGCGTCGCCCTCAGAGCAGACACCGTACTGGAAGTTGATCTTGTACTCGGGGTGTGCGGCAGCGAAAGCCTTGCACTGTTCCTGCAGCCAGCCGTTGCCATTCTCGCCCTGGTCAGCCTGGGGACCCCAAACAGTCAGGGTGATCTCTTCAGCCTTCTCGCCGCAGCCGGCAAACAGACCGACGATCATCAGGCAAGCCAGCAGCATTGCGATGATTCTTTTCATTTGTGTTTTCCTCCTATAAATTTATAATTACAACTTTATGCTATCACAGACCATGTCTGTTGATGCTGTATTTGTCCCTTTCGGGGGATGCGATTCCCGGGAACCGTATGCAGAAAGCAGCAAGCCGCTTTCCGATATGTTCTTGCTTGCGAAACTATACGAAACAAAGTTTCGCATAGTTTCAAATGTAAATTTTCAGTGAACATACTTAGTATATCACTGAACCATGGAAATCGTCAACCATTGAAATGTAGAAAATTTCAACAGAGAATTTGTGCATTTTCTACAAAATGTACACAGTTCGCATACTTTTGTCAAATTATGTATCGGATTTGACCGCTTTCAGCTTTTCCTGTGCGTTTAGGGAATCCCAGTTGGCACGTCCGAAACGTTTCGTAAGCACCAGAATCTCTTCCTGAAGTGCGTCGGTGAGCATTTCGGGCTGTAGTCTCCAAATCCAGTTTACATCCACCGTGCCGGGCGTGTTCATTCGGGCGCTGTTGTCCAGTCCCAGCCAATCCTGAATGGGGATAATGCAGGTCTTGGCAGCGCACATCATGGCAAGACCGATGATCTTTTTGTAGAAACGCTTGTTGGGAGTGTCGTGATCCATCAGATAATCCCGAACCAGATCACGGCCCGCCTTGGTAAGGCACGCAAACCAACCGGCCATGGTTTCGTTGTCATGGGTGCCGGTATAGACCCAGCAGTTGGTATTGTAGTTGTGGGGCAGGTAATCGTTGGCACCACCGATATCATCCTCATCGAAGGCGAACTGCACCACTTTCATGTTGGGATAGCCGCTGTCTTTGACCATCTGGCGGACGCTATCGGTCATATGACCCAGATCCTCGGCAATAACGCCCCGCTCACCCAGATTTGCCTTCAATGCGTTGAACAGATCCATGCCGGGGCCTTTTTCCCAGTGGCCATCCTTGGCAAGGCCGCTTTCCGCGGGGATGGCGAAGTATTCGTCGAAGCCACGGAAGTGGTCGATTCGCACCACATCATACAGCTTATAGCTGTACCACATTCTGGTGATCCACCAGTGATAGCCGGTGGCCTTGTGGTAATCCCAGCGGTACAGGGGGTTGCCCCAGACCTGACCGTCAGCGCTGAAGCTGTCGGGAGGACAGCCCGCAATCTGGGTAGGCTTATTATCCTTATCCAACTGGAACATCTCGGGATGTGCCCATACATCGGAGCCATCGGGAGATACATAAATGGGAATATCGCCCACGATTTCGATGTGCTTATCGTTGGCATACTTCTTGAGCTTGCTCCACTGCTCATAGAATTTGTACTGCAGGTACTTCTGGAACTCTACATCAAAGTAGAGCTTTTCCCGATAGTAGTCCAGCGCGTAACCGTAGTGCATGCGGATATCCTGGGGCCACTGGGTCCAGATCTGTCCGCCGAAGAAATTCTTCACTGCCATGAACAGGGCATAGTCATCCAGCCACCACTCGTTTTCATGGATAAACCGGCGGTAGGCAGTGACTTCGTTGATCTTGCTGCGCTCATAGGCCTTGCGCAGCAGGGGAAGGCGGTTGCGGTACAGCAGATCATAGTCTACCTTGGCAGGGTTGCTGCCGAATTCCACTGCGTCGCATTCTTCCTTTGTCAGCACACCCTCTTCCACCAGCGCGTCAAGGCTGATGAAGTAGGGATTGCCTGCAAAGGCGGAATAGGCCTGGTAGGGGGAATCAAAGGCACCGTGGTGACTGGTGGCGCCCAGGGGCAGGATCTGCCAGTATTTCTGGCCTGCCTTTTCCAGCCAGTCTACAAAATCGTAGGCAGCCTGATCGAAGCAGCCGATGCCGTACTTGGACGGCAGGCTGGTGATGGAGAGCAATACGCCCGCTTGTCTGTTCATATTGATTGACTCCTTTCGGAAGATTGGTAATAGAATACAGCGGCTTCGTAGGGGCGAAGACCGGGTGCGTCATCGGAATAGTTGGAGATCAGCAGAGAACTGCCCTCAAATGCTTTGGGGAGTTCATAGGGAAGCAGATTTTCCGTAAAATTGCATACCACCAGCAGATGCTCCGTGTCCGTATCCCGGGTGTATGCGAAGATGTTGGGATCTTCCGCATCCAAAAGGGTAAACCGCCCATCCCGGAAAACAGAATACGCTTTCCGCAAGGCAATGAGCTTGCGGTAGTGATGGAAGACAGAATCCGGGTCTGCCAGAGCGGCGTCGGCATTGATGAAGCTGTGATTCTCATTCACAGGCAGCCAGGGCATTCCTTCTGTAAATCCGGCATGTTTTCCGGCGCTCCATTGCATGGGCGTGCGGGCGTTGTCCCGGCCTCTGGCCCAGATGGATGCCATGATATCCTCGTGGGAGAAACCTTTGCCGATCCGGTCCGCGTATAAGTTTTTGATCTCCACATCATCGTACTGGGAGATATCCAGCCGGATATTGGTCATGCCCAGCTCTTCACCCTGGTAGATGTAGGGAGTGCCTTCCATACCATGGAGCATGGTGGCCAGCATTTTTGCCGACTCTACCCGGAATTTTCCGTCATTACCCCAGCGGGATACGATACGGGGCAGATCGTGGTTGTTCAAAAACAGGCTGTTCCAGCCTTGACCGTGCAGGCCCTGCTGCCAATGGGCAAGACAGGCCTTCAGCTTTGGCAGCTCCAAAGGACGCACATCCCACTTGTCACAGCCTTGATCCAGACAGATGTGCTGGAACTGGAACACCATGCTCAGTTCGCTGCCGTCGGGGGCGCTGTAAAGCTTGGCACGCTCCACATCCGCGCCCCAGGCTTCGCCAACGGTAACGATGTGGTTCGGGAAGGCATTTTCCGAAAGCTCACGAAGATAATCGTGGAGTCTGGGGCCGTTGCCGGTGATCTTTAGATCCGGGTCTTTACCGATTTGATCGATCACGTCCAGCCGGAAACCTTCCACACCTTTATCCACCCAGAACCGGATGGAATCATACAGCGCCCGGCGCAGCGCCGGATTTTCCCAGTTCAGATCCGGCTGCTCCGGAGCGAACTGGTGGAAATAATACTGTCCAAGCTCCGGCACATAGGTCCAGGCAGGCCCGCCAAACACCGATTGCATATCGTTGGGATACCTGTCCGGTGTGCCGTCACGCCAGATATAATAGTTGTAATAGGGATTGTCTTTCCCTTTCAGTGCTTCCAGGAACCAGGGGTGCTGGTTGGAACTATGGTTCAGCACCAGATCCAGAATGATGGAGATGCCCCGCTTTTTGGCTTCGGCGATCAGTGTTTCCATATCCGCCATAGAACCGAACATGGGATCTACGGAGCAGTAATCGGAAATGTCGTAGCCGTTATCCACTTGGGGAGACCGGCATACGGGGGACAGCCAGATGCCGTCAATGCCCAGTGTTTCCAGATAGTCCAGCCGGGAAATGATACCCTGCAGGTCGCCTGTTCCGCTGCCGGTGGTGTCCTGAAAGCTTTTGGGGTAGATTTGGTAAAATACCGCGTTCTGCCACCAACCAGCTTTGATTTTATCTAGTTTCATAGCTTAATCAATCCTGTATATATCTTCATAGACCCGCAGCATTTCACCGACACTCCAGGCCTGGGCAAAGCAGCCTTTGCCTGCATAGGGGTGATCACCGTCATAAATTTCCGGAAGCTGACCGGCACATCCCTGGCGCAGCATCGGCTCCAACCGGGAAAGCTGCTGTTTCACATCTCTGGCAGCGGCTTTTGTGCGCCCGTGAACCTTCAGATATGCCCGGAAGTAAGCGCCCATGGGGAATACCCAGGTGGTACCCTGGTGATAAGCCAGATCCCGGTCAAGCTGCGGCCCGCCGTAGAAGCCGTGATACTGGGAATCCTCCGCAGAGAGGGTCCGTAGACCGCAAGGGGTAAGCAGATGGTCGGCAACGGTTTGCAGTACCTTCTGTTCCTTTTCGGGAGGCAGCATGGTAAAGTCCATGGACAGCGCCCAGATCTGGTTACACCGGATCTGCTCGTCGGCATCTGTACCGGAGAGAACATCCTTCAGATATCCCTTGTCCTCCAGATAGAACTGTTCGTTGAAGGAAACCTTGACGGTTTCTGCCAAAGTACCATAGCTGCTGCCGTCGCGGCCCATACGCGGTGCCAGATGTTCCATGATTTTTAAGGCATTGTACCAATAAGCATTGATCTCTACCGGTTTGCCGTGGCGGGGGGTAGGCAGGATGCCTTGTACGCACACATCCATCCAGGTGACCTGGTCCAATCCCTGACCGGCATAGATCAGACCGTCGCTGTCCATACCGATGCCATGGTGAGTGCCTTTTTGATAAAAGGCAATGATCCGCTCCATTACGGGCCAGGCTTCCTGAACAAAATCCATGTCGCCGGTGCAGTGCAAATACTGCCAGACACTGTCGATGAGCAGCAGAGCGGCATCCACGGTGTTGTACATGGGCTGGCATTGGCCCTCGGGGAAGAGGTTCGGCACAAGACCGTCTTTTTCATAAGCCAGGAAGGTGCGCAGGATGCTCTTGGCATCTGCATACCGGCCGGTGGCTAAGGTGCAGCCGGGCAGAGCAATCATGGTGTCACGGCCCCAATCGCTGAACAGAGGGTAACCGGCCAGAATGGTCTTTTCGTTGGTGGAATCCCGGTGGGCGATATAGGCATCGGCTGCCACTACCAGCTGCCGGGCAACGGGGTCTGTAAAGTGAGTGCTTTCTTCCAGCGCCCGAAGCCGTTCTGCTTGGTCTTGCAGTAACGCCCAGCCGGAAGAAGAGGCTTCTTTCATGGAAAAAACGATCTCAAAGCGGCTTGTCCCGGGCATGGCACGGAAAGTGATCCGGCAGCAGCTTGCGCTGTAGCCGCGATCGGGCCGCCCATCCTTTGCATCCTCGGGGTAAGAAAGGAGCGGCCATTCCGGTTCGGCCGGGCAGAGCGTACCATCCGTGTGTATATATAATGTGCAGCCGTTGCAGAAAACCGCATTATCTTTAAAAGAAAGGTTTTTCTTTTCCGTCAGGGCGGCTTCCTTGGGAGCAAATTTGAAAAGAGGCGTTACGGTCAGCTCACATGGAAGTGCCATGTTATTTGTAATTTCATACACCACCGCTGCGGTATTTTCCTGGTGCGCCATGGCGCACTGCCTGGTAACGCGGATATCCGGCAAAGCATACTCCCAGCAGGGCGCGTATTCCATAGAAAAAGCGGTCAGACAGGAAAGACCAGCTTCATCCGTGGTGCCGTCGGCATATGCCTGGGAAGAAAGAAAACAGGTGCGGCCGTTCATGGTAAGGACTTCCTGCAAATGATGCACCATGCTGATTCGCTGGTTAGGTGCTTTTACGGCAGCGATCAGAATTCCCTGGTCCGCTCTGGGTGCGCTGTAGTCAGAAGCAACAGAGCAATAGCCACCAAGGCCGTTTGTCAGCAAAAAGGTATTTTCTTTGGCGGCACCATTGGTTTGCAGATATTGGCTTGTGTAATGAAATCGCATGTCTGATTGCTCCTTGGATAGGTGGTCTTTCGAAATGTTTTGTACTTTCTCAGTATAGTCCTTTTTCTGATTCCCGTCAAGAATCAAAGATTTATTCCAAACTTTCTGTAAAAACAAACAACTATTAAAGGAATTTTTTGTGCGTTATTTCCTACTTCGATTTGCTGAAAAACAGCAAATCGAAACAAAACGAAACTTTTTCGTGAAAATTTCGTGGTTTTTATTTACTTTTGACTTCCGCCTGTGCTATAATGGCAGAAAAGAAAGGGGGCACGTGTCTATGGCAACACTGGACGATATTGCCAAAGCACTGGGTGTTTCAAAGGGTACGGTTTCCAAGGCGCTGAACGGAGCGAAGGATGTCAGTGGAGCTATGCGCAAATCAGTACTGGAAAAAGCGGTGGAATTGGGATACTCCCGGGTTCCACGCAATGCCAATCCGCTGCGGATCGCGCTGTTTATTACAAACATGGAATACACCCAGCCGGATGATTTCGGTTTTGATCTGGTGGAGGGATTCCGCAAGGCAGCAGAGCCTGCAGGATTTTGCGTAGAGATCATTCCTTTGACGGTGGCGCTGCAGGAAGAAATCCATTACGATACGTTTATGGTTCGGGAGAACTACTGCGGTGGCCTGTTTTTGGGCATGAGCATCAGCCAGGATATCTGGATGAAGGACTTTGAAACATGCAAAACGCCAACGGTGCTTTATGATAACCATGTCAGCACCAATCCCAACGTGACATATATCGGCACCAATAACCAGGAGGGCATGGAGCTGGCTGTGAAGTACCTAAAGTCCCTGAAACATACCAAGATCGGATATCTCAGCTATGAACTGCACTCCTATATTTACCAGCGGCGCTATTACGCCTTTTCTCAGGCTATGACGGAAAACGGATTGCTCTTTGAACCGGCTATGAGCGGCAGCGCTCACCATATCAGTGAGTGTTTGACACAGCATCTGCCGAAGCTGCTGGAACAGGGTTGTACTGCAATTGTATGCAGCCACGATGTTCTGGCCCACAGTGTCATGGTCCATTGTAAGGAGCTGGGGCTGCGAATACCGGAGGATGTAAGCATTCTGGGATTTGATGATATTCCCCTTTGCCGCTATACCATTCCGCCGCTGACCACCATCCGGCAGGACCGCATGAATTTGGGTAAAAGCGCCTTCTACGCACTGACCAGCCAGATGAACCATGTTTGTGTCAGCTCGCTTCTTCTTCACGCGGAACTGATCGTCCGAGGCTCCTGCGCCCCGGTAAGTAAATAAGCAAACGGGGACATGCGACGCATGTCCCCGGCTCAGTCCGTATCGTAGGGGCGCATCACGATGCGCCCGGTGATTTTGCGAACAAAATCACATCGCCAGCGGCGATCATTCTCTTATTTCCTGCGGAAATCCCACAATTGCGGTGCAATTGTGGGCGGGCGATTCATGAATCGCCCCTACAGCATAGTCGCAGATTTTCGGCTTTTTACAGTTTAAGTGGGGGCATGCAATGCATGCCCCCATACTGTTATTTTGCGCCTGCGAAGGTGTTGGCAGTGTCCGCAACCACGGCCTCCACCGCGGCCTTTCTGCGGGAGGTAGCTACCCGCTTCATCAGCTCTTCGTAATAGAGATCCTCATCAAAGGGAAGCTCCACGGTTTTGCCCAGCCAATCGGAAAGATACATGGCATTGGCAAGGGTCAGGCCGTTAATGCCCTCTTCGCCACCGGCTACCAGCGGCTCGCCCCGTAAGATGGCACCGCCCCATGCCCGGATCACGGCAATGTGCTGCAGATTCTCCCCGTCCAGCTCCGGATCGATCTCTGTCCGCTCCGGGCATCCAAAGGGAACGGTGTTCGTACGGGAGAATTCAGGCTCGCTGACAGCGAATTCCCAGACTCGCAGCTTGTCATCCTCTGCCACCAGCTTGGCCTTGTCCATCTGGATCTCAAAGCGGTTGGAACCGAAGCCGTCGCCGGTAGTGGTAACGAATACACCGGTTGCACCGTTTTCGTACTCTGCATAGACGGTCACATCGTCTTCCACTTCGATATCGTGCCACTTACCGTACTTCATGTGGGCATTGATAGATACGGGCATGCCGCAGATCCACTGCCACAGATCCAACTGGTGGGGGCACTGGTTCATCAGAACACCGCCGCCTTCGCCGGACCAGGTAGCCCGCCAATCGCCGGAATCATAGTAAGCCTGGCAGCGGTACCAGTTGGTGATGAGCCAGTTGGTACGGCGGATCTGGCCGTACTTGCCGGACTGCACCAACTCCCGCATCTTCCGGTAAATGCAGTTGGTACGCTGATTGAACATCATACCAAAGACTACATCGTGCTTCTTGGCTTCCTCGTTCATCCAGCGAACCTGTTTGGTATAGACACCGGCAGGCTTTTCCACCAGCACATGGATGCCCCGTTCCATACAGGCAACGGCATATTTGGGGTGGTCATAGTGGGGGACAGCCACGATGCAGGCATCGATCATGCCGCTGTCAAACATAGCTTCCGCGTTATCAAAGTAAGCGATCTCATTGCTGAGGTTTTCCTTGGCCCACTCGATACGCTTGGGATTATGGTCGCAAATGGCGGCCAAAGTAAAATCTTCTGCTTCACCGGCCAGAATCTTCTTGGAGTACATAGTACCCTGATTGCCGATACCCAGCATGCCAAGTCTGATTTTTTCCATAACAGTTCCTCCTTAATCCAGGCCCAGAGCCCGCAGGTTGTTGTAGCTGCGCTTCAAACATGCAAAGGGATCTTCTCCGTGGCAGAAATCCTGCTCTACCAGCAGGTATTCCGTACCTGCGTCGGCAGCGGCATGGATGACGGCTTCAAAATTGATGTTGCCATCACCGACGGCGGCCAGCTTTTCCATAATGCCTTCTTTTTTGGTGTAGCGGTAATCTTTCAAATGGATGCAGGGGATACGGCCCTTCATCGCTTTTATGTAGTCCACAGGGTTGGCACCGCCGGCCTGAATCCAGAAGGTATCCAGCGTGAAGCCCATTTCCTCCGGAGCGAAGTCCTCGGCCATGCGCTGCAAAATGGTCTTGCCATCCAGCTTGGCAAACTCATGGGCATGATTGTGGTACATGAAATACAGACCCTTTTCCTTAAGCGCCTTGGCAATGGGCTTGTAGATCTCCAAAAACCGCGCATAGTCATCGGCAAGGCTGTCCTCGTCGAAGTTATAGAAGCCAAGACCCACGTTGCCGCAAGCAAAGGCCTTGTGATCGGCACATACCTGTTCCAGCTGCTCCAGGAGCTTCTGGGGAGCGGTGTGTGTCAGAACACAGCGCAAACCGTTGGCGGCCAGCTGCTCCTTCAGCCAGTCGGCTTCGAATTCACAGGTGCCGGAGATCTGTACGGTGGTGTAACCGATATCCGCGACTTTTTTCAAGGTCTCCGCAAGGGAAGGTAAGTCCCTGCAGTAATCTCTGACGGTATATAATTGCGCGCCTGTTTTCATATATTATCCCTCCGAAATCTTTTTCAAAGTGTTTGCGGCATAATCAAAGGCATCTTCGGCAGTGGTGAAGGACATGCCGCCGACGACACTTTCCTCACCCTCCTGTTCCAGTGCTTTCAAGCCTATAAAATCAAACAGATGGGGTTCCAGAGACAAAACCCCACCGCCTTGGGCATGATACTTGGCAAGCAATGGCGGTACGTTACCGCTGCCCATACCGGGAGGTACCACACTGCCGTTCGGCAGAGCGTCCTTTATGTGCATGTAATGGACATAGGGGTGGAGCATTTCCCAGGCTTCCAGCGTATCCTGGCCGCACTGAACAAAGTTTGCGGGGTCAAAGACGGCCTTCAGCTGCGGCACTGCCTGGTGGAGTTCCAGACAACGCTTCGCGATGTCGCCGTAAATACCCTTTTCGTTCTCATGGCAGGCGTTAACACCGTACTGCACTGCGGTCTGGGCAAACTGTGCCATCCGTTCCAGCACCAGATTCCGGTAGTCCTCCGGGGTCTTGTCCTTGGGCATGAAAAAGCTGAACAGACGGATATTGGCCGCACCCAGCTCACCGGCCAGATCTAGGGTGTGGCGGTACAGATCCATGTGGGCGGCAAAGTCACCGTCAATGGGGATCTTGCCGATGGGAGAACCGATGGACCATAGCTTCAAGCCGTTATCCTGGAGAATGTGCGCGATCTGCTTTGCTTCTGCGATGGTCAGCTCCGTGACGTTCTTACCGTCCAGATTGCGGATCTCCAGATACTTTAGACCGTTGCGCTTCAGCGCATCGACCTGACCGGAAAAGGCATTGCTGCTCTCATCGGCAAATGCGGAAAACTGAAATTGCATAAAGCTACCTCCTGTTGGTGTGTTATCTGAATTCATTATATCCCATTACAATTTGCAATTCTATTGGTAAAACAGTGAAAATAGATTGCAAAAATTGTCATGATTCATTATAATGCATCTGGGGTGATAGCGATGGATAAAGACTATATGTATAGTGATTCGGATTTTAGTATTGTGCACGAGTACTCACCGGTGCCGGATCAATCCAAATTCGTGCTCCATACCCATCCGCGAGCAGAGATATACTATTTTGTAAGAGGCGCAGGTGTATTTCACATTGAGGGCAGCGCCTATCCGCTGCAAAGCGGCGATCTGCTATTGATGCAGAGTGCGGAGTCGCACTATATTGAACTGGACAAATCCCAGCCCTATGAGCGTAAGGTGCTGCATTTTGATTTGAACATGCTCAGCGCTGTGGATCCCAAAGGCGTTCTGCGCGCACCCTTTCTGGACCGGCAGCCGGGAAAACAGAACCTCTATAAGCCGAGCCAGTTCCGGGGTGGAAGCTGTGAGCATTACTTTGACACCATGATGACCGAATTCACCGATCCCAGAGTCAGCGTGTTTGCGGGATTGATTCCGCTGCTGCATGAGCTGTGCCAGCTTCAAGGCATCTCCGATGACATGACGGACCCCATTGGCTATCGGATTTTGCGATATCTGAATGAGAACTTGAATCAGCCAATTTGTCTGGATGATATCTGCCAGAAATTCTTTATCAGCAAGTCTCAGCTTTGCCGGGTATTTCGGGAGAACACAGGGGTTACGGTGAAGCAATATCTGTCAGCCAAGCGGCTGGTACGCGCAAAGCAAATGATTGATGCCGGGGTGCCACCAACTCATGCCTATTTAGAATGTGGATTCAATGATTATTCCAGCTTCTACCGTGCATATGTGAAATACTACGGTACCGCCCCAACCAACAGGATCAATAAATGATCGTTTATCTGAGCAGAAACCTAAAACGCATGTCATTCTGAGCGGAGCTGCACAGGGTGCAGCGAAGTCGAAGAATCCACTCTTTAGGATACGGATCCTTCGACTCGCTACGCTCGCTCAGGATGACACGGTGACTTGAGAGCAGGTACGCTAAACGTTCATTTACTGCGATAGCAAAAGCAACAGCCAGCCGGTTTTCCGGCTGGCTGAAAATATTAGTGCTTAGGGCCACGCTTACGGGTCAGATAGATATCCAGCTTGTCCTTCATGTTGTCGGGGATCTCCCGGGCAACGGGGCAGCGGACGCTGTTAGCCATACGCTGGGTGAAGGCAACAATGAAAGCGATATCCTTTTCCATCTGCTCACCGCTCATCAGCGCCATGGTATCGTAGCTGTTGTGGATGGTGCCGGTGGAAGGCGGTGCGACCCGGGCGAAGGACAGGGCGGGAACGCCCTTGTCAGCGAAGGGAGTGGAGTCGCTGGAGTAAACATCCTGCCGTACGGCAATGGGGAAGCCCAGCTCGTTTCCGAAGTATTCCAGATACTTCACCAGAGGTTCTTCCGTGGTGCAGCAGCCAATGAACTTGCCCATGATGCAGCCGATCATATCCAGATTGATGTTCAGAGCAAACTGCTTCAGATTCTCCTCCTGAGCGGCCACATAAGCCTTGGCACCCAGCAGACCACGCTCTTCGCTGCCGCACCATACAAAGCGCAGGCCGTAGCGATGGGGATGATCCTTGAAGTAGTCCGCAATACCCAGAAGTCCCACAGAGCCGGACATATTATCGTAAGCACCCTGGGACAGGGAGGTGGAGTCATAGTGGGCGGTCAGCACGATGTACTCATCAATTTCGCCGGGCATGTCCAGCACCACATTGTGGGAGCTGCCCTTGTATTCTTCCTGCTTCAGAACGATTTTGGCTGTTTCTACGCCTTTGGCAATGAGCGCAACGGCGGACTTGGCATTGATATTGACACCGGGGATCTTGTTGCCCTTGCTCACATAGCTGCGCAGCTCCCGCTGGTCGATATCGCAATCGGCATAGTTGATATTGCCGTCATAGGTCACAAAGCCAACAGCGCCGTTCTCCAGAATATCCTGATACATCCAGTAACCCAGATAGCCGTCGATCATCACGATCTTGCCCTTGCACTGGGACAGGCTGTAAGCGTCGGTGCTGCGCAGGTAGCAGAAGGGCGCTTCTACCTCGGCGCTGCCGGCATTGAAGTAACCCTTGCAGGGAATTGCCATGCCGTCAGCCAGAAAAACGGCTTCCTCAATGGTGGCCATTTCCACCTCGAAAGGTTCAATCGTGGCCGCAAGACCCATTTCGGCGCAGCACTGCTTCAGATATTCGGCGCACTTCAGTTCCTCGGCGGTACCGCCCATGCGGACATAGGCAGTATCTTCAAAGATCTTCATGATTTTCTTGGCATCCATAAGATGTACCTCCCCTATGTAGATGGGTACATAGTAACCCAAATTCGTTGTTTTTGCAACAAATTTTTACACCGTTCCGCCACGTTGCTATAAATGATCGTTTACACGCGCAACTATCGTTGCGCAATTCAAAATTCAAAATGCAAAATTCAAAATTAAGGTGTCGGCTTCGCCGACTATTTAAATCATTTGCGTCAGCAAATACCACAATTTTGCATTATGCATTATGCATTATGCATTTTGCATTCGGCCCTTAGACCGATAAACGATCATTTATCAGCGCCAAGGGCAGGCGAATAAGCCTGCCCTTGGATTACCAGTTGATCTGCCAGCGCTCGGAATACTCGGTGCGTTTAGCGTCCTGTGCGGCGGCGGAGCCTATGTTACTGTCCGACTGCTTCTTTGCCAGAAGATGGTCGTATTCATCCTCATCGAAGGGAAGCGCCACCGGAACATTGCCCTTCCAGGCGGACAGGTAGGCTGCGTTCTGGATGGTCAGTTCGTGGATGCCGTCGTAACCCGGTGCCCAAAGGGGTTCACCGTACAAAATGCTGTTGGTGAAATTCTGCAGGATCTTTTGATGTCCGTGTGTTTCTGCTTCTTCTTCGATCTCCTCATAGTCCATGGAAATGTGGGAGAAGGAAGCGTCAGAAGAAAAACAGAAGTCCCGCTCATCTTCCCGTAAACGCCACCACTTGAGCTTGCCGTTTTCCAGAACCAGCTTGCCGCGGCTTCCGGAGATCTCCAGCCGGTTGGTGCCGGGATACTCGCCGGTGGTGGTGATGAAAACACCTTCCGCGCCGCCGGGAAACCGGGCAAAAATGGTGGCATCGTCTTCTACTTCAATTTTGTGATACTTGGCCTCGGAGCAGAATGCGGTGATTCTCTCCGGCATACCGCAGATCCACTGCCAAAGATCCAACTGATGAGGTGCCTGATTGACCAGTACACCGCCGCCCTCTCCCGTCCAGGTGGCCCGCCAGGTGCCGGAGTCATAGTAATGCTGGGTGCGGTACCAGTTGGTGATGATCCAGACAGAGCGCTTGAGCTGTCCAAGCTGACCGGAATGTACAATTTCTCTGGCCTTGGCAAAGAGCTTGCCTGTGCGCTGATTGAACATGATGCCAAAGCTCTTTCCACTTTTCTTTGCCGCTTCGCACAGGGCTTTTCCTTTGGACAGGGTGATGTCCATGGGCTTTTCGATCAGCACATGCTTGCCTGCGGCGAATGCTTCCATGGCAATATCGCTGTGGCTGGGATGGGGGACAGCTACGATCACAGCATCGATAGTGGGATTTTGCAGTAGCTCCCGGTAATCGGTGTAAAAGGGAACACCGGGGAAATACGCTTCCATCTCCTGCTGCAAATGTTCCTTCCGATCGCAGATCGCGGTCAACACGGCGCCGTCCACGGCAGCCTTAAAAAAACACGACGCATGGACAAACCCAATATTACCCAAACCGATGACACCAATTCGCACCTGTTTTTGCTGATCCATACCGCAGAACCTCCGTTTTTTTCTTATTATACTGCGCTGCGACATAATAGACAATTGCATTCTTTTTCTACCGCATTGCAAAATGAATAGTTTACGATTTGCCGGAACCTCTTCCTGTGTCGGGACATATATTGCAATGGGAGGTGAAAAATATGTCGATCTTTGGGTGTAACTGCCGTAACCGCTGTGTGCTGCTGGCTATCGTGGCAAGCATCATCATTGGAATCGTGGCTGCGTTTTTGCAGATCACCGGTACCATCACCATAACGCCCGTCTTTTTGATCGTGGCCTTTGCCGTTGCTATTGCCGCACTGGGTGTTCTTGCGCTGACTACGGCACTGGTTCGCCGGTATGCAGGTTCCTGCCTGTGTACGGCACTGCAGGCGGTGCTGACGGGGATTCTGGGTACGGTACTGCTGTCCGTGGTGCTGCTGGCAGTAGGAATCGTTGCTACCAGCGTTATCAGTGCGATCCTGGTGGGTCTTACCGCAGGGTTCTTTGCGCTGACAGTGACAGCCGCCGCCTGCTTCGTGCGGTGCCTGGCGGACTGCGGGGAATAAAATCCTGCCCGGGGTGAATTTTTCATCCCGGGTACATAAACAGCAATGTCATTCTGAGCGTGTTGCAGAGCGCAGCGAATCTTCAAATAATATGATTGCCGGGGGCAATCATACCGCTTCTAATGCACAGCGAGTCGAAGAATCTCCGGTCTATCAGGCACAGGAGATCCTTCGTCGGCATTGCCTCCTCAGGATGACACTCTTAATTTAATGACATTGATATAAATAGTACTGGAATATTTTGCGACCATAGGTTATACTGATTGACAGAAAGTATAAAAGCAGCGAGGGAAGCGGGATGAAACCAAAGATGAACAAAATCTGGTTTGACAGCAAGGAGTTTGCGGAAAAATTCCATACTGAAGAGCCTTTGGGCGCATTTTGCGGCGACAGCGGCACGAAATTCTGTCTGTGGGCGCCTACGGCCCAACAGGTGGCGGTCCAGTTGTATCAAGCCGGCAGTAACGCGCCGGCGGTGGAAAAGATCTACCTGGAGAAGGGTGAAAAGGGCACCTGGTCCTATGCCACCTCCCGGAATCTGGACGGCTGGTATTATGACTATGAAGTGACCGTGGACGGTGTGACCCGTATCAGCCAGGACCCCTATGCCAAAGCCTGTGGCGTCAATGGCCGCAGAAGCATGGTCATCGACCTGGCAAGGACAAACCCGGAAGGGTGGGAAGCAGATCATGCGCCCGCGATCACGGCAGAACAGGTGATCTATGAACTGCATGTGAAGGATTTTTCCTGGGACATGGCCGGTGGCTTTGAAGAAGCAGATCGGGGCAAATTTACAGCGCTCTGCCGGGAAGGCACCACCTTGCATCGGGACGGTATCCATCCTACGGGACTTGACTACCTGAAACGGCTGGGCGTGACCCACATCCAGCTTCTTCCTGTCTATGATTACGGCTCCGTGGATGAGACCCAGCCGGAAAAGGGCTACAACTGGGGCTATGACCCTGTCAATTATAATATTCCGGAAGGCAGCTACTCTTCCAATCCATACCGGGGTGAAGTGCGCATCCGGGAGCTGAAACAGGCTGTCGCGGCCCTGCACAAGCATGGCTTCCGGGTGATCATGGATGTGGTGTATAACCATACTTATGATTTGGAATCGCCGTTGTTTAAAACAGTTCCCTGGTACTACTACCGCCAGGATGAGAATGGCAAAACCTCCAATGGCTCCGGCTGCGGTAACGATATTGCCTCCGAGCGGAGCATGTGCCGCCGGTATATTCTGGAGTCTGCTTTGTACTGGGTGGAACAGTACCACATGGACGGCTTCCGGTTTGACCTGATGGGCCTGCTGGATGATGAACTGATGAACAGCCTTCAAAAGGAACTGGATAAACGTTACGGCATTGGAGAAAAGCTGGTATATGGCGAACCCTGGCGGGCGGACAACACCTACGCAAGAGAAGGCACACTTCTTTGTGACAAGGGCAGCTTGAAGCGGATCGATCCCAAAATCGGCGCATTCTGCGACGATACCCGGGATGCGGTGAAGGGCAATGTCATGGACGCAGGCAGCGTGGGCTTTGTCAACGGCGGAAAGATCACTGGGAAAAAACTGCATAAATGTGTTGCCGGTTGGGCAGGGGAGAATGGCGCATACCAAACCCCCTATCAGACGGTCACCTATCTTTCCTGCCACGACGATTGGACGCTGTGGGATAAGCTGATTTATACCATGGATCCCAATAAAAACTTTTTGGGAACCGCGGAGCATGTCCAAAAGGCCAACCGGCTGGCTGCCGCTATCAATTTCTGTTGTCAGGGAAGACCCTTCTTCCTGTCCGGTGAGGAGTTCGGCAGAACCAAGGGCGGCATCAAGAACAGCTACTGCTCCAGCGCCGAGGTCAATCAGCTGGATTGGGAGCGGGCACGGCAGAACAAAACGCTGGTGGATTATTACCGGGGATTGATCGCGCTGCGGATGCAGTGTCCCGGTCTGCAGGATAAATCCGGCAAGGCAAGCAAGCGGATCCTGTGGTCGAAGGATTTTGAAGACAACGCGGCGGCGGTGTGTCTGGATAACCGGGGCGAGGGCAGTAAATGGGAGAACCTTCTGCTGGCCTTTAACTGCGGTGAGAATGCCCGGAAGCTGCATTTGCCGGAGGGGAAATGGCAGGTGCTGGTGGACGGCGATTCCGCTTTCCAGTGGAAGCTGCACATCGGTGTCAGAGGAAGCTGCACCGTACCGCCCAAAACCGCCCTCATTCTGGGCAAACTGCCCTAATGCAGCGCAAAATGAACGTTTAGCGCACCACTCACCAAGTTTCCGTGTCATCCTGAGCGTGTTGCAGAGCGCAGCGAATCTTCTAATGTAATGATTGCCGGTGGCAATCATACCGCTACAAATCGGAGGGAGTCGAAGGATCCGCATCCTAAAGAGTGGATTCTTCGACTCCG
>JAZRKL010000122.1:0-2476 GCA_045646265.1 Faecousia sp.
TGAACTGCACCCCATTTGTTAGACAAGTATGATATACTTGTACTAAGAAATGGGGTGCTTTTATTATGCCGAAAGGAATACCTAACAAGAAATACACAGGAGCGTTTAAGCAGATGGTTGTGGAAACCATGATGCGAGAAAAGTTAAGCTATGCAGAAACCCGAAAGCGATTTGACATAGCAGGCGAAGACCGTGTACGCAGCTGGGAGCGTATTTATCTTACAGAAGGATCAGAGGGACTGTACGTTGAGCGTAGAGGCCGTGCCAGCACCGGTCGCCCCAGAAAGCTGCCAAAGGAAACGGAAGAAGATCTGCTTGCGGAAGTGCAGCGACTGAGAGCTGAGAACGCTTACTTAAAAAATTGCAAGCCTTAGTTTTGGAAAGAGAGCACCGCCAACAGAAAAAATGACGGCGATCCAGGAACTAAGGCGAGAACATCCTCTGGCAATGCTGCTGGAGATTGCTCAATTGCCCCGTGCAACCTTCTATTATCACCTAAAGACGCAAAACAGAGCGGATAAATATGCTGTTGCCAAAGAAGAAATAACAGCGATCTATCATGAGCATAAAGGACGCTATGGTTATCGTCGCATTACATCCGAGCTGAACAAGCGTGGAAATCCCTTGAACCATAAGACAGTACAACGGTTAATGCGGGAACTGGGTATTCAGTGCCGTGTCCGGATGAAGAAATACCATTCCTATAAGGGAGAGGTTGGCAAAATAGCACCAAATCATCTTAGACGCAATTTCTATGCCGAAAAGCCGAATCAGAAATGGGTTACAGATGTCACGGAGTTTCATCTGTTTGGACAGAAGCTGTATTTGTCCCCAATCCTTGATCTGTGCAGCAGGGATATTGTCAGCTATACAATTTCAGAACACCCCGTTCTGTCCATGGTCACAACCATGTTGGAACAAGCCTTCGCCACGGTGCCTGATGGAATCGGGCTGATTCTTCACTCGGATCAAGGCTGGCAATACCAACATAAACAGTACCAGAGAATGCTGAAAGAAAAAGGCATCACCCAAAGCATGAGCAATAAAGGTAACTGTTTGGATAATGCTGTCATGGAGAATTTCTTTGGAATACTGAAGAGTGAACTTCTCTATCTGCAGGACTTTGATTCCATGGAACACTTCAAGAACGAACTCGTTGAATACCTAGACTACTATAACAACAGGCGCAGCAAGGCAAAGCTAAAGGGCTTGCCGCCTGCATTACACAGACAACAAGCCCTTTGGGTTGCTTGAACAATTTGAGTTAGAAATATTTGTCTAACTTTTTGGGGTCACTTCAAAATTCGGCGGCTGTCTTTTTATGCACTTATCGCACCGGCTCGGACCAGTACTGCTGATTGTAAATGTCCGTGAACAGGTAGGTCATAAGGGAGAATTCCTCGTCCACATACACATCGCTGATGGTCAGCTCGCCGCTGACGATGAGCTGGTCGCCCAGCATGTAGCTGTCGAGGTACTCGCCCTCGTAGCTGTAGTAATCGCAGACGAAGTCGATGACGTCGCCGTCCACCACAGTCTCCATCGTCTTGGCCACGGTCTCCGTCTCGCCGTTCTTGTAGACCCGGCGGACGCCGATGACGCTGCCGTAGGGGTCGGAATCGGTGAATTCCACCACCAGCTCCGCCCGGTCGCCGTTGTAGAGGACCGGGATCCGGCCCAGGATGGAATAATGGGTGCCGTCGTCGAAGGTGCTTTCGTGGTAGTAGGCCACGGGCTGGTCATTGACGGCGATCCAGGTCAGCTCACTGGTAGAGAGCAGATTGCCGTTGTCTTCAAAGTCGAAGACATTGTCCATGCCCGCTTCGATGTAGCCCATGCCGTCATCGTAGAACAGGTTGGCGTGGAGGGACTGGACCATGGCCCACTGGCTCTCGGGCAGGGAGATCAAGCCGTCCCGCCACACAAGCGCACTGCCGTCGAAGCTGTTTTCGCTCAGATATGCAAGGGTCTGCTCCTCATCCAGCGCTCTGCCGCTCAGGAAGCCGGTGTTGCCTCCGGTCAAACCTGCGATGGAGCCGAAATCGCCGCCCAGGAAGGTTCCCAGAAGCTCTGCCATCATGTCGGCGTTGCCGTAGGAGCCGCCGCCCATCATGTCCATCAGGGAAGGCAGCGGAGACTGGGTGCCGCCGGAAACGGCCTGACCGCTGACCTCCATGCTGGCGAAGGCCTGGATGCAGCGCAGATATTCTTCATCCATGCCAATCTGCTCATAGGTATTCACGGCGGTATCCACCATGGAAGCCTTCCGGAAGGGGAAATAGATGGAAAGGCCATAGGCGTTGGTCATATTGGAGGAGGTGCGGTTGTACTTGACGGCACCCTCAATGGCCTTGGCCAGAGCCTTGCCCTCGGTGGTTCCCATATTCCGGGCCAGATGGGCCAGGTCCACCTGATCAATGCGGCTGGAGGAGCCGAATTCCCGGCTGCCGCTTCGGGCGTTGGAAACACGGGCGTA
>JAZRKL010000123.1:0-32767 GCA_045646265.1 Faecousia sp.
CCGAATGCAAAATGCATAATGCAAAATTGTGGTATTTGCTGACGCAAATGATTTAAATAGTCGGCGAAGCCGACACCTTAATTTTGAATTTTGCATTTTGAATTTTGAATTGCGCAACGATAGTTGCGCGTGTAAACGATCGTTTACAACAGCTTAGCAAGGGAGGGCGATGCCCTCCCTTGGTATTTCTCAATTACTTTACCAGAGTCAGATTGTACTTTGCGGCCAGTGCGTCCAGTGTGCCGTCAGCGATCAGCTTATCCTTGAAGGCATTGAACTTGGCGGTCAGATCGGAGTCCTTACGGAAGCCAACACCGTATTCTTCGGATTCCAGGCTGATACCTACAGCCAGATCGGCATAGTCGGTGCCTTCGCCGGTCATGGTGTTTGCCATGGTGATGTCGATAACACAGGCATCAGCGGTGCCGGCCTTGACTTCCAGCAGTGCCTTGGCCATATCCTGGGTGGCTACCAGATCTTCGATGCCGGCAGCCTTGGCGGCAGCTTCACCGGTGGAGCCGCTTTCAACGGCCACGGTCAGATCCTTCAAGCTGGCGACGTCAGCGTAATTGGCAATGGCATCAGCCTTCATAACCACCACCTGTGCGTTGACTACGTAAGGCTCGGAGCAGTTGGTGGTCTTCAGCAGCTCTTCGTTGATGGTCATGCCGTTCCAGATGCAGTCGATGTTCTTGGAGTCCAACTCGAAGACCTTCTTACCCCAGTCAGCAATGACAAAGAACTCAACCTCGACACCCAGCTCCTTGGCGAAGAGTGTTGCGAACTCAGCGTCAAAGCCGGTCCACTGGCCGTTCTCGTCCTTGTAGTCCATGGGGGCGTAGTCGGTGATGCCAACGATCAGCTTGCCGTTCTTCTTGATGTACTCGTAATCGGTCTTGGGTTCGGCGGAGCAGGCTGCGAAGCAGCTGAGGATCATCAATACGGCCAGAAGCATTGCAAATAACTTTTTCATAATTTACCATCCTTTCAAATGTGGGGGGTGTGTTGTTTGATGTCTGCATTATACTTTAGCAAACTAAAGTTGTAAAGTACTATTTTGCATTTTTTGCCACATTTGGAGGAATGTACAAACCAACACATGAATTAACACTTTAGCTTGGTAAAGTACAACAGGAAAGTACGACGCGCTTCGTTTTGCAGTGATCAATGATCGTTTAGCGGGCAGTAAAAAGGGGACACCCACAGGGGGTGTCCCGGGATATTCAGATACCGTCCAGACGGTCTTTCCTGCGCTGATTGCGGATGCGGCGGCGCTCTTCACCGTGTGCCCAGGCAAGCCGTTCATCGTCGGTCTGCAGGACCAGCTTCGGAACCTGCACGGGCTTATCGTTTTTGTCTAATGCCACCATCATAAAATGGGCATTGTTGATCCGGGTGCACTGGCCGCCGGGAGTTTCGACATAGGTATCGACGCAGACTTCCATGGAAGTGTTGCCTACCCAGGTCAGCTTCCCCTTGATAACTACCATATCATTCTGGTAAGCGCCGCTGAGAAAGGTCAGATTATCCACAGAGGCCGTGGTCACATTGCACATAGAGTGCCGCTTGGCAACGATGCCGGCTACCTCATCGATCCATTGCATCAGAATGCCGCCAAACAGGCGGTTCGCTCCGTTGAGATGGGTCGGACGCACCAGATGGACCGTTTCCACACGGGAATCATCTACTGTTTTGGAGAGCATACGCATTTCCTCCGTTTCGTGATGTTTTGATTATTATACCATCACAGGATGTAAATGCAATGTTTTTTATGGATAAATGATCATTTAGCGGCGTAGTCGCCTAAAACGCATGTCATTCTGAGCGGAGCGCAACGGAGTCGAAGAATCCGTTCTGCTGCAAGAAAATCTTTGTAATTACCCATATTTCAGGATGCGGATCCTTCGACTTCGCCACTTTGTGGCTCCGCTCAGGATGACAAAGATGGTCAGAAATTTGCCACTTCGGTGAACTTTAACTGCAATTGAAGCTTATCAGCGATCAGGGCAATGAACTTCACATTGGCAGGAATGGTCGTTCGTATTGATTACCTTGTACAGAAGAATTTTTCTGTTGCATCAGGACGGAAGGTACAGTATAATCAAAGAAAATACCATTTTGCGGAAAGGAAAGATACGTATGAAACAGCCTCTTAATATGCATCGACCGAGTTCTGTGATTGCTGCGGTGCTTATGATCCTGTCCCAGGTATTGAACATAGCCGCATCGCTCTCTGCTTCCAATGACTACTTTACGCGCCCCATGTTTTTGATCAGCCTTTTTGGAAATGCTGTGATCACGGTTATGCTGTCGGTAATCCTTTTCCGTGGTCGGAAGGATGCGTTTGCCGGGGTGATGTTTTTGTTGCAGGCATTGCGCCTCTGCTTTCTGTACTCTATTATCATTTGGCTGCGTTGTTGGTCACGGAATCGGTTTTCTACGCATTGCTATGCTTGCTGTCCGGTTTGTTGGAGGCTGCATTTCTGGGATTGGCGGCCAAGGAATGCTGGAGTGAGGGTAATGTCAGCGTAGGAAACGGACGGGTGCTTTTGTGGTTATTACCGGTTCTGTGTTTTTGTGTCGAATTATGGGCACAGATGATTCTGTGCTCTTACGATGGTATGACTACCGGCGAGATGGTCACATCCAGTTTGGTTTATCTAATCCCCCAGTGGCTGGGCCCAATCCTAATGGGTGTATCCCTTTCTGTGCCAGAAAAAAGTGAAGATTGCTGATTGCTAAAAAGGAGCGGAAAACCGCTCCTTTTTGTGATTACAAACAGCAAACATCCAAAACTGTCAAAAATTGGCAACTTCGCTGGACTTCAGCTGAAGCTGCAATTTGTCTGCAATAAGCGCAATAAATTCGGAATTGGTGGGTTTTCCCTTGGTATTGGAAACGGTATACCCAAAGAACCGCTGCAGGGTATCCAGATCGCCTCTGTCCCAGGCTACTTCGATGGCATGACGGATAGCACGCTCTACACGGCTGGGGGTGGTCTGGAAGGTCTTCGCCACCTGGGGGTAGAGTACCTTGGTGATGGCGTTGATCACATCCATATCGTTGACGGCGATGATGATGGCTTCTCTCAAATACTGGTAGCCCTTGATGTGAGCCGGGACACCGATCTCGTGAATGATGCCGGTGACCATGGTTTCGATACTGGTCTTGTCCGGCTTCCGGGAGGCAGGAGCCTTCCGTTGGTTCTCCCCACCACGGATCTCCTCCAGCCGCTCCACCAGAGCGCTCATATCACAGGGCTTCAGCATTAGATACCGCACACCCAGATTGGCCGCTGCCGAAGATACATAGTTGGTGACAAAACCGGATGTAGCCAAAGTGATGGGCCGTTTGTCCAGACCGGAAATGGCCTTCAGGACACTGATGCCGTCACGCTTGGGCAGCATCATGTCCAGTACCAGCACATCCGGCTTCCGCTCGGAAACCAGACGGATGGCCTGCTCACCGTCGGTTGCCGTGGCTAAGATCTGAAAGCCTCCCGCCTGCTGCAGGGCGGCGCTCATGCCGGCACAAAATTCCTCAGTATTGTCCGCAATAATAACGGTTGTTAAGTTGTTCATAGATCCCTCTCCTGACTTGTGAATATGCTCCCCTTGGTTGCGACAAATATAATTTAGCATAATGTAGTGCTTTTTGCAAGGAGAATACAAAACAATCGCTCGACAAAAGTAGCCACTTTTCGACAAAATAACGATAAATAACAAATTATTTTATAAAAAATGACAATTTGAAAATAATACATACAGAGGTTGACGGAAAGCGGCTTTTTGTAGTATGATGATGCCATACTTTAATAAAGGAGCACAATCGTATGAACGAAGTATGGAACCTGGACCGGATGTATTCCGGCTTTGATGATCCCAAGTATCTGGCTGACTTTGAAGCCTTTGAAAAGAAGGTCACGGAGTTTATTGACTTTTCCAAGACCTTGGAAAACACGGAGTCTCTGGAAGGTCTTCGCACCGGCATTCGCCTGCAGGAGGAATTGGAGCATATCGCTGATTGCCTGTTCTCCTATCCCCATCTGCGTGCGGCAACCAACGCAAATGATGTGGAGGCCATTTCCCAATCCGGCCGGATGATGGGCATTTACAGCAATATGGCCGGCGCCGGCGCGGTGTTCCGCCAGTGGGTCTGCAATATCCCCAATTTGATGGAACTGGTTGCCGGGGATGATTTTTTGAAGGACTACGGCTATATGTTCCAGGGCATGCTGGATATGCACCGGTATGATCTGGCTCCGGAGGCTTCTCAGGTCAGCGCAAAGATGCGGCTCTCCGGCGGCAGTGCGTGGAGCAAGCTCCAGGGCGAGCTGACCAGCACCGTGCCCGTCCACTACCGTGGCACCGTCACCAATCTGTCCTCTATCCGTAACCTGGCCTATGATGAAGACCCCCAGGTTCGTAAGGACGCTTATGAAGCGGAGCTTGCCTGCTATGAAGCCATCAAGGCACCGGTGGCCCATGCGCTGAACGCCATCAAGCTGGAGACCATCTCCACCTGCCAGCTCTGCGGCTACGAATCCCCTCTGGCTATGACCCTGAAGCGCTCCGACATGGAGCGGGCCACTTTGGATGCTATGCTGGGCGCTATGGACGAGTATTCTCCTAAGTTCTGGCAGTATCTGAAGGCCAAGGCTAAGGCTCTGGGCCACACAAACGGTCTGCCCTGGTATGATCTGTTTGCTCCCATGGGCAGCACCTCCACCAGCTTTACCACCGAACAGGCCAAGGACTTCCTGCTGGAACAGTTCTCCACCTTCGACAAGGAACTGACCGAGATGGTCCGTACCGCCTTTGACGATGCCTGGATCGACTTCTATCCCAGAGACGGCAAGCGGGGCGGCGCTTTCTGTTCCAGTATCCATGCCATTGGAGAAAGCCGTATTCTCACCAACTTTGACGGTATGTTTACCGACGTGGTGACGCTGGCTCATGAGCTGGGCCATGCCTTCCACAACCGCTGCATCCATGACCACCGGCCCTTGAACCGGGACTACTCCATGCCCGTGGCGGAGACTGCGTCTACCTTTAATGAGTGCGTGGTCATGAACGCTGCCATCAAGGCTGCAAAGGATAAGGATGAGAAGATCGCCCTCATTGAAAGCCAGCTGCAGGATGCCACCCAGATCATCTGCGATATCTACTCCCGCTTCCGCTTCGAGGACGCGGTGTTCAAGAACCGTCCCGGCAAGTTTATGAATGCCGATGCCCTGTGCGAGCTGATGCTGGAGGCACAGAAGCAGTCCTACGGCGACGGTCTGGATCATAGCTGTCTGCACCCCTTTATGTGGGTGTGCAAGAGCCACTACTACGGCCCTGTTTACTATAATTTCCCCTATGCCTTCGGCGGCCTGTTTGCCCGGGGCCTGTATGCCCAGTATGAGAAGGAAGGCGCAGACTTTGTACCCAAGTACAAGAAGCTGCTGCACACCACCACCGTGGCAACCGCCGAGGATACCGCCAAGGTGGCAGGCATCGACCTGACCGACAAGGCTTTCTGGCGTGCTGCGTTGCAGACCATTGCGGATCAGATCGACCTGTTCTGCACATTGGTAGAGAATTGATGTCATCCTGAGCGAGCAAAGCGAGCCGAAGGATCCGTAATATATAATTAGGAAAGCGGATTCTTCGTCGCTGCGCTCCTCAGAATGACACGGTATCATGGAGGAATTATTTATGGATGTAAGAACCAAAGCGTTGATGGAGTATCTGGACAAGGCTCACAGTGTATTTCACGCGGTGGCCGGTCTGGTAGAGCAGTTAAAGCAGCAGGGCTATGAAGCCTTGCAGGAGCGGGATGAATGGAAACTGATTCCCGGCGGTAAGTATTATCTGACCCGGGGCGGCAGCGCTGTTATGGCCTTCCGTATTCCGCGGGGAACACCTCAGGGCTTTATGATGAGTGCCAGCCACGCGGACCGTCCTACCTTCAAGGTCAAGGAAAACGGTGAGCTGACCACTGCCTATGCCAAGCTGGCGGTGGAGCGCTACGGAGGTATGCTCATCGCTCCGTGGCTGGATAGACCTTTGAGCGTTGCGGGCCGTGTTATGGTGGAAACCGAGAACGGCATCGAAAGTAAGCTGGTGGATATTGACCGGGATCTGATGATGATGCCCAACGTGGCCATTCACATGAACCGCCAGGCCAATGACGGCTATAAGTGGAATCCCGCGGTGGATACCCTGCCCCTGCTGGGCAGCAAGGAAAATGCCGGAAAGCTGGGCAAGCTTCTGGAAGAGGCTGCCGGCGGTAAGATTTTGGGTCATGACCTTACGTTGTATGTACGCCAGAAGGCTACGGTCTGGGGTTTGGAAAATGAATATTTATCCTCTCAGGCTCTGGACGATATCGAATGCGCCTGGTGCTGCACCCAGGGCTTCCTGAAGGCAAAGGACAGCGAAAGCATTCCTGTGCTGTGCGTCTTCGACAGTGAAGAAGTAGGTTCTTCCTCCTTGCAGGGTGCCGCTTCCAACCTGCTGGAAAGCCTGCTGCAGCGGATCTGCGAAGCGCTGGGCCTTTCCTACAGCCGGATGCTGGCTCAGAGCTTTATGGTGTCCGCGGACAATGCCCACGCGCTGCATCCCAACCATCCGGAGCTGGCTGATAGTGCCAACGCTCCCATCATGGGCAAGGGCGTGGTCATCAAGTACAATGCCAACCAGCGATACACCACCGACGGTGTATCCGCGGCGCTGTTCCGGAAGGTTTGTGCCAAGGCGGAGGTCAACGTGCAGACCTTCTGCAACCGGGCGGATATGGCGGGCGGCTCCACCTTGGGCAATATCTCCTTGGGTCATGTGTCCGTACCCAGTGTGGATATCGGATTGCCCCAGCTTGCAATGCACAGTTGCTACGAAACGGCGGCGGTGCAGGATGCCATCGATCTGGAGGAGGCCATGACGGTCTACTACGGCTGTACACTGACCCATAGCGCCGACGGCGTGTTTGAACTGAAGTAATGTAAAGGGCGCGCTTTGGCGCGCCCTTGTTTGTGGCCATGCTAAAAGATCGTTTAGCACAGTGGATGCTGGCTGCTTGTCTTTTAAATTGGGGTATGCTATAATAAAAACAATGTATCAACCAAGGAGCGACGGCAGTGGAATTCAACGATATTTACGACGAACACAGGCGTTTGACCGGGCGCGTTCATAAAAGAGGAACCCACTGGAAACAGGGGGAATACGGTCTTGTGGTCTGTGTGTGGGTTTATGACGGAAAAGGAAATCTTTTCATGACCCGGCGGGCACCTCAAAAGAGCTTCGCCGGTACCTGGGAAAACTCCGGCGGTGCCGCTCTGGCGGGTGAAACCAGCCTTCAGGCTATCACCCGGGAGTTGTTTGAAGAAACCGGCATCCGGGCGCACCCGGAGGAATTTGAACTGTTGGATACCGGCCGGGATAAGAGTATGTTCTATGATTTTTATTGCTTGCGCAGGGATTTTCCGCTGGAGCAGGTCAAGCTGCTTCCGGGAGAAACTGACGATGCCAAGTGGGTTACCTTTTCTCAGGTCCATGAGATGATCGGCGCGGGGCAAATCTGCCGGATCATCGCGGAGCAGTTTCTGCGGCAGGAGCCGATGCTTCGGGCAAGGCAAACTGCACAAGATTGATTTGCATTTTTTGGAAGTATATAGCGAAACTTCTTCTTGCAATGGCACTGCCTTTCGGGTTATAATGAAAAAAAGCGTTTTTCAGCTTCCCCGGCGAACGCTTTGTGCCGGGGTGCTTGAAAAACGCATTTTTCATTTTTATACCAGGAGGTAACACTATGATCGGAATCGCCAGCTTGCCCATTCGCCGGGGAAATGTCCCTCTTCGTGTGGCCAAAGGCCATTTTGCCACCAACCACAGCCATATCAATTACTACATCGATATCACCTACCAGAAGACCCGACTCAGTGAGGCTCAGGCGGTAGCGAAATATCTGGTAAAAAACTTTAAAAACACCACTCTGGTTGACACCGTTCTGTGTCTGGACGGCACGGCGGTCATCGGCACCTGCCTTGCTCAGGAACTGACAGCCAGCGGCTTCCGCAGCATCAATACACACCACAGCATCTATGTGGTAGAACCGGAGTTCAATGCCAACAGCCAGATGATCTTCCGTGACAATATCCAGCCCATGATCCGGGGCAAGCACGTTCTGGTGCTGATGGCATCGGTGACCACCGGCTTTACCGCTAAGCGGAGCCTGGAAGCCATCGGCTACTACGGCGGCGAAGTGGCAGGTGTGGCTTCCCTCTACAGCGCTGTAGATAACGTGGCAGATTTCCCCGTATATTCCGTGTACAGTGTCAATGACCTGCCGGACTACGAAAGCTACGACTACCGGGAATGCCCCTACTGCAAGTCGGGCAAGAAGATCGATGCCCTGGTCAACAGCTTCGGCTATTCGGAGCTGTAACAGGATAAATCGTATTATATTTAACCAAGGAGATTCCTATGAAACGCTCTGAAATCAACAAGGCATTGAAAGAATTGGAAGCCATGTGCGCGGAATACCGTTTTGCACTGCCTCCCTTCTGTCATTTTACCCCCGAGCAGTGGCAGAATATCGGTCATGAGTATGACGAAGTAAGAGACTGCATGCTGGGTTGGGATATTACCGACTTCGGCATGGGTGATTTTGATAAAATTGGTTTCAGCTTGATCACTATCCGCAACGGCAATCAGAAGATGACGCAGAAGTACCCCAAGGTATACGCTGAAAAGCTGCTGTATCTGAAGGAAGATCAGACCGCCTGCAACCATTTCCATTGGTTCAAGACCGAGGATATTATCAACCGTGGCGGCGGTAATGTGCTGATCCGGGTCTACAACAGCCTGCCCGACGAAGAGATCGACTATAAATCAGATGTCACTGTCCATATGGACGGCCGTACTTATACCGTGCCTGCCGGCACCCAGGTTCGCCTGACTCCCGGCGAGAGCATTCACATCCAGCAGTATATGTACCACGACTTTGCTGTGGAAGAAGGTACCGGCCCTGTTTTGCTGGGGGAAGTCAGCCAGTGCAATGACGATAACACCGATAACCGGTTCAATCCTCCTGTGGGTCGTTTCCCTACCATTGAAGAGGACGAGCCGCCTTACCGCTTGCTGTGCAACGAATATCCGGAGGCTAAGGTATGATGGATGTTGTAGCATTGGGTGAGTTGCTGATTGATTTCACCAATGTAGCTGCTGACGCGGAGGGTTATCCCACCATGGCTGCCCATCCCGGCGGCGCTCCCGCCAATTTTCTGGCGGCCCTCAGTAAATTCGGCGCAAAAGCTGCCCTGTTGGGCAAGGTCGGCAACGATACCTTCGGTAAGTTGCTGGCTGCCACTTTGGAAAAGGCCGGTATCGAGACCCGGGGTCTGGTAATGGCTGACGATGTGTTTACCACATTGGCATTCGTAACACTGGACGAAACCGGTAACCGGGAATTCGCATTTGCCAGAAAACCCGGTGCCGATACACAGCTGCGCTTTGCAGAAATTGACCTTTCCCTCGTTGATGAGGCAAAGGTGTTTCATTTCGGCACGCTGTCACTGACAGACGAGCCTGCCAGAAGCGCTACATATAAGGCAGTTGCTTATGCAAAGAAAACCGGCAAGCTCATTACCTACGACCCCAATCTGCGCAAACCTCTGTGGGCAGATATGGAAGAAGCCAAAAAACAGCTGCTGTGGGGTCTTGGTCAGGCGGACGTGGTGAAGATCAGCGATGAAGAGGTGGAATTCCTCTTCGGTCTGGGTGTCGAAGACGGTGCAAAGCATATCCTTGCCAACTTCGGCGTAAAGCTGGTGTTCGTCACCTGCGGTGCGGAAGGCTGCTTCTTTATGAACGGCAAGGCCTTTGGCCATGTACCGTCTTTGAAGAATATCTATGTGAAGGACACTACCGGCGCAGGCGATATTTTTGGCGGCAGCGCCCTTTGGAAGCTGCTGCAGTTGGGTAAAGCGCCGGAAGAATTGGATGAAGCGGAGCTGACTGAGGTTGTGCGCTTTGCCTGCACAGCAGCCGGCCTTTCCACTACCCAATCCGGCGGTATTTCCAGTGTGCCGGAATACACGGATGTACTGAAAAACATGTAACATACGGCATTAGCCGACGAATAACAGGAGGTAAACACAATGGCAAACCGTTTTGTATCCAACCCCATTTCTTATCATGGCAAGGGCGCGATCCAGGAGATCCCCGGCATCGTAGCCGCCAAGGGCTTCAAAAAGGCATTCATCGCCTCTGACCCCGATCTTGTGAAGTTCGGCGTTACCAAGAAGGTCACCGATCTGCTGGACGCTGCCGGCATGGCTTACGAGATCTACTCCGACATCAAGCCCAATCCCACCATCCAGAACGTACAGTCCGGTGTCGCTGCCTACAAGGCATCCGGCGCTGACTACATGATCACCATCGGCGGCGGTTCCTCCATGGACACCGGCAAGGCCATCGGTATCATCATCAACAACCCCGAGTTTGAGGATGTCCGCTCTCTGGAGGGCGTTGCTCCCACCAAGAATCCCACCGTTTATACCATCGCCGTTCCCACCACCGCCGGTACCGCTGCCGAAGCCACCATCAACTATGTTATCACCGACGTAGAGCGCAAGCGTAAGTTCGTCTGTGTTGACGTCAACGATATCCCCAATGTGGCTGTGGTTGACCCCGATATGATGTCCACTATGCCCAAGGGTCTGACCGCTGCTACCGGTATGGACGCACTGACCCATGCCATCGAAGGCTACACCACCAAGGCTGCCTGGGATCTGCCCGATTGTCTGAACCTGGAAGCCATCCGCTTGATCGCCAAGAGTCTCCGTGGCGCTGTCAACAACGAGCCGGAAGGCCGTGAAGGCATGGCTCTGGGCCAGTTCGTCACCGGCATGGCATTCTCCAATGTAGGTCTGGGCATTGCTCACTCCGTGGCCCATACCCTGGGCGCTGTGTATGACACCCCCCACGGTGTTGCCTGCGCTATGATGCTGCCCATCGTTATGGAGTTCAACGCTGAGTACACCGGTGAGAAGTTCAAGGCTGTTGCTGAGGCCATGGGTGTCGACACCACCGGTATGGACCAGGCTGCTTACCGCAAGGCTGCTGTGGACGCTGTCCGTCAGCTGAGCATCGATGTGGGCATCCCCACCAAGCTGGCTGCCATGAAGGAAGAGGACATTCAGTTCCTGGCTGAGTCCGCCTTCGCCGATGCCTGCGCACCCGGCAACCCCAGAGAAGCTTCCGTTGAGGATATGAAGGTCCTGATCCGTAAGCTGATGTAATTTCCTAAACAATACGCGCCCTTGGGGACTCCCCCAAGGGCGCTTTTGTGTGGATGAATGCATATAAATGATCGTTTGGCGTTGCAGCGATGCTGCACAATTGAAAATTGAAAGTTGAAAATTGAAAATTAAGGTGTCGCCTTTGGCGACTATTTAAATCATTTGCGTCAGCAAATACAATAATTTTCCATTTTCAATTTTACATTTTCAATTAGGCCGCAGGCCCGTATACGATCATTTATGCGATTGCGTTATCAGCCTTCTTCGACCACGATTTCTTTCAGGGTCAGGCCGGGGTTGCGGCGGCAGGTGAAGTCGATGGCCCAGAAGCTGGTGAACACCAGCAGGCTGCGGCCACGGTAGTCTTCCAGTAGCTCCGCGTCGCTGCCCAGATTCAGATCGGAAAGGTCACCGGGGTAGCTGTCGATGAGCCGGATCTCTTCGTAGGGCAGGTTCTCCATCCGCAGGTCGACACCGTACTCACCCTTCATGCGGTACTGGAACACGTCAAACTGCAATGTGCCAACGACACCGACGATGACTTCCTCCATACCGGAGTTGGGGACCTTGAAAATCTGGATGGCACCTTCCTGGGCGATCTGCTCGGTGCCCTTGACGAACTGCTTACGCTTCATGGAATCCTTGGCGGACACACGGCAGAAATGCTCGGGGGCAAAGGTGGGAATGCCGGAATAGGTGAACTTCTTGCCCGGTGCACAGATGGTATCGCCGATGGAGAAGATACCGGGGTCAAAGACACCGATGACGTCACCGGCATAGGCTTCTTCCACGATCTCACGCTCAGCGGCCATCAGCTGCTGGGGCTGGGAAAGGCGCATCTTGCGGCCGCCCTGGACATGGTAGTATTCCTTGTCGCGCTCGAACTTGCCGGAGCAGATACGCATAAAGGCCAGACGGTCCCGGTGGGCCTTGTTCATGTTGGCCTGGATTTTAAAGACGAAGGCGGAGAAATCGGGAGAGAAGGTATCGATCTCACCGCAATCTGCCACTCTGGACAGGGGAGGGGGTGTCAGCTGCAAAAAGGCTTCCAAAAACGGCTCAATACCGAAGTTGGTCAGGGCAGAGCCGAAGAATACGGGACTCAACTGGCCGTTACGGACGGCATCCATATCCATTTCCCGGCCTGCGCTGAGAAGCTCAACATCATCAATGAGCTGCTGATGCTTGGCATCTGAGTCCAGAAGCTGGGCCACCTGGGGGTCATACAGGTCAACGGTCTGCTTGTCGGCACGGTTCTTGCCGGACACGCCGGAGAAGAACAGAAGCTGTTCGTTTTCCCGGTCGTACACACCCTGGAAATCCTTGCCGCAGCCGATGGGCCAGTTCATGGCATAGGTCTCGATGCCCAGCTCCCGCTCCACTTCGTCTAAGAGGTCAAAGGGGTCTTTGGTTTCCCGGTCCATCTTGTTGACGAAGGTAAAGATGGGAATGTGGCGCATGGCGCAGACCTTGAAGAGCTTTCTGGTCTGAGGCTCCACACCCTTGGCACCGTCGATGACCATGACGGCGGAGTCGGCGGCCATGAGGGTACGGTAGGTATCCTCGGAGAAGTCCTGGTGGCCGGGGGTATCCAGAATGTTGATGCAGAAGCCGCCATACTGGAACTGCATAACGGAAGAGGTGACGGAAATACCGCGCTGTTTTTCAATCTCCATCCAGTCGGAGGTGGCGGTGCGGGAATTCTTCTTGCCCTTGACGACACCTGCCTGGGCAATGGCACCGCCATAGAGCAGGAATTTTTCGGTTAAGGTGGTCTTACCGGCGTCGGGGTGGGAAATGATGGCAAAGGTCCGGCGACGGCTGATCTGCTGTACTAAATCAGACATATTTCATACTCCTAAAAGAGAAATTCACAAAATAAACCAATTTAGTTTACCATATTTTCCTGTTGTTTACAAGAGGAAACCCCATATTTCTTTCATTGTGTTTTGGTAAATTCTGTGGTAAAATAAAAGAAAAGGGGGTTTTACCGTGAAAAAACATTTTCCTCCCATGCTAAACTGCATGCGCAAAGGCTATGTGTTCTGCATCTTTGTGTATTGGATCTTAGGTATCGTGCTGTTTCCCATGTATATGCCCTTCATTGCCAACGGGTTGTGGGATAATCTTGCGGCTATCTCCTGGGTGGAGATCGTGTATCATGCCATCAACGCTGTGGTGATGATCCTGGCTATGCAGGAACATCTGTCGGATGCCTTCTTCGAAGTGCGCTATAATGCCAAGGGAATCCTGAAAACGGTGGCGGTTGCTTTGGGATTGATGCTGGCCTGGACCGCGATCTGCACGCTCCTGTTTGGACTGTCGCTGATGATCGATATGTTCCCGGTGGCGGAGTTTACCGTGGCGCTGACAGCGGGATTTTTGGTAGAGAACAATCCGTTTTTCGGTGCTGTGTGTATGACGCTGCTGGTGCCTTTTGGTGTTTGCGGCTTGTTCTATGCCAGCGGATTTTGCACCGTGGCTTACAAAAATACAAAGCTGGCCTATCCGGTGGTGGCGGTTTTGCTGCTGCTGCCTCACCTGTTTGATATTCTCTGGCGGGGACAGACCTTTGATGTGCTCTTTACATATGTGCTGCAACTGCCAATCCATCTGTTTGCCTGCTGGTCCTACCAGAAGACGGACTGTGTGTGGACACCGATTTTCGCGTTGTCCGCCTTTAACCTGCTGGCCAGTGCGGTGTGCGCTTTCGGGTAAAGAAAATAAAAGGAGGCATTTGCTATGCAATATGAAAAGATACACCTCAAAGAGAGATATGCATTTTTAGGTGAGGAGGGACGTGACCCGTTTCTGGAGTGCTATTTGCCTCTGGATGTTGCGGATGCGTACCGGCAGAGCGGAAAACGGCCCTGTATGCTTATCTGCCCCGGTGGCGGCTATACATGCGTTTCTCCGAGAGAGGGAGAGCCGATTGCGCTGCATTTACTGCCGGAGGGCTACAACGTATTCGTGCTGAGCTATTCGGTACATCCTCACAGATTCCCTGTGCAGCTACAGGAAGTGGCGGCTGCCATGGAGCTGATTTACGCCAATGCGGATGTGTGGAATTGTGACACGGAGCGCGTTGCTATCATGGGCTTCTCTGCCGGCGGTCATCTGGCGGCTCACTATTCCAATGCCTATGATATTCCAGAGGTAAGAGCCGTTTTCCTGGAAAGCAAGCCGGTCAAGGCATCCGTGCTTTGCTATCCTGTCATCAATGCCCTGCCGGAGAATGCCCACAAGGGCAGCTTCCAGCACCTTTCCGGCTGCGAATACCCGCTGAGTGATGAGGTAACCGCGAAGTTCTCCTGCGATATGCTTGTAACGGATCGTACACCGCCAGCCTTCCTGTGGCACACAGCGGCAGACCAGGGTGTGCTGGTCAATAACAGCCTACTGTATGCCCAAGCGCTGGCGAAGCACAAGATTCCCTTTGGATTGCACATCTATCCCGTGGGTCAGCATGGACTTGCCACTGTGGATGAACAGACGAATGGAAAACTTTCGTCCGCTACTTGCATGGCGGCAGACTGGCTGCCTGCGGTGAAGCGCTGGCTGAAAAATATGCTCTAAAATATAAAACGGACTCCCGTGGGGAGTCCGTTTTGCATGTAAGGGGAATTAGGCCTTGCCGGCGCAGCCCAGAACGTTGATCAGCTTGTGGCGGACAACTTCCTTGATGTTGGCGCGGGCGGGCTTCAGGTACTGGCGGGGATCGAAGTGATCGGGATGATCGTTGAAGTACTTACGAACAGTGCCGGTCAGAGCCAGACGCAGGTCGGAGTCGATGTTGATCTTGCAGACGCTCAGTGCGGCAGCTTTGCGCAGCTGCTCTTCGGGAACACCGATAGCGTTGGGCATCTTGCCGCCGTTGGCGTTGACCATGGCGACGTACTCCTGAGGAACGGAGGAGGAGCCGTGCAGAACGATGGGGAAGCCGGGCAGACGCTTGGTGACTTCTTCCAGAACGTCGAAGCGCAGTGCGGGGGGAACCAGGATACCCTGCTCGTTGACGGTGCACTGCTCGGGGGTGAACTTGTAAGCGCCGTGGCTGGTGCCGATGGCGATGGCCAGAGAGTCACAGCCGGTGCGGGTCACGAATTCTTCGACTTCCTCGGGACGGGTGTAGGAAGCAGCCTCAGCGGAAACATTGACTTCGTCCTCGATGCCGGCCAGGCTGCCCAGCTCAGCTTCGACAACGACACCATGGTCATGAGCGTACTCAACGACCTTCTTGGTGATCTCAATGTTCTCCTCGAAGGAGTGGGAGGAAGCGTCGATCATAACGGAGGTGAAGCCGCCGTCGATGCAGGACTTGCAGGTCTCGAAGCTGTCACCGTGGTCCAGGTGCAGAGCGATGGGGATGTTGGGGCACTCGATAACGGCAGCCTCAACCATCTTTACCAGATAGGTAGCGTTGGCGTACTGACGGGCACCCTTGGAAACCTGCAGGATAACGGGAGCGTTCTCCTCGCGGCAAGCCTCGGTGATAGCCTGTACGATCTCCATGTTGTTGACGTTGAAAGCGCCGACTGCGTAGCCGCCGTCGTAAGCCTTCTTAAACATCTCGGTAGTAGTAACAAGAGCCATGTTAAACTTTCCTTTCTTATGTTACGGGTTTGACCCGAATTTTTACAAATATCATTATAGCACAATTTCCCAGTATTTCAATATGAAAATATGCAAAGAATTTTGGGAATTGACTATTTACCTTTTGGATGATATGGAGTATAATTCATACTGGCCATTTATGGAAATAAACATTAAGGAGTGTTTTTGATATGAAACTGTCCCCTCTGCAGCTGGCTAGATACCAGTATAACCCCAAGCTGCCCGGTATGCTGAGAAACGGCATTTCCGAGATCTGCGTGAAAGACGGCGGCGCTACCCAGAGCGTTGCTGACCAGGAAAAAATCGCTGCCCTGTTCCCCAACACCTACGGCAAGAACGAGATCACCTTTGAAAAGGGTGTCAACACCGCTCCCGCCAGGAAGCAGGTGGTTGGTGTCATCCTGTCCGGTGGTCAGGCACCCGGCGGCCACAATGTTATCTGCGGCCTGTACGACGCACTGAAGGCTACCGACAAGGACAACGTCCTGTACGGCTTCAAGGGCGGCCCCAGCGGTCTGATCGATAACGACTTCATCATCTTCGATGACGAGTACATCAATGCCTACCGCAACACCGGCGGCTTTGATATCATCGGTTCCGGCAGAACCAAGCTGGAAACCGAAGAGCAGTTCGCTATTGTGGAAGCCAACTGCAAGAAGCACGGCATCAACGCTCTGGTCATCATTGGCGGCGACGACTCCAACACTAACGCTGCTGTTCTGGCTGAGTACTTTGCCGCTCACAACTCCGGTATCCAGGTCATCGGCTGCCCCAAGACCATCGACGGCGACCTGAAGAACGAGGACATCGAGTGCTCCTTCGGCTTCGACACCGCTACCAAGACCTATGCTGAGATCGTGGGCAACATCGAGCGTGACGCTAACTCCGCCAAGAAGTACTGGCACTTTGTGAAGGTCATGGGTCGCTCCGCTTCCCATGTGGCACTGGAGACCGCTCTGCAAACCCGTCCCAACATCTGCCTCATCGGTGAGGAAGTGGCTGCCAAGAAGATGTCCCTGGCGCAGATCACCGACTACATTGCCGATTCCGTTGCGAACCGTGCCGCCAAGGGCTGGAACTTCGGTGTTGCCATCATCCCCGAGGGCATCGTGGAGTTCGTTCCCGAGTTCTCCGTGCTGATCAGCGAGATCAACGAGCTGCTGGCAGGCGCTAAGGCTGACGCTTTCAATGCCCTGCCCACTTGGGAAGAGAAGTACGCTTTCATCAAGGCCGGTCTGACGGAAGCTTCCATGGCGGTGTTCGCCATCCTGCCCCAGACCATTCAGCAGCAGCTGTTTTTGGAACGTGACCCCCACGGCAACGTGCAGGTTTCCCTCATCGAGTCCGAGAAGCTGTTCTCCGAGATGGTCAAGGCCAATCTGGCTGAGCGGAAGGCTGCCGGCACCTACAAGGGTAAGTTCTCCCCCCTGCATCACTTCCTGGGCTACGAAGGCCGCTGCGCTTTCCCTTCCAACTTCGATGCTGACTACTGCTACTCCC
Source organism: Faecousia sp. (assembly GCA_045646265.1). Taxonomy (GTDB): domain Bacteria; phylum Bacillota; class Clostridia; order Oscillospirales; family Oscillospiraceae; genus Faecousia. The sequence continues at coordinate 17,399 of JAZRKL010000123.1, forward strand.
TGGGCTACAATGCCTTCATGCTGATTCAGTATGGCTATACCGGCTATCTGAGCAAGGTTTCCAACCTCTCTAAGCCCGCGGAAGAGTGGGTTGCCGGTGGTATGCCCATCACCAAGATGATGAACATCGAGCGCCGTCACGGTGCTGACAAGCCTGTTATCCGCAAGGCTCTGGTAGAGCTGGAGGGCAAGCCCTTCAAGTTCTTCGCATCTGTTCGTGAGGAGTGGGCAGTTGAAACCTGCTACGTCTACCCCGGCGCTATCCAGTACTGGGGCCCCACTGAGGTCTGCGACGCTACCACCCAGACCCTGGCTCTGGAAAAGGCTTAATTGAATTTATAACAAAAGAACGGACTTCCAACCGGAAGTCCGTTTCTTGCGTTCATGAGATCAATCTGCTTTCTTTCAGCAGGGACAGAATATCGAAAGCACTGCCGCCCTCGGGCAGAACGGTGGCAACATGAATGTAGTAGTCGGATGCGAATTGTTCAGCCATCACCGTTACATTTCCGGGGATCTGGTCGTAGGGAATATTTTCAAAGGAACGGGTGGCATTGCACCCGGTGTAGAATGTGTGCAGGACCGGGGTGATATTCGGCTCACCGCCGTATATAGAGTGCAGTATTTCCGTCCAAGTGATCTGGGCGGGCCGGTCAGGGGTAACGACCTCCATGGCGGAGACCAACCAGAAACCGTAGCGGGTCTTTTCCAACCGGACCAGTGCGTTGGTGCCATCCTTCGTCCGGCAGGCAACGATTTGGAATTCTTTGGTGCCACTGACGGTTGGTTCCTGCATGATATGGACCAAGTCAAGTCCTTTGGTGGCAAGGGCAATGTCACGGCTGAAGGCCATTGCTACGAAAAAACCGACGAGCAGCAAAAGAAAGACCAGCAGAATGATACCTTGACGGACTTTGTGCCTGTGCTCGTACGCTTCCAGCGCGGCCTTAAACTTGGCCCGGCGCAGATCCGCTTCCTGTGGCTTCTGGCGCTGCTGCATCTGCTCCAGTAGTTTTCGGCAGCCGGGACAGGTATTCAGATGGGTGCGGATATAGGTGTTGGTCTCCCAACTGGTCAGATCATCGCAATAAGAGGGGAGCAGGTCGGCTACGATTCTGCAATCATCCATAAAGATCCTCCATTCTCTCCTGAATTTTTACCTTGGCACGGTAAAAGGTGACCCGTGCCCAGTTTTCTGTTTTGCCCAGAGCCTCGCCGATCTGCCGGAAGGAAAGACCTTCAAGACGCATGAAAAAGACCTGGGATGCGGGTGCTTCCAGTTGCTGGGCGGCCCTATAGGATTCGGCAATCTGCTCCTTTTCCAAAAGAAGCGCTTCCGGGTCGGGGGATGTGGCGGGACGGGGTGTCAAAGCGCGGTGGCGGTTCTGCCGCTTGCGTTCGTTTAAGTACAGATTCCGTCCGATGGCGCACAGCCATGTGGACAGCTTACATTGTCCACTGTAGCGCCGGGGGTGGAGAAAGGCTTTGAAAAAGGTCTCCGCCGCCAGATCCTCTGCCAGTGGGATGTCGCCGCAAAGGGAAAGCAGGTAGCCGTATACGATGGGATAGTTTTCTTCATAGATCTCTTCCTGAGTCATAGGCTTCCTCCTTTCGTTTCTTCACTTATATAACAACCCGGAGGGGATTTCGTTACAGCCGGAGAGAAAAATATATTTTTTCGACGGGACCAAAGTCCCGCCAAAATACAGGTGAGATAAATGATCGTTTAGCGCACCATCGATGTGTCATCCTGGGCGCAAGCGAAGGATCTCCGGAGCAATGATAGGCTGGAGATTCTTCGGCCTAAAGGCCTCAGAATGACAGACATGGAACGACACCGAGCGGGTTAGGGAAGTATCGAAAAGTACTGCACTATGCACGCATTGGCTGCGGGCACTGCCCGCATAAACGATCGTTTAGGGATTTAGAAGCGTTTGTTCACGGGTTTGGCAGGTGAAGAGGATCACCTGTTTGGTTTCGGCTTCTTCGGTGAGCACATCCAGCGCTTCGGCAAGACGCCGGTCATCAAAGCGCACCAGTGCGTCGTCCAGCACCAACGGGGCATCGGGGGTCAGCTCCCCGGCAACGGCTAAGCGCAGTGCCAGATACAACTGATCCACGGTGCCTTCACTGCGCCACAGGGCGCTGTGCAAGGTGGATTCCGTATCGGTGCCTGCATGGATGGTCAGATCGTCGCCCAGCGTCAGACGGGTATAGCGGCCGTCGGTGAGCTTGCCGAAGAGGGTCTGGGCACGCTTGGAGATCTGGGGGGAGAAGCGGCGCTGCAGCTCGTTGGAGGCCACCGTCAGTGTGCTTTGGGCAATCTCCAAAGCGCTGTAGGTCAGCTCCAGCTTGCGGATGCGCTCCGTGACCGCTTCCAGCTGCTGGCGCAACGCCGATTCCTGACCGGAGGCTTCAATCTTGCCGTGGCAGCGGTCAAGCTGCTGCTGCAGCTGCCTCTGCTCGTAAACGCAATCGGACAGCAGACGGTTGGTATCCGCTTCCGAATAGGCCATGGTATCCGGAAACTCCGGTGCCGGGGCGCTGGTTTGGGCCGAACGCAGTGTCTGCACAAGAGTATCGGCACGGCGATGCTCCCGGGTGGCTTCCGCCAAGGCTGCCCAATCGTCCAAAACAGCGCTGTACCGGTATTCCAGCTCAGCCATGGGGCTGCCGCCGGTGACAGCGGCCACCTGCTGCTGCAGAGCTTCCTGCCGCTGCAAAATGGCTTGCTGCTGCGCTTCGTGCTGGGCCAAGGCTTCCAGATAGCCGGTCTGGGCCGCGTCATAGCGGCAGGCAGCGTCCACCCACTGCTCCGGCGGGATGGGACTGAACTGCCGCAGCAGGGATTGGACGGCATCGCGTCTGCGTTTGCTTTCGGACAGGGCAAACAGCAGCATCACCAGACCCGCGCCCATAAGCACACCGCCGCCGATCCGGAAGGCCGGATGGGGCAAAAACAGGCCCACAAGCCCCAGCGCAAAGCACAGGGCGCACAACCAGAAGAAGGGGTGTTTTTTGCTGCTTTGAGCATAGCGCATTGTGCTGTCCTCAGCCAGCGCCGTGGCATCGGCACCGGAAAGGCCCTGAAATACACCGGGCGTTTCGGGCATCCGGGGCGCCGGGGGCAGCATCCGCAATTCCACATGCAGCGCGTCCAACTGGTCACGCAGCTGGCGAAGCCGCGACAAGGCCCGCTCCGCTTCATCAGCGGGTAGAGAAGTCTGACACTGCCTTTGCAGCAGCTGCTCTCTGGCACGGGCGGCGGACAGGGCCGCTTCCGCGGCGGAAAGCTGCTCCTGATAGGTCCGGTTGGCGGCATACTGCAAGGCGGTCTTGTGATTCAAAAGCGCCTTGTGGTGCGCATCCAGTTCTTCCAGCCGCTGGCGGATGCGCACCGTTTGCTCCTGCAGCTGGCGAATCTCGTTGAGCTTGTACTGCAGCTCCCGCTGCTGGGTCTCCGCCTGGGGCAGCAGACCGGTGCTGCGGTTTAAACGGCAGCGGTTTTTCAAGTCCTTGAGGGTCTGGGCAAGGGTGTCGGCAGTGCCGCTTTCGTCACCGGTGGTGACCATGGCATTGAGCCGGCGGCGCAGAGCCTCGTCCTGCGTTACGGGCAGGTCATTGAGCTTAATGAAGCCCGCCCGCAAAAAGACGCTCTTTTCTACCCCCAGAAGCATTTGACCGCAGTTGGCGGCGGTCAGCTCCGGCACGTCCAGACCGGACGCCGTTTCATAGGCCCGGAAGACACCGAATACACTGCGGCCCTTGCTGCTGCGCTCGATGGTGATGTCCCGGCCATTCCAGTTGAAATCAATGCGGCCTGCCATGGGTGTGCCGGACCATGGGGCATAGCGCTCCTTGTCGGCAATGGCGGTCTTGGTGGTATGCACTCTGGTTTCGATGCCGTAGAGCATAGCCGTGAGGAAGGCACACCAGGTGCTTTTGCCCCATTCGTTGGGGGCATGGATGATGTTCAGACCCGGCTTCAGAGTCAGGGTCTCGTTTTCCAACTTGCCGAAGGTGGCGGTCATGGAATAGATCTTCACGGCAGCTTCACCTCCCGGTTTTCCAAGATCCGGCGGGACAGCTTCGCCGCCAGCAGGATCTTCTCTTTCATTTCTCCGTCGGCATCCTCCAGCTGCTGCCGCAGTAATCCGAAATAGACACCTTCCAGAGAGTCCTCGCCCACATTGGCCCAGATGTCCATGGGCGGCTCTGTCCGGTCCCGAAGGGTCAGATTGGGGAACCGGGAGAATTTTTCTTCCAGAAGGGCGGTGTCCAACGGCTCACTTTCACCGGTAAAGGTGACCCGGTAGAAGTCGTCGCTGCCCGCCGCGGGAAGAAGACGGGAAAGGGAAGCGGCGGCATCACCGGCTGCTTCACAGCCCAGGTCAAAGAACCGTGGGGTGTCCAGCGGCAGAAACCGGGCATCGGTGGTATCGTCCAGCGTTACGATCAGCACGCCCTTGGTATCCAGCTCGTCAAAGCCACGGCCCATGGGGCAGCCGGGCCATGCGCACAGGGTGTTTCCGGCGGTCATGCGGCTGCCCTTGTGGATATGGCCCAGGGCCAGATAGTCAAGCCCTGACGCTTCAATCTGGCGGGCGGTGATGGGGCAGTAGGGAGAAGCCGCCACGGTGGGGTCGCCGTGAAGCAGACCAACGGCATAGCGCTCGCTCTGCTCCGCCCGGAAGCCGTCCAGCAGCGCTTCCGCTTCCGGGCCGGTAAAGGCCGTGCCGTAGATACGGCAATCAAGGCCGGGCAGGGCAACGCTTTCCCAGCCCGGGGAAGTGAAAATATGCACATTCTCCGGCCACCGCTCCGTCAGCCACGGGGAGGCGGGAGAAAGGAAATCATGGTTGCCCGGCACGATAAAGACGGGAATGTCCGCTTCTGTCAATGCGTCCTTCACCGCCTTGATGCTTTCGGGGGTGGCACTGCCGTCGAATAGGTCACCGGCCAGCAGAATCAGATCGCAGCGCTCTGCCTTGGCGGCGGATACCACCTTGTGGGGTACTTCCAGCAGTGCGGACTTTAGTAGGGCGGTCTGGGCCTCGGTGCGGCCGATGATGGGGGAGTCTAAGTGCCAGTCAGCGCTGTGCAGGATCTTCATATAAATCAACCCTTTCTGCTCTGCGGCAACGGCCGGTGGCGGTGTCGATGGTGAATAAAACGGCTTCCAGCTTGGTCTCGCCTTCGGCCCAGCGGTAGCGCTCCGTTAAATCGCCACGGAATTTGGCGATGGAAAGGTCGGGCCGGATGCCTAAGACCGAGTGACGGGGGCCGGTCATGCCCAAGTCCGTCACATAACCGGTGCCTTTGGGTAAAATTTGGGCATCGGCGGTGGGTACATGGGTGTGGGTGCCCCAGAGGGCGCTGATCCGTCCGTCCAGCATGTATCCCATGGCCAGCTTTTCGGAGGTGGCTTCCGCGTGAAGCTCTACCAGAATGACCTTGGTGTCCAGCTTCTTTAAGATGCGCTCCACCTCCAGGAAGGGATTGTCCGGGGTGTAGTCCATGGAGCAGCGGCCGATGAGGTCGATGACGGCTACGGGGCCTGCCTTGGTCTCAAAGATGCCGCAGCCCCGGCCCGGTGTCTGGGGGGCATAGTTGGCGGGGCGCAGTGCCTGGGGGCAATCTTCCAGCCAGGTGACGATCTCCCGCTTGGCGAAGGTGTGGTTGCCGAGGGTGATCACATCGGCACCGGCATCCAAAATGTCCTCGCCCTGCTGGGGGGTCATGCCGATGGCGGCGGCATTCTCACCGTTGACAATGACGAAGTCCGCCCCGGTCTTCCGCTTTAAATAACGCAGGCTCCGGCGGATGCGCTCCAGACCGGGTGTGCCTACCACATCGCCTACTGCCAGTACCTTAAAATCCATAATATTGCTCCTTGCTGTTTTATAAATATAGTATATACCATTTTCCTACCGGATTCAACGGAAAAGTGTAAATGATCGTTTACACGCGCAACTATCGTTGCGCAATTCAAAATTCAAAATGCAAAATTCAAAATTAAGGAGTCGGCTTCGCCGACTATTTAAAATCATTTGCGTCAGCAAATACCACAATTTTGCATTATGCATTATGCATTTTGCATTTGGCCCTTAGGCCGCTAAACGATCATTCAACGCAGTGACTTCCGAAGCACCGTGTCGCTGCGAGAAGCGCAGCGATGTGGCAATCCGTAACCAAGAGAATGGGATTCCCACGGCCCTAAAGGGCATCGGAATGACGTGGTGTTTGGATACTGCAAAAAATCCGGGGAAAAACCCCGGAAAAACAAAAAGACCCATTGACAAAGTCAACGGGATGTAGTAGAATGGTACTCCATACTGTGGGAGTATGCGTATTTTGAACTGTATCATTCAGCACAACTATTCTACCACAGTTTGCGGCCGATGTCAATACGGAAAAAACAACAAATTGACAACGGCTCCAGGCGTATCAAAAACACAACATTCAGGCGAAAGCCGAAAGAAAGGCTGTGATGATCCATATGGCAATGGTCAAAGACCAACTGTTTGGCAAGACCATGCGTAAGTCCTACGCAAAGTACCAGGAGATCCTGGAAATGCCCAACATGCTGAGAATCCAGAAAGACTCCTACGAGTGGTTCCTGGAAACCGGCCTGCGTGAGGTATTCAAGGATGTCGGCACGATCACCGATTTCTCCGGTAAGCTGGAGCTGAGCTTCCTGGATTACACCATGGAAGACAAGCCCAAGTACACCATCGAAGAGTGCAAGGAGCGTGACGCTACCTTCGCCAAGCCCATCAAGGTCCGTGTGCGGCTGCGCAACACCGAGACCGACGAGATCAAGGAACAGGATATCTTCATGGGCGAGCTGCCTGTGATGACCAACGGCGGCACCTTCGTTATCAATGGTGCTGAGCGTGTTATCGTTTCCCAGATCGTCCGCTCTCCCGGCATGTACTACGGCCACGAGGTGGATAAGGCTGACCAGCATACCTACACCGCCACCGTCATTCCTTACCGTGGCGCATGGCTGGAATATGAAACCGACAATAATAATGTATTCTGGGTCCGCATCGACAAGAACCGCAAGCTGCCTATCACCTGCCTGATCCGCGCTCTGGGCGTCAACACCGACGAGCAGATCAAGGAACTGTTCGGCGAAGATGAGCGGATGCTGGCTACCCTGGAAAAGGATACCTGCAAGACCCGTGAAGAGGGCCTGCTGGAGATCTACCGCCGCCTGCGTCCCGGTGAGCCTCCCACGGTGGAGACTGCTCAGGCCCATCTGGAAGGTCTGCTGTTTGATGCCCACCGCTACGATGTCAGCACCGTGGGCCGCTATAAGTTCAACAAGAAGATGGACATCTGGACCCGTCTGTCCGGCCAGACTCTGGCTGAGCCTGTTGCCGATCCCATGACCGGTGAGATCCTGGCCATGCCCGGTGAGCTGATCACCCGGGTTCGTGCCCAGGAGCTGAGTGATCTGGGTGTCAACGAGGCCGTGGTCAAGGTTGGCGACAAGAACGTGAAGGTCTTCTCCAACGGCATGGTGGATATGGCCCGGTTTGTTTCCTTCGACCCCAAGGAATTCGGCATCAAGGAGAAGGTCCGCTTCTCCGTATTGAAGGAAATGCTGGAAACCGAAGGTATCAACTGGGAAGATGCCATCGCTGAGCGTATCGACGATCTGATCCCCAAGCACATCATCGTTGACGATATCATGGCTTCCATCAATTACCTCAACTGCGTTGCTATGGGTATCGGTGTTGCCGACGATATCGACCATCTGGGCAACCGCCGCCTACGCTGCGTGGGTGAACTGCTGCAGAACCAGTTCCGCATCGGCTTCAGCCGTCTGGACCGTGTCATCCGTGAGCGTATGACCGTGCAGGATCTGGACGCTGTCACCCCCCAGAGCCTTATCAACATCCGTCCCGTTACCGCTGTCATCAAGGAATTCTTCGGCAGCTCTCCTCTGAGCCAGTTCATGGACCAGAACAACCCCCTGGCCGAGCTGACCCACAAGCGCCGTCTGTCCGCTCTGGGTCCCGGCGGTCTGAGCAGAGAACGCGCATCCTTTGACGTGCGTGACGTTCACTACACCCACTACGGCCGTATGTGTCCCATCGAGACCCCCGAAGGTCCCAACATCGGCCTGATCAACTATCTGGCATCCTTCGCCAAGATCAATGAGTACGGCTTCGTGGAAGCGCCCTACCGTAAGGTGGACAAGGCTACCGGCTTCGTTACCGACCAGGTGGATTACATGACCGCCGACGTGGAAGATGATTTCTACATCGGTCAGGCCAACGAGCCTCTGGACGAAAACGGCTGTCTGGCAAATGCCCGTATTTCCTGCCGTCACCGCAACGATATCATCGAAGTGGACCGCAACATGATCGACTACATCGACGTGTCCCCCAGAATGATGGTCTCTGTTGCTACCTCTTTCATTCCCTTCCTGCAGAACGACGACGCGAACCGCGCGCTGATGGGCGCGAACATGCAGCGTCAGGCCGTGCCTCTGCTGACCACCGAATCTCCCATCGTCGCCACCGGCGTGGAGCACCGCTCCGCTGTGGACTCCGAGGTCTGTATTAAGGCCAAGGGCGACGGTACCGTTCACTCCGTCAGCGCCACCGATATCGTGGTGAAATACGACGACGGTGAGATGTACACCCACAGACTTACCAAGTTTGCCCGCTCCAATGCCGGCACCTGCATCAACCAGCGTCCCATCGTGGAGGTTGGCGAGCGTGTGATTGCCGAGCAGATCATTGCCGACGGTCCTTCCTGCTCCGGCGGTGAGATCGCTCTGGGTAAGAACGTGCTCATCGGTTTCGTCACCTGGGAAGGCTACAACTACGAGGACGCCATTCTGCTCAACGAGCGTCTGGTTCGCGAGGACGTCTTTACCTCCATCCACATCGAGGAACACGAGACCGAAGCCCGGGATACCAAGCTGGGACCCGAGGAGATCACCCGTGACATCCCCAACGTGGGCGAGGATACCTTGAAGGATCTGGACGAGAACGGTATCATCCGCATCGGTGCCGAGGTCCGCTCCGGCGACTACCTGGTCGGTAAGGTCACCCCCAAGGGCGAGACCGAGCTGACTCCCGAGGAGCGTCTGCTCCGTGCCATCTTTGGTGAAAAGGCAAGAGAAGTCCGTGATACCTCTTTGAAGGTGCCTCACGGCGAAAGCGGCATCGTCGTGGATGTGAAGGTCTTCACCAAGGAAAACTCCGATGAGCTGGCTCCCGGTGTTACCAAGTCCGTCCGTGTTTACATCGCCCAGAAGCGTAAGATCTCTGTTGGCGATAAGATGGCCGGCCGTCACGGTAACAAGGGCGTTGTTTCCCGTGTTCTGCCCGAGGAAGATATGCCCTTCCTGCCCGACGGCACTCCGTTGGACGTGGTTCTGAACCCCCTGGGCGTTCCCTCCCGTATGAACATTGGTCAGGTTCTGGAAGTCCACCTGGGCTACGCCGCCAAGGCTCTTGGCTGGAAGGTAGCCACCCCCGTATTCGACGGCGCCAACGAGAAGGATATCCGTGAAACCCTGAAGCTGGCCGGCCTGCGTGAAGACGGCAAGACCGTCCTGTATGACGGCCGTACCGGCGAACCCTTCGACAATCTGGTCACCGTCGGCTACCCCTACTACCTGAAGCTGCACCATCTGGTTGACGATAAGATCCATGCACGTTCCACCGGTCCTTACGCACTGGTTACCCAGCAGCCTCTGGGCGGCAAGGCCCAGTTCGGCGGCCAGCGTTTCGGCGAAATGGAAGTCTGGGCGCTGGAAGCTTACGGCGCCGCTTACACCCTGCAGGAGATCCTCACCGTCAAGTCCGACGATGTCACCGGCCGTGTCAAGACCTACGAAGCCATCGTCAAGGGCAGCAATATTCCCAAACCCGGTGTTCCCGAATCCTTCAAGGTTCTGGTCAAGGAGCTGCAGGCTCTGTGTCTGGATATCCGCGTGCTGGATGAAGCCGGCAACGAGATCGAGCTGAAGGACGAGGACGATGATGACGATATCATCTACACCGAGCACGAGACCGAGCTGGTAGCCACCGCCGACGAAGTGCTCAGCAGCGGTTTCGTCATCGACGAGGATAGCCCCGAGGATATTATGGATGTATTCGGTGATGCGGACGCAGACACCGATACCTACGAAGATTAAGGAGGCGAAAGTATGGCAGAAGCCACATTTGACGCCATTAAGATTGGCATTGCTTCGCCGGAAATGATCCGGCAGTGGTCCTTCGGCGAGGTCAAGAAGCCGGAGACCATCAACTATCGCACTCTGAAGCCCGAACGGGATGGCTTGTACTGCGAAAAGATCTTTGGACCCCAGAAGGACTGGGAGTGCCATTGCGGCAAGTACAAGAAGATCAAGTATAAGGGCAAGGTCTGCGACCGCTGCGGCGTTGAGGTCACCAAGGCCAAGGTCCGCCGTGAGCGTATGGGCCACATTGAGCTGGCCGCTCCCTGCAGCCACATCTGGTACTTTAAGGGCATTCCCTCCCGTATGGGTCTGATTCTGGATATTTCCCCTAAGGTACTGGAAAAGGTTCTGTATTTCGCCGCCTATATCGTCACCGATCCCGGCGACGCACCCCTGAGCCTGAATCAGGTGCTGTCCGAGAAGGAATACCGTGACATGCGGGAAAAGTACGAGGACGACTTCAAGGCCGGCATGGGTGCCGAAGCCGTGAAGGAGCTGCTGGAAAAGATCGATCTGGAGCAGCTGTCCGAGCAGCTGCGTGAAGAACTGAAGACCGCTTCCTCCCAGAAGAAGCTGCGCATCGTCAAGCGTCTGGAGGTCGTGGAAGCCTTCCGGGAATCCGGCAACAAGCCCTCCTGGATGATCATGGATGTACTGCCGGTCATTCCTCCGGATATCCGTCCCATGATCCAGTTGGACGGCGGCCGTTTCGCCACCTCCGACCTGAACGACCTGTACCGCCGTGTTATCAACCGTAATAACCGTCTGAAGAGACTCATTCAGCTCCATGCCCCCGACATCATTATCCGTAATGAGAAGCGCATGCTGCAGGAAGCGGTTGACGCTCTGATCGACAACGGCCGCCGCGGCCGTGCCGTCACCGGTGCCAACAACCGTGCGCTGAAGTCCCTGTCCGACATGCTCAAGGGCAAGCAGGGCCGCTTCCGTCAGAATCTGCTGGGTAAGCGTGTTGACTACTCCGGCCGTAGCGTTATCGTCGTCGGCCCCGAGCTGAAGCTGTACCAGTGCGGTGTTCCCAAGGAAATGGCCATCGAGCTGTTCCGGCCCTTCGTTATGAAGAAGCTGGTTGCCGACGGTCTGGCCAACAACATCAAGTCCGCCAAGAAGATGATCGACAAGGGCAAGACCGAGGTTTGGGACGCTCTGGACGAGATCATCAAGGACCGTCCTGTTATGCTGAACCGTGCGCCTACGCTGCACCGTCTGGGTATCCAGGCCTTCGAGCCTATCCTGGTGGAAGGCCGCGCGCTGAAGCTGCATCCCCTTTGCTGTACCGCCTTTAACGCCGACTTCGACGGCGACCAGATGGCTATCCACGTACCTCTGAGCGCAGAGGCTCAGGCAGAAGCTCGTATGCTGATGCTGTCCGCCAACAACCTACTGCGTCCTCAGGACGGCAAGCCTGTTACCGTTCCCACACAGGATATGATCCTGGGTGCCTACTACCTGACCTATACCCGTCTGGGCAAGGCCGAGAAGGGCGCCGAGACCGTTTTCGTTACCGATGCCGGTGATACCGGTCTGCCGGTGAACGAGATCGTGGATGCTGACGAGTTCGTGGCCGCCAACAAGAAGGCCAAGGCCGAGGGCACCGCCCCCGCCAAGTTCCGTCCCGTTCACAACTACTCCAGCGAGGAAGAGGCCATCGCCGCCTACGCTGCCGGTGATGTGGGCCTCCACGCTCCCATCCGTGTCCGCTATGCCAAGGAAGTGGGTGGTGAACTGCAGTACCGGATGATCGATGCCACCGTTGGCCGCCTGATCTACAACGAGCCTATTCCTCAGGATCTGGGCTTCGTTAACCGTAACGATCCCGAGCATGCCTTCGATCTGGAGGTCGGCTTCCTGGTCGGCAAGAAGCAGCTGGGCAAGATCATCGACAAGTGTATCCGTGTCCATGGCTTCACCGTGGCCACCGAAATGCTGGACCGCATCAAGGCTCTGGGCTACAAGTACTCCACCAAGGGCGCTATCTCCGTTTCCATTGCGGATATGGTGGTTCCCGAGAAGAAGTACACCCTGGTGCGTGAGGCTGAGCGCAAGGTTCTGGAGATCGAAAACTTCTACCGTAAGGGTTTCATCACCAACGACGAGCGTTACCGCCTGGTTGTCCAGCAGTGGGAGCGCACCACCAAGGATGTCACCGATGCCCTGCAGGGCAATCTGGACGAGTTCAACCCCATCTACATGATGGCTGACTCCGGCGCCCGTGGTAGCATGGCTCAGATCCGTCAGCTGGCCGGTATGCGTGGCTTGATGGCCGATACCGCTGGCCGCACCATCGAAATTCCTGTTAAGGCGAACTTCCGTGAAGGCCTGAGCGTTCTGGAATACTTCATCTCCTCCAGAGGCGCACGTATGAGCGAGACCGATACCGCCCTTCGTACCGCTGACTCCGGTTACCTGACCCGCCGTATGGTCGACGTTTCCCAGGATGTGATCATCCGTGAGCACGACTGTAAGACCAAGAACGGTATCTGGGTAGGCGCTGTCTACGACAAGAACGGCGATGTCATCGATACCTTCGGCAACCGTATCCGTGGCCGTTACCCCGTGGAGGATGTTATCAGCCCCAAGACCGGCGAGCTGCTGCATCCCACCACCAAGCTGATGATGCCCGAGGATGCCGAGAAGTTCGAGCAGCACGGCATCGACAAGATCTATATCCGTACCATTCTGGGCTGCCGTGCCAGAAGCGGTGTCTGCGCATGCTGCTATGGCATGAACCTGGCCACTTCCAAGGAAGTGGATCTGGGCGAAGCTGTCGGTATCATCGCAGCACAGTCCATCGGCGAACCCGGTACGCAGCTGACCATGCGTACCTTCCACTCCGGCGGTGTTGCGGGTGACGACATCACCCAGGGTCTGCCCAGAGTTGAAGAACTGTTCGAGTCCCGCAAGCCCAAGAAGATGGCACAGATCTCCGAGATCACCGGTACCGTTTCCATCGACGATACCCACCGCACCGCTCTGCGTAACATCACCGTTACCGCTGAGGACGGCGAGGTGAAGGTCTACGAGGTGCCCTACTCCGTGGGTCTGAAGGTCCAGCACGGTAAGATCGTCCAGAAGGGCGAACCCATCACCGACGGCGCACTGTATCCCCAGGATGTTCTGCGGATCTCCGGCGTGGAAGCTGTCCAGGATTATCTGGTCCAGTCCGTCCAGGCCGTGTACCGTCAGCAGGGCGTTGAAATCAACGATAAGCACATCGAAGTTATCATCCGCCAGATGATGCGTAAGGTCCGTGTGGAAGAACCCGGCGATAGCACCCTGCTCACCGGTACCGTTGTGGATACCTTCGAGTTTGAGGATGCCAAGGCTGCTGTTCAGGCACGCATCGATGCCGGCGAAGAGGATCTGGTCCTGCCCACCGCCACCGCAATGCTGCTGGGTATCACCAAGGCTTCTCTGGCCACCGATTCCTTCCTGTCCGCCGCCTCCTTCCAGGAAACCACCAAGGTTCTGACCGATGCCGCCATCAAGGGCAAGGTTGACCGTCTGGTTGGTCTGAAGGAGAACGTCATCATCGGTAAGCTGATTCCCGCAGGCTCCGGTCTCATGGCTTACCGGGATTACCAGCCCGGTGTGACCCCCGAGTCCCGCCTGGCTCCCGAAACCGCGGAGGAAACCGTGGAAGAATCCGCCGACTGATCTATCTGAAAAAGGCTGCCTTTGGGCAGCCTTTTTTGCTGCATACTGAGCGTTTGCCAAATGATCGTTTACAGGTCTAAGTTACCGCCGCACCCAAGCCTCCCCTGTGTAAGGGAAGGTGGTCAAAATCTTCGATTTTGACCGGAGGGGTTGTCAAAAACACGACAATCCCCCAGTCAAAAATCAGAGATTTTTGACAGCCCCCTTTACACAAGGGGGCCTTAGATGGTGCGATAAACGATCATTTATCTTCATAACCAAAAGAAAACAGCCGCACAAGGCGGCTGTTCTTTACAGGAATTTATAAACGGTTTCGCTGTGGTAGCGTTCCCCGGCTTTTACGAAGGGCTGCTTCCACTCGGGATGATTGACACTGTCCGGATAGAACTGTGTTTCCAAAGCAATGCCGCCGCGATAGCAGTAAGCGACACCGGATTTACCCTTTGTCCCATCCAGGAAGTTACCGCTATAGAACTGCATGCCGCAGCAATCTGTGGATACGGTCATGGTTCTGCCGGATTCCGGATCTTTAAGCGTGGCGCAGGGATTGCAGAACACCTCGAAATTGTGGTCATAACCCTTCTGGAAATTCAGCGCGTCATAGTCTTCATTGATATCTCTGCCGATGGGTTTCGGTTCACGGAAGTCCATGGGACTACCGGCCACACTTCTCAGTTCACCGGTTGGAATGCTCTGTTCATCCGCCGCGGTAAATACCCGTGCAGGCATGGAAAGGATCTGGTCCATTGCCTTTTCCGGACAATCATGACCCGCCAAATTAAAGTAGCTATGATTTGTCATGTTGAATACGGTATCCTGATCACAGACGCCGTCATAGATAATATGCAACGCGTTGGCATTGTCCAAAGTGTAAGTCACATAGATTTCCGCGTTACCGGGGAAGCCTTGATCTCCGTTGGGACTTTCCAGACGCAAGCAAATACTGTTTTCGGTATGCTCCACCACCTGCCACAAACGGTTTTTGTAGCCATCAAAGCCGCCATGGAGATTATTCCCATGATCATTTGCATCCAGGTAGTATTCCTTGCCGTTCATGGTAAATACCGCCTTGCCGATACGGTTGGCATTACGGCCCACGGTGGCACCGAAGTAAGTTCCGCTGGCAGTGTATTCATCAGGGGTATCAAAACCCAGCACCACATCAGCAACATTTCCCTTGCTGTCCGGCACGAACAGATTTACCAGTGTCGCGCCGTGGTCGGAAATATCCGCTGACAGTTTTTCCCCACGAATGGTGTACAGATATGCCATCTGTCCATCGGACCGAAGGCCAAATTCTCTTTTCATAGTATATTTCTCCTTAGCCTGACCAATATAATCCGGACCCGCCTAAGGGTGTATCTGATTGGCTCAGGCATCATTATAGTCATTGATGGGCGTCAGCCCATCGGCTTCCTATGCTTCGCCTGAACCAATTATCCATCCCCCTTAGGTCGCAGATTCTTGAGCCATGGGGCAGTTCTA
>JAZRKL010000124.1:0-49339 GCA_045646265.1 Faecousia sp.
CATAAGAGTTTAGATATACATAGTTGGTATTGATTGTCGTGTGGGTCCACCTGTTCCCATCCCGAACACAGAAGTTAAGCACACGTACGCCGACGATAGTTGCCGGGTGACTGGCCGTGAAAATAGGTAATGCCAACACAAGATACCTCCTACGAAAGTAGGGGGTATTTTCTTTGCCTAAAACATGCCACCGGCATGTTTTTTAACGGCAAAATCAAAAAAGCAACTGGCAGGTCGTTTTGATCTGGCAGTTTTCATATTTTTGTGATTCTGGGCAACTGCGCAGTTTCCTATATCCTGTGGACAGCCGATGCTTTGCTTACCATGTGCAGAATCGTAGGGCGAGGGCTTGCTCTCGCCGGAACGTATCATAATACAGATGTTGATTATACCTTTTAAGTGTGATACAATCAGTACGGTAAACTTGAATTTGACAAAGGAGTTAGTTCTTATGAAAAAGAAAATCATTAGCGATATTCGCTTGTATAAGAGTGAATCTCAAAATGAATATGGTGACTATATTACAGACTCTTTTGGTGATAAGAAGTTAAATGCTGTCGTGAAAAGAGTGGTTATGAAACTGCGTGAGAACGAATTCTCTCTTGGAGAATTTGACCATTTGTATATCAACTTTACCGTTTCTGATATGAGCGAGAAGATGAGCTTATCAAATAAAGTAGATAGATATCACCCTTGGCTCAGATATTGCTCTGTTCATATAGAAAAAGACTTGTACAACAAACTCGGTTCCATTGAAACCTGGGATGATATTATCCAATGGATAGGAAACGTTCTGGTTATCTTCTTTGCATCGGAAGACTTTGATGATACGCGTATTCTTTCTTGTATTCAGCAAGCGGTTGAACAAGGCGAGAATATGTTGATGAAATTCAAAGAAAAAGTCAGTACAAAACGTAGGGTTGTAATCTTCTTGCGTTTTCTTGATACTTGTAAGTTCTATCCTCTTTTGCGAGTATATGATAACGAAGAAAACTTGCTTTTTGAAAAAGACTTATCCGAAACTGTGGCATTAGACTATCTCGGCGATATTCAAGTCAGCGCAAAACGGGTGACCATAAAACCTAGAAAGAACGCATTCACGACACAGATTAGCCCGTTAGTTTTTGAATATTGATAGTTCGGAAAATTCCAATATGTCAAATAGTTACCGCAGCACCGTTAGTTTGGTGCTGCGGTAGTTTTTTTGGTTAGCGGCGGGAGCAAGCCCCCGCCCTACAGTAAGACGGTGTTGATTGTTTGTTAGAACATCCACCCATCGCTCCCCAACGGCATGTTTCTTAATGTTATTATATGTGATACGTCTGCTTGCTAAAATTAATGATTGGGGTTATACAGTATATATTCTTTGCAAGTTTCTACAGTATTATATCTTGTGTCGTGTGGCGCGGTTTTTATATATTGAAAGCCGCATTTTTCGATGACCCGCCGGGATTGGTTATTCCAATCAAAATGCGCAACCATGATAAAATCCAGTTTCTCCTCATTGAAAAGCCATTCTAATACTGCGTTCACCGCTTCCGGCATTAAGCCTTGCCCCCAGTAATCTCTGGACAGAACATAACCGATCTCCCGGCCTTGCAAAGGATCCAGTTCGGGATAAGTCTCTTCTTTGTATTTTTCAATCCCCAGGGAGCCAATCGCTTTGCCTTGATACTCCAGGGCGAAGGTTTTCTTTCCTTCGATGAAGTGTGATAGGATATTCTTAGATTCCTCAATGCTGTTGTGAGGCATCCAGCCTGCCATTTGACCGACGCCATCCACACTTGCATACTCGTAGAAATCATTCAAATCTGATTCTTTCCAAGGGCGCAGCGTAAGGCGTTGGGCCTTGAGTATCACATTTGTTATATCAATTTGCTTATTCACAGTAATATCAGTCCTTTCAAAAAATGTCCAGTGTATGATTGGAATAGCCGATCATATCGACTCGCTCGCAGGTGGCAAAATGGTAACTGAGAAACAGCTGGAAAGTGGCTTCGTCCATCTCGGCGAGGGTTTTTCGCATGTGATTGGCATAGCCGTCGGTTGCCAGAAAATGCAGCTGTGTAATATTAAAATGATTCCGCAACCTATCGATATCTTCCTTACGGTGCAGCTCAAACAGATCCCAAGGCTGTGAGAAGGTTTCAAAGGTAACGGGATCCAGCATACACTTTTCCATAATATTATGGATCTGCCCGTGTACAAAGCCGTACAGCAGGACGGAGGCGTCGCCCATACAGTAGGCGCTGAAAATGATGCCACCTTTCTTAGTGACCCGTATGGCTTCCGACAGGGCCTGCAGTTTCTCTTCATCTGTAAACAGGTGGTACATAGGCCCAAGCAGCAATGTGATGTCATAGATGTTATCGGCAAAGCCAAGCAGATCCTTTGCATTCCCTTGGGTAACGGTGATATTTTCACCGGGGGTTGTATTCTGCTTAAAAATCTCAATATTGTGTTCGATCAGTTCGACTGCGTCTACTTGATAACCCTGCTGAGCGAAGTGGTGGCTGTATCTGCCGGTGGCTGCGCCGATCTCCAGAATTCGCATGCCGGGGCGAAGATACTTTTCTATGTATCGCAAGGTGGTAAGGTATTCTACCGTACCGTATCGGGAGTTTAGCCGGTTATCTTCGTCGTAGTTGCCGTAAAACTGCGTAAGTGCCGCCAATGTTTCCATTTTTCTTTCCTCCTAAATACAAAAACAGTGCAAACCTAACTTTTCGTTAGAGCTTGCACTGCATCTTCTTTATGGTTTGATCCTAAAAAGAGTATGACAATGTAAGCCCGAGCCCCAGCCAGCGCATAGGGTTACCGGACTTGGTATCGACTACATCGAAGCAATAACGAAGCATTGTCAACTCTCCTTTTCGATTTTATGCGATTATACAACTACAATTATTCATTGTCAATGGTAAAGTATATGAAGGAACAAAAAAACCTCCTTCGGAGAAACTCCGAAGGAGGCAATGATTTGCTATGTGAGATATGCGGATTACTGCTCCTTGCGGGCAGCCAGCTCTTCAGTCATCTTTTCCAGGGTCTTCTTGTCAATGTTGTAAATCAGAGCAACGCCTACAAACTGGCAAATTGCGCTGAACGTATAAAGACCTGCAACCAGCCAGCACAGTCTGCCTGCGGTTTCGGCGGACTGGCCGATGGTACCCAGGGCGGAAACATAACCGATCAGAGGAGTGCCCATGATGGCAATGACAGCAGCGGGGCCAACACCCTGAGCAAGCTTACGGAAGAAGGAATGCAGTGCGTAAACAACACTCTCTTCGCGCTTGCCGAACTTCCACTCCTGGTAGTCGATGGCATCACCCATCATAGCCCAGGATACGCAGTTATAGAAACCCATGCCGAGGCCGAAGAAGATCAGACCAACCATGTAAACAATCAGCTGAATGTTGAAGGGGCACAGGGGGAAGCAACACAGGATCGCGCCACCGATCAGACCCGCAATAGAGCCAACGGTGGAAACTTCCTTTTTGCCGTACTTCTTGACGAACTTGGTAGCAAGAGGCATAAAAAGGAACATAGGCAGGAAGCCGATCATCTGGACAAGACCGGACATGGAAGCTTGGCCGAAGTGGGTAGCGAACATAATGGTGGTAGCGGTGGTAGCAGACTGCATGCCCAGGAACATACCCATAGCAGCGATGGTGCAGCCAACAGCGGGACGGTTCTTCATGAAGGTGCCAAAGGACTTGATGAGGTTGACCTTCTCACCTTCGTCGTTGAGGTGAGCGTACTCGTTGCCGCGGATGGTGATATTCTTGATCATCAGAATAAAGAAGATAAAGCCGATAACGCCCATAACCAGGGCTGCCCAGAATACTCTGTCGCCCAACAGAACTTCGATCTGACTACCGGTCAGGGGGCTGAGAACCTTGTCGCCCAGCTTGTAAGCTTCGCCGGTTACGGGGTTGGTGAGGAATTTCTCAGGCGCAAATGCGCTTTCCGCACCCTCGGGGATCTCGATCTTATCCAGGAACCAAGTGGGGTTCTGAGGATCAAAGGTAACCTTGTTCCAGATGAGCATGGGCAGAATGATGCCGGGAAGCATGCCGCCAACAGCGCCGCCGATGGAACGGAACACGGAAAGCTGTGCTCTCTCGCCGGCATCTTCAGTGACGATGTTGAGCATCGTGCCGTAGGGAACATTTGCCATAGTGTAAGCAGCATCCCAGATGATGTAACCAAGAACGAAGAGAACTGCCTTCACAAATGTGTTTGCGTTGGGGAAGGGCAGGAATACTGCAGCACCGCCTGCCAGTAGGCCAATGGCACCGATCAGAATGTAGGTCTTGTACTTACCAAGCTTATACTTTCTTCTGTCGCTGTCGATGAGGGAGCCGATCAGGGGATCGTTGATTGCATCCCAGGCCTGTACAAGAAGCAGCAGGATGGAGAAGAGTCCAGTCTCCATAAACATGTAAACGAGCCAGAAGGTCTGCACTGTGCCCTTAAGACCGAAGCTCATGTTGCAGCCAAGGTCACCGGCTGCATAGGCAAGTTTGTCACGAATGCCAAACTTCCGATAACCCTTGGAGTCCAAGGTGACGGGTTTTTTTGCCATTTGATTTCCTCCTTAATTTGTGCGAGTGTATACCCGCGTCTATCGTATACATTATAATGCATGAATAAAGTATTACATAGGACCAAAAAGACACTTTTGTGACACCGTCTGCTGATTTCGTATACTCGTTTTTTGGGGATAATAAACAAAACAGCTTGATTCTTTTGAAAATCCGGTTATAATATTTTTTAGAAGTTAGAAAAGGGGAGAAACGTGTGTATAAGCTATGTAAATCCGAACAATCTGCAGCACGACAGAAACAGCTGGAACAGGGATTACTGAAGGCGATGCTTACACAGCGGTACGAGGATATTTCCATCAGCGATCTGTGCGACTGGATGGAAGTTCCCCGGAAATCCTTTTACCGTTATTTTTCCAACAAGGACGGTGCGCTCTTTGCCCTTCTGGATCATACACTGATGGAATTTGAGCAATTACCCAATGGTTCCGGTGCGGTTTCCGGCAACAGCGCATTGGGAGCGTTGGAACAGTTTTTTGTTTTTTGGTATGAACGAAGAACTTTGCTGGAGGCGCTGATGCGCAACCGGCTCAGCGGTATGCTTGTGGAACGGGCGACCAGCCATGCGTTGCATGAACGTATGATGCCCGCCTATCTGCTGACGAAAGATGAAAACAGCCAACACTTGGCGTTGACTTTTGCTGTCTGTGGGTTGTTGGCAATGGTCATGCAGTGGCACCGGGATGGATACCGGGAAACTCCTGCGGAAATGTCTCAAGTTGCCACAATGATGCTGACGAAGCCGCTGGTTACCGGGCAAAAATGAACAGCATACCCGCTTTTGTACATTTTGTGCAAAGGCGGGGCTTCTTTTTGGATAGGGGTGTCACAACAGTGACATTTTGCCCCTTGCTGACAATGGTTTTGGAAAGGTATAATGATAGCATCCAAAATATGACTAAAGGAGAGTTTTAATATGGCACAATTTGTAAAGCTGGCAGGTAGCGGTCTGCAGGCCCTTCGCAGTGTAGATGAGCGGCTTGTTTCTTACAATGTAGAGATGACCGAGGTTACCGGCGGTACCTTCTGGAAGGCTTATACCGAGGCACAGGTGGACGGCACCGAAGAATTCCCCAAGATCGTGGATTGGACCAACATGGGCAATCTGCAGCAGTGGTATGATCCCATCGATACCAAAAATCCCAGGCTGATTAAGTTGGCTAAGGATTTGGGCACTGCCTGGATCCGGGTATCCGGCACTTGGGCCAATAAGACCTACTATGACTTCGATAACAAATATGAGGGTAAGGTTCCGGAAGGCTTCCAGAATGTGCTGACAAAGCAGCAGTGGCTGAACCTGCTGGACTTTGTCAAGGCCGTGGATGGCAAGCTGCTGGTCTCCATTGCCAACTGCCCCGGCATCCATGCGGCAGACGAGCCGATGCCCTTTGAACAGGCAGAACTGCTGTTTAGAACCTCCAAGGAATATGGTGTGCCTATCAGAGCAGCAGAATTTACCAACGAACCCAATTTGATTGCACTGTCCGGTCTGCCCAAGGGATATACCGCTGCCGATCATGCAAGAGATCACGACCTCTTCGGCGCATGGCTCCGGGAAAACTACCCTGAGTGTCTGTTCGTTGGTCCCTGTACTGTAGGCGATATCAATCTGTTTGGCGCACTGGAAGGTGCCGGCGGCGGTATGGCGGCGGGCTTTGAGATGGTCACAACCGAGCAACTGTTGGGTGATTACAAGTCCCCCATGGATGTATTCAGCTATCACTACTATAACGGCGTTTCTGAGCGCGGCGCTGCCATGGGCGGTCACTGGCCCTACGAAGCCTGCCTCAGTGAGCAGTATCTGGCGGTTGCTGCTAACTGTGCCCGTCAGTACGTTGCCCGCCGTGACAAGTATGTTCCCGGCGGTCAGATGTGGGTCACCGAATCCGGTGATGCCGGCTGCGGAGGCAATACCTGGGCATCCACCTATGCGGATGTTCCCAGAACACTCAATGAGCTGGGCGAGTTCTGCACCGTTACCGACGGCGTGATCTTCCACAACACCCTGGCTTCTTCCGACTACGGCTACCTGAAGCACGGCACCTTTGTGCCCCGGCCCAACTATTTTGCGGTACTGCTGTGGAACCGTCTGATGGGCCACACCGTGTATGCTTCCGGCGAAGAGATCCGGGAGGGTGCCCATGTGTATGTCCATTCCCGCAAGGATGGACAGGACGGCTATGCTTATCTGGTGATCAACAACTCCACCGAGGCAACCACCGTCGAACTGCCCAAGGAGGCAATGGCCTATGTGCTGGCCGGTGAAAAGAGCCTGCGCAGCCGTGTAATGACCCTCAATGGCAGACCTCTGGCGTTGGGCGAAAACGACGAGCTGCCCTGCCTGTGCGGCGAAAAGATCGCTGCCGGTACTGTGGAACTGGCTCCCGGCACCTGCGCATTCTATATCCTGTAAGCGTATTGAAATACAGAAACCGTGCTGCTAAAGCATGATGTGTTTAATGGATAATTATTAGCGCAATAAATAGAAGCCTGCACAGGTTCTGAGGGAGCTGTGCAGGCATTCTTTATACAGTTGCAGGACGGGAGGCTCCCTTTATACAAGGGAGCCTTTGGCGAGGCTAGAATTGCTGCTTATCGCTACCATCTGTGGTAAACTAATCATTTCTCGGTTAAGAACACGAAGCTAATGCAGCACGGTTTTCTTAATTAACGGTATTGATTGGATTCCCTTCCAGATAAGCTTCGATACTGCGCTTCGTACAATCCATAATTCGCTGGCGGCTTTCTTTCGGCGCCCATGCCATGTGGGGCGTGATGATGCAGTTGGGAGCGGTCGGCAGGGGAGAATCCGCAGGGATCGGTTCTTTGGTTACCACATCCACGGCGGCACCTCTCAGCTTGCCGCTGCGCAGGGCATCAGCAAGATCTGCTTCCACGATGGCAGCGCCACGGGACGTATTGATTACGATAGCACCGTCTTTCATCATGGATATGGTATCTTTATTGATGATCCCGGTGGTTTCCGGGGTCAGGGGGCAGTGCAGGGAAACGATGTCGGATTTGGCCAGTAGTTCGCTTAGTGTTACATAGCTGCCAATCTCACGGCCTTCGGGATACTCTGTACGGCTATAGGCAAGAACCTCCATGCCGAAGGCTTTTGCAATGCGGCCGACTGCCTGTCCGATTCTGCCAAAACCGATGATGCCCAGAGTCTTGCCGGCCAGCTCCATTTGGGGCGTATCCCAGAAACAGAAGTCGGGACAGCGTGTCCATGCGCCCTCGTGTACCAGCCGGTCATGATGGCCGATCCGGTGGCACAGCTCCAGAAGCAGTGCGAAGGTATACTGGGCCACGGCGCTGGTGCCGTAGTCCGGCACATTGCAGACGGGGATATTCCTTGCTCTTGCGGCATCGCAATCCACGATATTGTAGCCGGTGGCCAAAACGCAGATCAGCTTCACACTGGGACAGGCATCCAGAATATCCGCGGTGATTGGTGTTTTGTTAATGAGGATCACATCGGCATCACCGATGCGGGCAACGGTTTCCTCCGGGCAGACAAGCCGGGGATAGACCGTGTAAGAGCCGAATGCTTCCAACCAGTCCCAGCTCAGATCGCCGGGGTTGACGGCATAGCCTTCCAAAACTACGATTTTCATATGGCAACCTCCTGATACTTGAAAAGAAGTGTTTTTTTTGATAGGATAACGGAAGAGGTGAGTGTTGATGGAATTGGTTTATGCGGATGAGGCAATCGTTGTGTGCATCAAACCGTCCGGTGTGGTGTCCACCGACGAAACCGGTGGTGTGCCGGATCTGGTGCGGCAGGCCCTTGGAGATGCCAAGGCATCGGTGCGTACCGTTCACCGGCTGGATCAGGTGGTCAGCGGCTTGATGGTTCTGGCCAGAACGGAAGCAGCCGCTTCCGAGCTTTCCTGTCAGATCCGGGAGGATGCGTTTGAGAAGGAATACATGGCGGTGGTTCACGGCCTGCCGGAGCAGGCAGGAACACTGCGGGATCTTCTGTACCGGGATAAGGCAAGACGCATGACCATGGTGGCGGCTGAAATGGCAAAGGGTGTCCAGGAGGCTGTTCTGGATTACCGGGTAGTGGCATCGGCTGAAGCTATGAGCCGGGTGCGGATCAAGCTTCATACCGGCAGGACACACCAGATTCGGGTCCAGTTTGCCAGCCGGGGATATCCTCTGGTGGGTGAGCGGAAATACAGCACACTGGAAGACGGCTGCACCATCGCACTGTGGTCGTACCGGCTGGCCTTCCGGCATCCGGTGACCGGAGAGAAAATGGAGTTTTCCAAAGAACCGCCGGAAGTTTACCCCTGGACAGCAGTTTAAATCATTATAGCAAGAAACCCGAAGGTTTGCAATATAAGGAGCGTGTACCTATGGCAAATTACGATTTCTTTCAGCATAAGCAGTGCGAATATTTCCCCTGTCACCAGGGCGCTGACCCGGAAAGCTTTAGCTGCCTGTTTTGCTATTGCCCGCTGTATGCGTTGGGAGATCAGTGCGGCGGTAATTTTACCTATACAGAAGGGGGCATTAAGGATTGCTCTGGCTGCCTGCGCCCACACAAGCGGGAGAACTATAACGGCATGATGAAAGATCTGGGCAAGGTTATGGAACTGGCGAAAAAGCCTTGATTTTTTCAAGGTCTGCTGATATAATGACCGAGTCGCTACGGAGATGTACCCAAGTGGCTGAAGGGTGCGGATTCGAAATCCGCTAGGCGCCGCAAGGCGTGCGGGGGTTCAAATCCCTCCATCTCCGCCAAAAGAAATGCCGCCTTCGGGCGGCTGTTTCTTTTGGCGGAGATGGAGGAGATTTGAACCTATCAAAGGCAGATGTCCGGGGGACATCTGCTTGCCGCCGGTCTCGACGGCGGCAACACATTTATTTTCATTTCCTTCAGGAAATGAAAATGCAAATCAAATCCCTCCATCCCCGCCCAAACGACAGGTGCTCTCTCATATGAAAACCGTAAAAACAGCAAATGATTGAAAATATGCGACTTCTATGCTACAATCTGTTTAAAGGAGGGAATAATATGGAAGTATTACTCTTTGTTCTGTTCTTCTTGTTGATTCTTTTTTTCTTAATTTTGGGACATACGATTCCCGTATATAAAAGTCATAAAAAAGCAACTGGCGGCATTATTAACCATGATCCCGCTATGAGGAAATTTGTTTTTAAAGTAAATGCATCCAGTGATGATATTATTGGCTTACTGAAAAATTGCAGCGAAGCTGATGAACTGTCTTGTACATTTGATTTTGATAGGTCGATTATCAAAATCTCAGAATACGGTTCTCACAGAGAGTATTATTATCAAATTCAAGAATGTAACGGCTTTTCTATTTTTAGTCTGGAACAAGTTGCCTCCATTGGTATGAAGAGCACTGTTCCTTATAAAATCAATCCATTTATGGTTAGCAAACTACAGGCGGAAATCATTCCTTTTTCTAAGTACGGCTTTTGATTTGCTTATGTTTAAATTGAGACTGCATTTGTATATAAACCAAGTCAGCAGCCAATAAAAATGCCGCCTTCGGGCGGCTATTTCTATGCAGAAAATAGCTGTTTTCAAAACTTTTAGTTGATATAACCGCACAATTGCTTGTTTGCATCTGCTTCAAATCGTTGAAAGATTGATGATCGTTAAATTACAGACATCAATCGTTAGACTATTGAAACACATGATCAATTATAGTATACTAAATATACGAAAACAATCGGAGGTGTTGATATGAAAAAAGTTTTATGCTTGATTTTTGTGTTAGTTATCCTTTTGTGCGGTTGTTCTCAAGATAATGCATTTACAAAAAACGAGAATGGTAATATCGTTAGTGATTCGGGAGTTGAGTATGCACATCTTGCAAACGAAGGAATCCTTTATTATTGGGGTGAATTAGAAATTGTCGGTAGAATACAAGGAGAAAAAAAGACTTCGCAGCACTTGGGGTTTTCGTATCAAACAGGCATATTTGCTATTAAAGATGCTGACAATGATAACCTCCTGATCAGACATGCTCCCGATAATGAATGGTTTAGTATTTACCGCAAGACTTCTTTGCCGCCGTTTGATTTCTCTGTGGATAACTGCATTCGATTAGAATTTGTTTCCGGTATAGGAAACACGGAAAGCAATGAAATTCAAACAACTTGCGGCGACGGAATTGTTGATACATCAGAAATTGCAAAATTCTTATCCGATGTCCGTTCGCAAAAGGATCCTCGTGAGGCCGGTTTGTACGATTTAATTAAGAAACCGGATGGAATGCTAGAAAACTGTTATGTTTATGGCACGATCTATGGATTTTTTGAGGAAGAGCCCAATTTAGCAGTGCGAATGGATATTACCTCATATAATGATTTAGCATATTCAATTTCTATTGAAGAAAAGGAATATGTTTTGCCTGCGGAGTGGCTTCAGAAGTTAGAACACAAGTGATTTAAAGTTAATGTCCGCATTTTGTACCTCCTAACTTAAAATGCACCCCCTTTGCTCAAAAGGGGGTGCATTTGTATCAAAATTTGGGTTAGTCTCCAAAAAAATGCCGCCTTCGGGCGGCTATTTCTTTTGGCAGAGATGGAGGAGATTTGAACTTGTTTTGTCGCAACATGCCGGTGATTGCGATTTGTTTTGTTTGGTCGAGAATTCATATAAAAATGGTGAGAAAAGTTGGAAGCATTCTGGCTAGTGATGGGAGAAACAGGATTCAGGGTTGATTTTTCGGGTATGTTATGTTATCGTTAGCATGAAAAGGAATGTGCATTTGCAGATGAAACCAGTTTTTACTGATATCTGCGTATAAATCAGAGATTGTGTTATACTATCAGAGGGGGAATTTCGGTGCCAATGGCAACAAAAGAAGAAACAAAAAATGCCGTACCCCGTTGCGTAAAGACAGAGATTCCAACAGTCAGTGTCACGAACGGTGGCTGTTATCTGTATATTAAACGGTTGATTGATTTTGTGGTGGCGCTTTTGACGGGATTGGTGCTGCTGATTCCTATGGCTGTGGTGGCCCTGTTGATCCGGCTGGATTCTCCCGGTCCGGTGCTGTTCCTGCAGCAGCGAATGGGCAAGGATGGCAAACCCTTTACTATCTACAAGTTTCGAACCATGGCAACATCCGCTCCCAGTAATGTAGCTACCCGCGCCATTGAAAACCCTGAGCAGTATATAACCAAACTGGGTGAATTTCTGCGCCGCAGCAGTATTGATGAACTGCCCCAGTTGTGGAATGTTATTAAAGGCGACATGAGCATCATTGGATACCGCCCCATCTGTCTGAAAGAGACGGAACTGAACGATCTGAGAATGCGTTGCGGTGTGTTCGCAATTCGCCCGGGCATCACCGGCCTGGCACAGGTCAGCGGCCGGGACAATCTGGACATTGAGAAAAAAGTACGGCTGGATGCGCAGTATGTCGCACAGTGTTCTTTTAAAATGGATATCAAATGCCTGCTGCTGACTGTGAAGACTGTAATTTCCGGAGAGGGCGCTGTATGATGGAAAAATACTCTGTTTTGATGACTGTATATCACAAGGAGGATCCAAAGCAGTTTGTGACAGCCATCAGAAGCATGCTGGATCAGACGGTAGCCAGTGACGATATTGTGATCGTCTGCGATGGCCCACTGACGGAAGAACTGAACCGCGTGCTGGATGAATTCCGTCAGCAGAATCCGGGCGTATTTAACGTTGTCCGGTTGAAAGAGAATGTCGGCATTGGTGCCGCTGCCAATATCGGCTTGCAGCACTGCAGGTATGATCTGGTTGCCAAGATGGATGCGGATGATATTGCAGTGTCTGAGCGCTGTGAAATGCAGCTCAGGCGCTTTGCCGAATGCCCGGAATTGAAGGTGTTGGGTGGACACATCGAGGAATTTGGTGACGATCCTGCTGTACCCTTTTCTGTGCGCAAGGTGCCCTTGACCAATGAGCAGATCCGCAAGTTTGCCCGCCGGCGTCAGCCTTTTAATAATATGACGGTAATGTACCGCCGTTCTGCGGTGCAGGCTGTGGGCGGCTACCGGGATTTTCGCAGAAGCGAGGATTTTGACCTGTATCTGCGGCTTCTTGCTGCCGGCAACTATGCCGAGAACCTTGATCGCGTTCTGGTGAAAGCCCGGGTCAATGAAGGTGCCTTTCAGCGAAGAGGCTCCTGGGCTACCTTGCGTGGCTGCGCCCGCTCCCGGTGGTATTCTTACCAAATCGGTTACGCGTCTTTGACCGACGTGTGTGTATGCGTGGCCGGTGAGCTGGTGATCATGCTCAGCCCCCACGGTGTTAAGAAATTTATTTACAGCCACTTCCTTAGAAAGTGAGCAGGAGGAAACAGCAATGGCAGCAACCTTACAGGAACATCAGGCGGCGCTGAATACCATTTTGAAGGAATTTGACCGGGTATGCCGCAAGCTGGATATTCCCTATGTGCTGTTTGCCGGAACCATGTTGGGAACTGTGCGCCATGGCGGCTTCATTCCCTGGGATGATGACCTGGATGTGCTGATGCTCCGGAAGGATTATGAACGATTCCTTGCGGAGGCGGACAGCGAGCTGGATCGGGAGAAATTTTTCCTGCAGAAGGAATTCTCTGATCATTGGCCCATGTTCTTCTCCAAGCTGCGGTTGAACGGAACTACCTGCCTGGAAAAATACCATGCCAGGGATCCCAAGATCCATCACGGTGTGTATATGGACATTTTTCCCTGCGATGATGCTGCCGGGACTTCTGTGGGTAGGAAGCTTCAGTATTATGCATCCAAGGTCGTTATTGCCAAGAGCGTGGACAAGCGGGGATATGATACAGACAGCCTGGCCAAAAAGGCGATTATGGCAGCTTGCCGGCTGCTTCCCAATAAGCTGTTCCTGCGTCTGGCAAAAAAAGGCGCAAAAGACAGCGGGAAAGTCCACACCTTTTTGGGCGGCGGCAGAGGATTTGATAAGAATGTGTTCGACCGGGCATGGTTTACCGACCGGACAATGGCTGAATTTGAGGGAGGGGAGTACCCCATTCCCAGGGAGTTTGACGCGGTGCTGTCCATGCTTTACGGTGACTATATGACGTTGCCCCCTCCGGAGCAGCGGGTTGTGAAGCAGCATGCGGTGCTGGTGGATCTGGAGAATTCCTACGAAAAGTATATTCATTATCTGGATGACGTTCACTTTGACGTTTACACCAGAAGCATTCGGTAAATGCCTGCAAGAAGGTGGGAGATAACATGAAGGTGCTGATCATCAGCCATAATCCGGTGACCAACCAGAGTAATATGGGCAAGACATTTATGTCACTGTTTTCCGGATTTGAAAGCCATGAACTTTGTCAGCTTTATATTTATCCCACTCTGCCCAACAGCCACTATTGCGGCAGCTATTACCGGATCACCGACAAACAGGTGGTAAAATCGCTGCTGAAACTGAAGCATCCCGGCGGTGAGATCCGCCCGGATCAGATTCGTGAGGATCAGCAGGCCTATGAGGATGCAGGGGATGAATCCCTGTATCGCAGCAGAAAGAATAAGTCCGCTCTGCGGCGGCTGGGGCGGGATGCCCTGTGGCGGCTGTCCCGGTGGTACAGCCCGGAACTGAAGAAATGGCTGGAAAGGGAAGCGCCGGATTGTATTTTTGTGGCACCCGGTGTTGCCAAATTCATCCACAATTTTGCTTTGCGGATCGCAAAGGACAGAAAAATCCCTATCGTAACTTATGTCTGCGATGAGTATTATTTTGTGAAAAAGCCGGATTCCTGGCTGGATCGGCTGCGCCTGCGTCTGCTGCAGCGGAAGATAGAAAAACTGATGGCCAATACAGCCCATCTGGTGGCTATCAGCGATGAACTGAAAGAGGACTATGGCGAAAAGTTTGCTGTGCCCGTGACAAAATTGATGACCGGCGCGGGAATCGCGGCGGCATCTTCTCCTAAAAAGACGGAAAGTCCCAATACGATCCGCTATTTTGGCAATATCCGCTGTAACCGGTTTGTATCTCTGGGGGAGATCGGCTGTGAGTTGGATGCTATCAACCGGGAAATGGGTACAGATTACCGGTTGGAAATCTTTACGGCAGAAAAAAATCTCCAGATTCTGGATTCTCTGCGGTGTTATCAATCTATCCGGTTGTGTTCTTTTGTTTCCGGTGCGGAGTTTGTCAAGACACTGGAAGAATCCCAACTTTTGCTCCATGTGGAAGCCTTTGACGAGGCCAGTGTGGACTATGTGAGGCATTCTGTTTCCACAAAAATCGCCGATTCCCTGGCCAGCGGTATCCCGTTTTTGGCTTATGGCCCGGCGTGTATTTCGTCTATGCTGCATTTGCGGCGCAATGATTGCGCGATTACTGCTGTGTCCCGTGAGGAATTGCGGGATATGCTGTTGACGGCATTTACGGATGCGGATGCCCGGGATCGGGTTGTGGGCAATGCTCTGGCTACAGCCCGTATCTATCACGATACAAAGGTAACCGGCAAACAACTGCGGCAGATTCTGGAAAGCGTCTGCGGCTGATTACGAATAAGAAGGAAGCGTCATGAAGGTACTGCAGGTCAACAATGTATATGGTGAGAAAAGCACCGGTAAGATCACGAAGGTGATCCATGATGGCCTGCGCTCTGCGGGACACGAGTCCCTGGTAATTTACGGACGGGGCAAGGACACCAATGATCCCTGCGTGATCCGGCTGTGTCCGGATTGGTACTGCAAGGTGAATAACCTGCTGTCCCGGTTTACCGGCATGAT
Source organism: Faecousia sp. (assembly GCA_045646265.1). GTDB lineage: Bacteria > Bacillota > Clostridia > Oscillospirales > Oscillospiraceae > Faecousia. Next base: position 15,330 of record JAZRKL010000124.1, read on the forward strand.
GTACGGCGGCTGTCTGCTGTCTACCGCCAGAGCAAAGCGTATTATCCGGCGGGAAAAGCCGGATGTTGTACACCTGCAGTGTATCAATGGCTATTTTGTGAATATCTATAGCCTGATCCGTTGGCTGAAGAAAAAGAAAATCAAGACGGTGGTGTCTCTTCATGCGGAGTTCATGTACACCGCCAACTGCGGACATGCTTTTGCCTGTGACCAATGGATCCATGGCTGCAAGCGTTGCCCGGATAAGAGGAAGGCTACCAAGAGCCTGTTTTTTGACCATACAGGCCGGTCCTGGCAGGCCATGAAGGCTGCCTTCAACGGCTTTGAAAACGATTGTGTGATTTGCCCCGTGTCTCCCTGGACGGAGGACAGAGCCAGACAATCGGATATTTTGAGAGATTTCCGCTTTGTGACCGTTTTCAACGGTGTGGATGCGGAGAATACCTTCTGTTGCCCGGACCCTGCCCTGCAGCGGGAGAATATGGTTCTGCATGTGACGGCCCATTTTAAAAATGACCGGGATCACGCTAAGGGTGGCTGGTATCTGGCGGAACTGGCTCGTCGTTTGCCGGATACTCAGTTTCTGGTGGCGGGCAGAGCGGAGGACTCTGCCGATCTGCCGGAAAATTTAAAGCTGTTGGGTGTGATCGCTGATCAGCAGGAACTGGCGCAGCTGTACCGCCGGGCAAAGCTGTCGGTGCTGGTCAGCCGGAAGGAAACCTTCTCCATGCCCTGTGCGGAAAGTTTGTGCTGCGGTACGCCGGTGGTGGGCTTCAAAGCCGGTGCGCCGGAACAGATCGCGCTGGACAGCTACAGTGATTTTGCTGAGTTCGGCGATCTGGACGGGCTGGAGCGTTTCGTTCGTAAATGGCTGGCAAAGGAAGATCTGGATTACGGTGAAATCGCGAAGCAGGGAAGGCAAGCCTACAGCGCCGAAACCATGGTTCGCTCTTTCACGGAGGTGTACAGGAGTCTCTTATGAAAATGAAGATGATTGATGTACTGCTGTTTCAGATCTTGTTCGTTGCGCTTGGCGGCGCTATCATGGCCAGAGTGGCGGGGTTGAACGGCTTGAGCAGCCTGTTTTTCACAGTGACCTTTCCTGTGACCGGCTTGCTGTGGCTGTGCGGCTTGCGAAATGGTTTTGATAAGACGGATTGGATCATGATTGCCGCGGTGGTTGTGGCATTGATTAATGTGCTGATCAATGTGCGCATCCATAACGCAGTCTTTGGCTTGAGCTATTTTAAGAAATGGGTCATGTTTACTATGACGCTGATGCTGCTCCAGGCAAGCAACAAAATGCGCGCCGGTGACCGCTTAAGAAAATTCCTCCATTGCACGGTGGATGTGGTGGCAATCTACCTGCTGTTTGCGCACATGCTATTTCAGGGTCAGATGCATACGCTGAACAATCAGCATACCAAATATGCGGCATTCAATTTCTCCAACCCCAATCTGACCGCTATTTTCTTTACCTGCATTTATATGCTTGAGGTTATCCGTACAGTAACGGTCCGGGGTCTGTGGGATAAGGTTATTCACGGAGAACTGGCGGTTATGATGGGCATCTTCGTTATTGATACTACATCCCGAAACGGCCTGATGGTGATGCTGCTGTTTACCGCACTGGCTGGCTGTGTATTGCTGCGCGGGTGGATTCGGGACACATTTCATATTACCGTACCCAACCGGATCAGCCGTCCGGCAGCGGGTGTTATTTCAGCCATTCCGGTAGCCTTTGCTTTGGTGTATATGGCGCTGATCAACGCTTCCTGGGTGGAGAAGCTGTTCGGATTTTTGGTTAGCGAAGGCAAGAAACTGAACTCCCGAGTGAAGGAGTGGGCACCTGCCCTGAAGGCAATCCGGGAATATCCCCTGTTTGGCGATTATTACAAGGTAACCGGTCAATCCGGTTCCGGTCAGATGCATAATACCCACATGGACATAGGTGCATCCTACGGTGTTCCGGTACTGATCCTGGTGTGCGTCCTGCTGACGGTATATATCTATCAGAGCGGCAAGCGCTACCGAAAGCAGAGCGATCAACTGTATATGCTGGGCTTCATCTGCACAGTGCTGCTGGGCATTTTCGAGTCGGTTATGTTCTCCGGTGGCTTGGGTGCCTATATTTTTATGTGCGCGTTTCTGCTTCTAAGCAGAACGGCCGGCGAAGGAAGAACTGACAATCAATATGATGATAAGAAAACTCTTACAGAATAAAACACTGCGCAATGCCGGCTGGATCATCGGCGGACGGCTGGTGAACAAGGTTTTGGTGTTCCTGGTGGGTGTGCTGACGGCCAGATATCTGGGCCCAGGTAATTACGGACTCATCGATTACGCGGCGGCCTATACCACCTTCTTTGCGTCGCTGTGCAATCTGGGCATCAACTCGGTCATCATCAAGAACTTTGTTGACCATCCGGAAGAGGAAGGCTGCGCTATCGGCACGACTTTAGTGCTGCGGCTGATTTCCAGTATTCTTTCGGCACTGACCATTATCGGTATTGTCAGAATGGTGGAGGGTAACGAGCCAACGACCATTTTGGTGGTGGCACTGAGTACGGTGGGTCTGCTGTTTCAGGTGTTTGATACATTCAAGCAGTGGTTCCAGTCCCGGCTCCAGTCCAAGTACGCTGCCATTGCCACCATCGTTGCCTATCTGGCAGTTTCTGCCTACAAAGTGGTGCTGCTGGTGGCGGGAAAGGGTGTTGTCTGGTTTGCGCTGGGCACTTCCGTGGATTATATTGCTCTGGCAGCGGTACTGCTGTTTGCCTATAAGCGCTGTGGCGGCCCGAAGTTGTCTTTCTCCTGGAAGAAGGCCAAGGAACTGCTGTCTGTCAGCAGCAGTTATATCCTGTCCGGTTTGATGATCTCCATTTATGCCAGCACGGATAAGCTGATGCTCAAGCAGATGCTGGACGAAACGGCGGTTGGTTACTACGGCCTGGCGGTGGCACTGAGTACGGCCTGGGGCTTTGTGCTGGAGGCAATGATCGATTCCCTGTACCCGACGATTCTGAAGGCCTACGATAAGGATAAGCAGTTATTTGCGCAGCGCAACCGGCAGCTTTATGCTCTGGTGATCTATATGGCAGCGGGTGTTTCACTGCTGATTTGTCTGCTGGCGGAACCAATCATCCGCATTTTGTACGGCGAGGCTTATTTGCCTGCGGTAACACCGCTGCGGATCGTGGTCTGGTACACAGCCTTTTCTTATTTGGGCGGTGCCAGAAATGCCTGGATCGTCTGTGAAAATAAGCAAAAGTATTTAAAATACATTTACTGCGGTGCCGCAGTGATCAATGTGGTACTGAATTTTGTGATGATTCCCCTTTGGGGTACCGCCGGTGCGGCGCTGGCGTCTTTGACCACGCAGATCAGCACTGTGGTGCTGATGCCCCTGGTGATCCGTCCTTTGCGGGCCAATGCCAAGCTGATGTTGGAGGGCCTGCTGCTCAAGGACGTTCTGCCCAGAAGAAAGTAATGATCTGTCAATCCGGAACCGATACGGTTCCGGATTTTTGGTATCTATACATTGACTAAAAGTTACAAAAAGTTAAAATTATGGTTGCGATTTCAGGAGGAGTGTGCTATGATGTAATGGTGAGATTCTGTATATTCAAGGAAAGGATGTGATTGAACGGGTGAAAATCAAGATAACAGCACTTGCTTGCTGTATTCTGCTCGCATCGCTGCTTGCAGGCTGTGGAAATGCTGATATCGATCAGGCCGTGCCACCGACAGATGGTGAGACCGTTGCATCGACACAGCAGACGCTTCCGGAAGGCACGCACTACGATGACAATGTGACAGTGCAGACGCCGGCCACGGAAAAGACAGAACCGGACACCATTGGGGTGGAAACACCATGGGGGACGCTGTTTTACGAGGCACGCTGGGCGGATGTCATGCTGACAGAGCAGGAGCAGACAGGGGACAGCCTGCATGTTCGGTTCTATACCGAGATGGATGGCTGCCGGTATGATCTGTTTACGGTGACCATCGGTGCGGATGAAGCCAATGCCGGCCAGATTACCGACTACCGGGGGACAGCGAGGAATGTGTTTGTTACCATGGAAGACCCGGGAAATCTGTCTGATCTGAAAGATGAACAGAAAAATGTCCTGTATGCAATGCAGGAACAGATAAATTTTGTGATCGGAAGATTACATGACGAAGGAGAAGTGCAATGAAGGATTTTAAGAGAATTCTGGCAATGATCCTGGCGCTGACTTTGTGCGTTAGTCTGATGACCCCTGTGACAGCTTTTGCCACAGAGAATGAGACTGAGCGGGACGGCGAACAGGAAACCCAGACTTCCGAAACTGCTGCAGATGAGACCGAGGCGGTCGCCCCTGCTGACAAGGAACCGGAAGTCAAGGATTACGAGACCTTCCTGGCTTGCCTGAAGGTTCTGGAGACCTATGCCGGTGAGTTTGCCGCAGCAAATACCAGCTATAAGGTTCCCCAGCTGATGATCAACTATATCCGTACCGGCGTCGAAAGATACCTGGATGGTAACTGGAAGACCCTGGCCGGTGAAGAGATCACCGCATTCGTTGATTATGTCGCGGCGCAGGATGCTGCTAACAACACCCATGTCCGTTGCCTGCGTAACATCGTGGCGAAGAATTTCCGCATCCCCAACGGTCAGCAGACTGACTTCGGCCACATGTTCGGCGCACTGAACATTGCTTATGTTTCCGGCACCATGTCCGGCGACCTGGGCGGCTGGGCAGGCGACCTGTGTGACCTGATGCAGTACAGCCATAAGTACGGCAATGTTCCGGAAGGTACCATCGATGAGAAGGCTGCTTTCATCCTGGAAAACTGCTTCGGCGTGGATGCTTCCGGCGCCTTCGGCATGGATGACTTCTACGGTGATATGGATGCCTACTACATCAACTCCAAGGTCAAAGCCGGCGAGTCTCTCAGCACTATTTTCGAGGGCTACTTCCTGGAGACTCTGACCGATGCTGACCGTGCTGAGTATTTTATGAACAACCGCTTCTCCGGTCTGAAGACCAAGGACGATGTCCGCGCGGCTGTTTACAAGGCTTACGCCAACAACCCCGGTCTGTCCATTCTGGAAGCTGACCGGGAACTGACCGACGAGGCTGAGCTGCGTTATGCCTGCTGCTATGCTTTCGCTGACTATCTGTTCCAGTTGGCCGGCGACCGTCTGACAGGTGAGTCCGGCGGCGACGAAGGCGGCAACGAGGGCGGCGATGAAGGCGGCAACGGAGACGGCGAAGCAGACAAGCCCACCGGCAATCCCTACTACACCGAGTTCTCCTCCACCACCAGCACCATTGCTCCCGGCGTGACCCAGACCATCAAGCTGGCCTTCACTGCCGATGACAAGCAGCTGGCTTACTACATCGCCAAGGTGGATGTGGGCAGAGATGATCTGACCATCCAGGCTAACTACAAGGATAACGATCCTTCCAAGGGCTGGGGCATGGCTCGTGTTACCGACCAGATGGCCGCCGCAGCCGAAAACCACAAGCACATCGAAAACTACTCCACCGTCGTGGGTGTTAACGGTGACTTCTACAACATGTCTACCGGTAAGCCCAGCGGCGCTCTGGTCATGGAAGGCGTCACCTATCAGGGTGCCAACGGTGCCAACTTCTTTGCCATTCTGGATGACGGCAGCGCTGTTATCGGCACCGGCTCTGAGTGGAACACTTACAAGGACCGTGTCGTTGAAGCTATCGGCGGCAGCATTATGCTGGTCCGTGACGGCAAGTCCGTTGTGGGTCACTACGACTCTTACTATAACAACCGCGCTTCCAGAACCTGTGTCGGTATCACTGCCGACGGTCAGGTCATTCTGATGGTCCTGGACGGTCGTCAGGAACCCTATTCCTGCGGCGGCAGCGACCTGGAAATGGCTCAGATCATGGTGGATGCCGGCTGTGTGATCGCTATGAACCTGGACGGCGGCGGTTCCACCACCTTCGCAGCCAAGGCTGAGGGCCGTGACGAAGTTACCGTCGTCAACAGCCCCTCTGACGGCTATGCACGTAGCGTCAGCTCCTCTCTGGTTGTTGTTTCCACCGCTAAGATCTCCAATGAGTTCCATCATGCGGCAATCTACACCGGATATGACTATCTGACTATCGGTACCAGCCTGAAACTGGAGGCTGTGGGTGTCAGTGAATCCGGCAACGCTGCTGAGATTCCCGAAGGCGCGACATGGAAGGTGAACGATGATACCATCGGTACCATCGAGGATGGTGTGTTCACCGCCATTGCTAACGGCGATGTGGAAGTACAGCTGGTTCTGGCTGACGGTACCGTGGCCGGCAGCAGAACGCTCCACGTTGTCGTTCCCGATAACCTGTACTTCACCGAAACCAGTCTGAACGCTATCTACGGCGTCGAACTGGAGATGCCTGTCGAGGCTACCTACAACGGCAACCTGGTTGCTATGAATGAAGAGGATGTCCTGTTCCTGGCAGAAAATGAAACTGCCGGTGTGTTCGAGGGCCTGAACTTCATTGGCGACGAGACTTCCGGCATCCGTGTGACTAATGTTTTTGCTATTCTGCTGGCCAACGATGACCTGTTTGCCACTGTGCGTGTCTGTCTGTATAGCAGCGACGAGGCTGTGTTTGACTTCGACAATATCACCTCCGGCGACAGACAGTTGGCATGGCTGCGTGATGTCTCCAATGCCACTACCACTGACAATGTACTGTACCAGGTCGTCAATCCCGATGAGGAAATGGGCATTGAGTACACCTTCGGTCTGGATATGACTGCTATCGAGATCCCCGAACTGCTGGTGGATCTGGTTGGTATGCTGCCCGGCGGCGACAATGCCGATGCCACCGCGTGGGACTTCCTGCTGCAGCTGGCTGAGCGTGTCAGCGTGCTGACCGAAGTGCGCGCAGAGGTGAAGTTCGATGCTGACCTGAAGGTTAATTATGAGGATCTGAAGGTTGTCAACGAGTACTTCTATCTGAAGGAAGTCCTTTTCGACGAGCAGACCAATACCATGACAATCATCTGCAAGTGGGTTGACCAGACTGCAGCAATTCCTCCTGAGACTGCCAACCCCATCTGCATCATCAGCGGCATTACCGCAAAGCCCAAGGAAGGCGCTGCATGGGATGCTGAGGGTGCTCTGGCCATCACCAACACCGGTAAGGTCAGCTACAACATCTTCCTGCGTGCCAACGCTCTGTACTCCTTCGCACTGCAGGAGGCTAACCAGATCAAGTACAAACTGTATCCTTTCGATAACTCCGATGTGATCATCGGCGGTACCACCGAGAAGGGTGCCAGCTTTGGCGATGTTTATGCCAACTTTGTTGACTCCTACAAACTGAACAAGTCCAACCGCCAGGGTTGGTACAGCTACGAGAACTTCCTGTACTACTTCGTAGATAACGAGCCTTTGACCGGTGTCCAGAAGCTGCCCAGCTACGAGGATCCGAATGTGGAGTGCTTCTATGAATTCGCTGAGGATGGCACCTGCTCCGGCACTCTCTCCGGCATGATGGAGTACGAGGGTGAGCTGTACTTCCCCATGCTTGGTATCCCCAAGATCGGCTGGCAGACTGTTAAGTCCGGCAATGTGATCAGCTACTATTACTTTGATCCTGCTACCGGCGCAGCCGTGGACGGAAAGCAGACCATCGGCGGTTACAGCTATGAGTTCAAGGATCATGCTCTAATCAAGGGCCAGATCGTCACCAACTCCACCGGTTCCCGGTACATGTGGGCTGGCGACTTCATCACCCAGGCTTGGGTGGAAGTGGACGGCAAGGTGTACTACGCACATCAGAATGCCTATTTCATGACCGGTCTGAAGTATCAGTACGGCCGTGATGATGCCTGGACATGGTTCGCCTTTGCTGATGACGGCCACGTGCTGACCGAAATCAACGGTGTTTACGACTACGAGGGCGAGCGTTACCTGGTTGAAGAGGGTATTGTCAATCCTTATGCCGGTCTGGTGAAGGTCGACGGTTACTACTATTACTTCAACAGCCAGGGCAAGGCCATCCGTGACCGGGATTACTGGATCACCAAGAATAACGACCTGCTGCCCCAGGCTATGTACCACTTCGACGCCAAGGGCCGCATGACCAATCCTCCCGACGGTTCCTATGTGGAGCCTGATGATATTATCACACCCGAAGAGCCTATCGAACCCGAGAAGCCTGAAGTCAAGGACGGCTTCATCACCGAGGACGGCAAGCTGTACTACTACGAGGACGGCGTGCTGTGCAAGGATGGTCTGATCTATGTGGACGGCTACTACTATTACGCACGTACCTCCAATGGCGAGGTTATTACCAACCGCACCTACTGGATCACCTACACCAACGGCTACATGGCCGAGGGTAACTACCAGTTCGATGCCCAGGGCCGCATGACCAATCCGCCTGCCACTAAGCCTGACACTGATAAGAAGGACGGTTTCGTCACCGAGGGTGGCAAGCTGTACTACTACGAAGACGGTGTGCTGTGCAAGGACGGCCTGATCTATGTGGACGGCTACTACTATTATGCCCGTACCTCCAACGGTGAGGTTATCACCAACCGTACCTACTGGGCAACCTACACCAACGGCTACATGGCCGAGGGTAACTACCAGTTCGATGCCCAGGGCCGCATGCTCAATGCGCCTGCCGGCAAGCCTGAGGTTGAGAAGAAGGACGGCTTCATCACTGAGGACGGCAAGCTGTACTACTACGAGGACGGTGTGCTGTGCAAGGACGGCCTGATCTATGTGGACGGCTACTACTATTATGCCCGTACTTCCAACGGTGAGGTTATCACCAACCGTACCTACTGGATCACCTACACCAACGGCTATATGAAGGAAGGTAACTACAACTTCGACTCCAAGGGCCGTATGATCAATCCTCCCGATGGTTCTTACGACAAGCCTGAGGATGAAGTGGTGAAGGCCGGCTTCGTGAAAGAAAACGGCGGCATCTATCACTATGAGAACGGTGTCCTGTCCAAGGCCGGTCTGATCAAGGTGGACGGCAAGTACTACTATGTCCGCACCACCACCGGTGAGGTTGTTACCAGCCGCAAGTACTGGATCACCTACACCAACGGCCTGCTGAAGGAAGGCAATTACACCTTCGATGCCCAGGGCCGTATCGTGTTCTGATCGAAATAACTGATTCCTGTATACGGACTCCGGGGGAGGGGAACCCCACCCCCGGAGCTGAATAAAACTTCGTGCGAAACGCACGGAAAGGAAGGTAAGTAAATGAAATCTACGTTAAAGCGCGTTCTATCTATGGCCCTGGCAATCGTCATGGTTATCGGCTTGATCCCTGCTGTTGCACCTCATGTGCATGCGGCCTCAATCGACTTCAGCGGCTTTGCAGATACGACAATTGGTCTGAGTGCAACGGACACAACCCTTTCGTCGCTTGGTCAGAAGGGTACTATCACCTGGACTGCAACCGAAACCGGTGTGACCGGTGTCGCCAAAGGCAACGGCGGACTCTTCAAGGTTGCGGCGAATTCTACACTGACCATTACCAATAACGGAGCAGATGGCAAGCTGGCCTTTGACTGGACTTTGACGGGTAATGGCTCCGTGACGGAAGGTATTGTATCCGGAACCGGTGGATCCTATTCCGGAGATCTGGCTGCGGGTGCCAAAGCAACAATTACAATCCAAAGCAGCAAGGGTGATTATTCCTGCACCCTGAGCATCAGCAATCTGAGAATTATCCGGGACACCGGCGAACTGATTACTACTGTATTCCTGCCTGATGTCTACGGCAGCTATACTGTTGATGGCGAGACTGTTACTGAGACGAAAGAAATGTCCAAGTCTGCGACTCAGAGCTATGAGCTGGCAGCAACTCCTGCTTCCGGTTATCAGTTCTTCGGCTGGTACAACGAGACTGCCGGAAAGTACATTTCTAATAATGCTAATGCGTCTTTGATTCTGGATACTCCTTCCACTATTCGTCCTGTGTTTATTAGCAATAACGCTGCACTGTTCGGTGTTGGTGCTTCCAAATTCTTTGACCTGAACGAAGCTAACGCCGCAGCATCCGGTGGTGCCACTAAGACCATTATTTTGCTGCAGAGCGGTACCCTGGCTGCCGGTAACTATACTATCAATTCCGGCGTTACACTGCTGGTGCCCTATGATAGCGCCTATACGATTCATACCTCTGGCAAGAGTGACTCCAGCTTTTCAAATAATCCCGGCTGGACCCAGCCTACTGCCTACCGGACTCTGACCATGGCTGAGGGCGCCAACATCACCGTCAACGGCGCTATCAATGTGGGCGGTATCCATCATGCAGCCAACGGCGGCAATCCTTACGGCGGTAGCCCCACCGGCGCTGTGGGCATGATTCACATGAATGATGGCTCCCACATTGAGGTCGTCAGCGGCGGTAAGCTCTACGCCTGGGGCTTCATCAAGGGTTCCGGTACCATTACCGCTAAGAGCGGCGCCGCGGTCTATGAGAACATGCAGATCACAGACTTCCGTGGCGGTTCCATTACCACTGCCGTGACCAACAAGGCGGATACCTATAAGGTGTTCCCCTTCTCTCAGTATTATGTGCAGAATGTTGAGGTCGCGCTGACTCTGGAAGCTGGCGCTGCTGAGTATGCAACCACCAGCGTGTATATGAGCTATACGAACCAAACTGCTTCTATTGAGTTTATCGGTTCCAAGGGCTTGTTTGCGCTGACGAGCGGCAGCGTGACGAAGCGCTACAACGGTGCAGAGGATCGTCTGGAACTGACTATTAACGAAGGTGAAGTCGGCATCAAGAGCATTAGCATGTCCGTTGGCGGCGTTACCATCAATTCCCAGAGCTATGTTCTGCCCCTGACCAACAATATCTCCATTCTGGTCAAGAGCGGCAGCTCTGTGGAAATGGGCCAGGATATGGCACTGCAGCCCGGTGCTGAGGTGGCCGTCGAGCAGGGCGCAAGCTTGCATGTTCCTGAAAACACTTCTCTGTATGTGTATGATGCAGACCAGTGGGGCGGCTATGTATGGTACGGCACCAGTTCTGCTACGAATACCTATTTTGGCCCCGTAGGCTATGCACCCGGCAGAACATATAACCGTACCGCTGCAGATGCGGTTGCAGATGTCAAGGTGGATCTGAATGGCGATCTGATTCTGGACGGCTATGCTTATACTACCGAAGGCGGCGCCAACATTTACAGCTCCCTGGGTACCGGCGTTATTCTTGTGAATACTGCTCCTAAGACCGATGCTGTTACTTATCAGATTATCCAGGGCGCAGAAAGCCATTTCGATCCTATTAGTATTCCCATTACCCCCATCAAGCTGCATAACGACAACGGTATCTATACCGAGACCAGCGATGCGGTTGCTGATGATTTCTATGCTTGGAACACTGCATGTAATATGTGGACCAAGAATGCTATGGACGAGCATACCTACGAGTCCAAGACCTATGCGCCTACCTGTACTGAGGACGGATACACCGCTCAGACTTGTATCTACTGCGATTACAAGGGCGAGCATACTGGCATTGTTGCCGCCACCGGCCACAGCAACAATTCTGTTGTAACCGCTCCCACCTGCACCGCACAGGGTTACACCACCCATACCTGTACCGTCTGCGGCAATGTTCAGGTTGATACCTATGTTGCTGCCACCGGTCACACCTTTGCCGCCGGTACTGTGGTTGCTCCTACCTGCACCGCACAGGGCTACACTGTTTATAACTGCTCCTGCGGCGCTACCGAAAACCGCGACTATGTGGATGCTACCGGCCACAGCTACAATGCTGTTGTGACCGCTCCCACTTGCACCGCAAAGGGCTATACCACCTACACCTGTGCCTGCGGCGACAGCTATGTTGGCGACGAGGTTGACGCTCTGGGTCATGCCGAGGTAACTGTTGCCGGTACTCCCGCAACCTGTACCGCCACCGGCCTGACCGAGGGCAAGGCATGCTCTGTTTGCGGAACAACCACTGTCGCACAGGAAGTTATTCCTATGCTGCCTCATACTGAGGTCGTTGACGCCGCTGTTGCTGCAACCTGTACTGCTACTGGCCTGACCGAAGGTAAGCATTGTGAAGTTTGTGGCACCGTGACCGTTGCGCAGACTGAAGTTGCCGCTCTGGGCCATAGCTGGGATGAAGGTGTGGTCACCGACGCTCCTGATTGTAACAATGCCGGTGTTATGACCTATACCTGTGGTACCTGCGGCGATACCCGGACCGAGGCTATTGATGCCACCGGACACACCGAGGTTGTTGACGCAGCCGTTGCTCCCACTTGTACAACCACCGGTCTGACCGAGGGTAAGCACTGCTCTGTCTGCGGTACTGTAACCGTCGCACAGACTGAAGTTGCTGCTCTGGGCCACACCTATGAAACCGTTGTGACCGCTCCTACCTGTGGCGCTAACGGCTATACTACCTATACCTGCCACTGCGGCGACAGCTATGTTGCTGATGAGGTTGCTGCTCTGGGTCACAAGTGGGTAGTACTTTCTGCCGAGCCTTCTAACTGTACTGAGGACGGCTTTGAGAAATTCTACTGCGAAAACTGCAATGAGACCAGTACTACTGTAATTCCCGCAACCGGACACAACTGGGGCGAGGAAGTGGTGGTTGATCCCACCTGTACTGAGGCAGGTTACACCAAGAAGACCTGCACCAATGATAACTGCGGCGCTGAGGAGAGATACGACGAAGTTTCTGCCACCGGCCATACTTACGAGGCTGTGAGAAACGAGCCTACCTGTACTGCTGATGGCTCCATCGTCTACACCTGCCATTGCGGTGATACCTACACCGAGACCATTACCGCTGCCGGTCATACCTACGAGTCCGTCGTGACCGAACCCACCTGCACTGAGCAGGGCTACACCACCTACACCTGCCACTGCGGCGACAGCTATGTAGATGACTATGTGGATGCTGCCGGTCACGATTACACCGAATTCGTGGAGACCGTTGAACCCACTTGCACCGAGGGTGGCTACTCTGTTTACAAGTGCGAGTGCGGTGTTACCGAGAACAGAGACTTTGTGGATGCTAAGGGTCACAGCTATGAGTCCGTCGTAACCGCCCCCGGTTGTCTGACTCAGGGCTACACCACCCACACTTGCTCTGCTTGCGGCAACAGTTATATTGATACCTATGTGGATGCCACCGGCCATGCTATGGGCGACTGGTATACCGTTTCCGCGGCTACCTGTGTTAACGATGGTGAAGAGCGCCGCGAGTGCGCAAACTGCGATCATTACGAAACCAATGTCCTGCCCGCTTCCGGCCACAGCTATGAAAACGGTACCTGTACCGCCTGCGGCGCAGAGGATCCCTATGCAGTAGCAAAGTACACCGTCAGCGGCGTCATTACCTCCACCGGTTCCGAGATGGATCCCATCACCGTCCAGTTGGTGGGCGAGAAGACCTACGAAGTGACCGTATACGGCAACACTGCTTCCTACAGCATTGAAGGCGTGGAAGATGGCACCTACACCGTGAACGTCACCAAGTTTAACCATAAGATGGCCAAGGCAGCAACTGTTACCGTTTCCGGCGGTGATGCTGCTGTGGATGTGAAGCTGAATCTGGTTGTGAACGATACCGTCTTCAAGATCAACTCCGCATCTCTGACTCTGTCCGAGGACATCAATGTCCGTTATACTGTCACTGTTCCCGCAGGCGTTGAGAACCCCTACATGGTCTTCACCTTCAACGGTGAGGAAACTGTTGTGACCGAGTATAAGGAAGTATCCGGCAGACTGCAGTTTGTGTTCCCCGGTGTTCTGCCTCAGTACATGGGAGACAACATCCATGCAGTGCTGTACGCAACCTATAATGGCTCTCAGGTGAGCGATACCGTCGCCCAGTACAGTGCCCGTCAGTATTGTGTGACCCAGCTGAACAAGAGCAGTACCAACGAAAAGACCGTTCGTCTGCTGAGCGACCTGCTGGTTTACGGTGAAAAGGCACAGTTGTACAGAAATTACAAGACTGATAACCTGGTGACGGAGGGTCTGACCCTGAATGCAAGCACCTTCCCCGGAATGGGTGACGCATACAACAAGCAGCAGATTATCGGAGATAAGAACACTGTTGTGGACCTGACCGGTGCAAGCCTGACCCTTGCCAACAAGATCCTGCTGCGTCTGACCGTATCGACAACGGATCCCGCTCCTTACACCTATGAGGTCACCATCAACGGCAGAACCACCGTCTATACCGCAGCGGATCTGGTTGACAATGGTAGCGGCAAGTGGTATCTGTACTTTGAAGACATCTATGCAACAGAGTTTGATGCACCCGTTACCGCAGTGATCAAGGAGAACGGTGTTCAGGTCAGCCGCACAGTCATCTATTCTGTCAACACCTATCTGTACAGAAACCAGAATGTGGAGGGAACAATGGGTGATATGCTCAGAGCAATCTTCAACTACGGTAATTCTGCGGCAAACTATGCAGCCAACTAAAGAAGCAGAAGCGACCTGAATAACCCGGTAATCCCGGATGTAGATGCATCCGGGATTACTCAGACTGATAAAAAATCAATCAAAAACAGAATTCTGCAGAAAAAAATGTTGCAAATTTCATAAGGTTGTGCTATAATTACAAAGAGTATTGATAGAGGTGCTTACCAGACATCTCCAGCACAATCTAAAATCACAGCTGTTCCGCAGGAAAGCACGTGAAACTGAGGATTGTCCACTTTTGATTCTATGAAAGGAGAGAAAGTCAACATGAAGAAGTTCGAGACTCCTGAACTGGAAGTGGTTCGTTTTGAGATTGAGGACGTTATCACCACCAGCGGCGACGGTGTGATTGATGATCTGCCCGAAGACGAATTCTAAATAAGAATGCTGTACCCCCGGACGCGTTTGCTTCCGGGGGTTTCTATTTGCACAAGGTTGTGCGAGGGGAGAAAAATTGGAGGAACACAAGCGGACAGTAAAGTTATTTTAACCGCAAATAGGTTGCAAAAAATCAGACAATATGTTATGATAATATCATCTATTGGTATGCCCATTAGGGCATTCCGTGTAGTTCGTTCAAATGAAATTACGGAGTTGTTCATATGAATGCTGTAGAGATAAAAGAAACAGTGGTACGGGAGCCTGTGCTGGATCGGGATACGATCTTGCAACGGGACAGCCGGTATTGGAAGATTCGACGGACTCATGATGTGATCTTATCCCTGTTGGCACTGCTGGTTCTTTGGCCTTTTTTGCTGATCGTGGCGCTTGTCATTGTTATTGACAGCCCCGGCGCGGGTCCTATTTTTGCACAGACCCGGATCGGCCGGGACGGAAAACCCTTTAGATTTTACAAATTTCGCACCATGCGGCCCAATGCGGAGGCGGAATTGAATGATTTGCTTCAGTATAATGAAATGGAGGGCCCGGTATTTAAAATCAAGGAAGATCCCCGGATCACCCGCATTGGTAAGTTTCTGCGCAAAGCCAGCATCGATGAGTTGCCCCAGCTTTGGAATGTGCTGAGAGGTGATATGAGCCTGGTTGGACCACGGCCCGGCATTCCTCGCGAGGTTGAGCAGTACGATGCCTATGCCCGCCAGCGGCTTATTGTGACGCCTGGGTTGACCTGCCTGTGGCAGATCCAGCCTGACCGGAACAGTTTGAGCTTTGATGAGTGGATGGAACTGGATGTGCGCTATATTGAGCAGCGTAGTCTGAAAACTGACAGAAAGATCATTTGGGCCACCTTTGGTGCCGTTTTCGGCATGAACGGTGTATGAGGGACATAATTTGAAAATTGCGATGTTCGGTCATAAACGCATTCCCTCCCGTGAGGGCGGTGTGGAGATCGTGGTGGAGGAACTGAGTACTGCTATGGCTGCCCGTGGCCATCAGGTCATTTGCTATAACCGGGGCGGTCATCATGTAAGCGGTTCGCAGTTCGATAATAAAGCAATGAAGAACTGGCGGAATGTGACACTGAAAACTGTACCGACAGTGGATAAAAAAGGCTTGGCGGCAGTGACCGCCAGCTTTTTCGCTGCCCTGTGTGCCGGATTCAGTCGTGCAAAGGTGGTTCATATCCATGCGGAAGGTCCTGCCTTTATGTGCTGGCTGTTGAGATTTTTGGGCAAGCGCGTAATAGTGACGGTTCATGGTCTGGATTGGCAGCGTGAAAAGTGGAAGGGTGGATTTGGCTCAAAATACATCCGCTTAGGTGAAAAAATGGCCGTCCGGTTTGCTCATGAGATCATTGTGCTGAGCCGGAATGTGCAGCAGTATTTTCGGGAAACCTACGGACGGGAGACTGTCTGGATTCCCAATGGTGTCAGTGAGCCGGTGCTTGCAGAGGCTCATGAGATTAAGGAAGCATATGGTCTGGAGAAAGATGGGTATATTCTTTTTTTGGGCAGATTGGTTCCGGAAAAGGGCGTCCATTACCTGATCAAGGCCTTCCGGAATGTAAAAACTGAGAGAAAACTTGTTATTGCCGGTGGCGCGTCGGATACGGATGATTATGTGCAACAGCTGAAAACCTTGGCAGAAGGGGACAATCGAATTCTATTCACCGGCTTTGTTCAAGGGAAACCCCTGGAAGAGCTTTACAGCAATGCCTATACATATGTGCTGCCTTCTGATATGGAGGGGATGCCGCTAAGTCTGTTGGAGGCTATGAGTTATGGCAATTGCTGTTTGGTCTCGGATATTCCGGAGTGCGCTGAGGTCGTAGAAGATCACGCAGTTACATTTCCACAGGGCGATGTGGCTCAATTGCGTGAAGCGTTGCAGGCACTATGCGATGACGGCACCTTGGTCGCCGGGTATAGAACCAATGCCTGCGGCTATATCTGCGAAAAATACAACTGGGACGATGTGGTGACAAAAACACTGGAGTTGTATCAATGAAAGTTTTAATAGCGAATAAGTTTCTGTATCCCAATGGAGGATCGGAAACCTACATTTTCAAGCTGGGCCAGGAACTACAGGCCAAGGGACATGAAGTGCAGTACTTTGGTATGGAGCATCCTAACCGAATTGTGGGTAATCGGGTGGAGGCTTATACCTCCAATATGGATTTCCACGGCGGTTCCATGTTATCTAAGCTGACCTATCCTATCAAGACCATCTACTCTGCCGAGGCAAGAAAAAAGATCCGGCTGATATTGGATGATTTTCGGCCGGATGTAGTGCATCTGAATAATTTCAATTACCAGCTGACGCCCAGCATCATTCTGGAGATCCGCAAGTGGGAGAAACAGTGCGGGCATACATGCCGCATTCTCTATACAGCTCATGATTACCAGCTGGTCTGCCCTAATCACATGTGCCGGAATCTGGGTACCAATGAAAACTGTGAAGAATGCTTGGGAGGCCATTATTTGAGTTGTGCCAAGGGCAGATGCATCCACGGTTCTCTGGTTAAAAGCATGGTTGGTGCTGCTGAGGCACTCTTTTGGAAATGGATGGGTGTTTATAAGCAGATCGATTGCGTTATCTGCTGTTCCAATTTTATGAAGACCAAGCTGGATACAAATCCGATTCTTGCGCAGAAGACCGTTGCAATGCACAACTTCATCGATCCGGTAGAGGAACGGACAGTGCAAAAAAAGGACTATATCCTGTATTTTGGCCGCTACTCGGAAGAGAAGGGAATCCGGACGCTGGTGCAGGCGGCAAAGGAACTGCCGGAGATACCTTTTGTTTTTGCCGGCTCCGGCCCTCTGGAGCATCTGCTGGAGGGTGTCCCCAATATTAAAAATGTGGGATTCCAGTCCGGTGAAGCGCTGGAGAAGCTAATCCGTGAAGCTCGGTTTTCTGTGTATCCCTCGGAGTGGTATGAAAATTGTCCCTTCGCAGTGATGGAGAGCCAGATGTATGGAACTCCCGTGCTGGGTGCGGACATCGGAGGTATTCCGGAACTGATCAACCCAGGTGTAACCGGTGAATTGTTTGAAAGCGGAAACGCAGAAGAGTTAAAAAAGAAAATTCAGCAGATGTGGACCCAGGAAATCCAGTCGGAGTTTTGCGGACAGTCCTGCTTTGATACAGTAATTGGTTATTCAGAGAAACTGCTGGAAGTGTATAAAGGAAATTGATATGGCGAAGAAACTGAATGGCACCGTAATCGTTACTTACCGGTGCAATGCCCGGTGCAATATGTGCAACCGATACAAAGAACCCTCCCGGGCGGAGGATGAAATTTCTCTGGAGACCATCCGCAAGCTGCCGGATATGTATTTTACAAATATCACCGGCGGTGAGCCCTTCATCCGGGAGGACCTGAAGGACATTGTCTTGGAGCTTTACAAGAAGAGTGACCGGATCGTGATCTCCACCAACGGCTTCTTCACGGATCGAATTGTGGATCTGTGTAAAGAGTTTCCTAATATCGGCATCCGTATCTCCATCGAGGGCCTGGAACAGACCAACAACGAGATCCGCGGCCTGGAGGATGGTTTCAACCGGGGCTATACCACCCTGAAAAAACTTCGGGAAATGGGCATGACGGATGTGGGCTTCGGAATGACGGTCCAGGATCGGAATGCCCCGGACCTGGTGCCTCTGTACAAGCTGTCCGATGAGATGGGCCTGGAGTTTGCCACGGCCAGCCTCCACAACAGCTTCTATTTCGTGGAGTCCAACAATATTATCCACGACCGGCCCATGGTGGCGGCCCATTTTGAGAGCTTAGTGAATGAGCTTCTCAAATCCAACAGCCCTAAGAAGTGGTTTCGGGCCTATTTCAATCACGGCTTGATCAATTATATTTACAGCCAGAAGCGGCTGCTGCCCTGTGATATGAGCTTTGATACTTTCTTCATCGACCCTTTCGGCGATGTAATGCCCTGCAACGGCACCAAGGAAAAGGCGGTGATGGGCAATCTAAACCGGCAGAGCTGGGAAGAACTGTGGAACAGTGAAGAGGCAGAGCAGGTGCGCAAGCAGGTGCGTTGCTGCGACCGGAACTGCTGGATGATCGGCTCCGTGTCCCCGGCTATGCACAAGTACATCTGGGTACCCGGCATCTGGGTGGTGTGGCATAAGTTTAAGGCACTGTTCATGAAGAAACCTTATTCCATGTATGAAAACAAGATCGTCCGGGACTACCGGGACGGTAAGGTGAGCAAGGAAGAACTGGACAGATGTAGTACCTGCGAGAGCCCTTGCAAGAAAGTATAAAAATCGAATTTATCCTGTTGTATATATGGGTATGTGTATGGAAAAGCAGAAAGTGAAAATTGCCGTAGCGGGTACTGGTTATGTGGGATTATCTAATGCGATTTTGTTGGCGCAGAAAAATAACGTATTTGCGTTGGATATTGATGCTGATAAGGTATGTCTTATCAATCAAGGAAAATCACCGATTCGGGATTCGTTCATTGAACTGTATCTGAAAGAAAAACAACTGAATTTGATTGCAACAACCGATCCAGAGATTGCGTATTCGAACGCGGATTATGTTCTTGTGGCAGTTCCGACCAATTACGATGAAATCACACACTTTTTTGATACATCGGCGGTGGAAAATGTGCTACAGACTGTAGTGAGGATTTGCCCGGATACTATTGTTGTCATCAAGTCCACAATTCCGGTTGGATATACAGAGTCGCTTAGAAAAAAATATCCAGGGGTGAAGATACTCTTTTGCCCGGAGTTTTTACGGGAGTCCAAGGCGCTGTATGACAATCTTTACCCCAGTAGAATTATCCTAGGACTTGATGAGCAGGACCTGATCCTGACAGAGACGGCTCACAGCTTTGCGGAGCTGCTAACAGAGGCTGCCCTCAAAGAGAAAATCGATGTGCTGTTCATGGGTGCAACGGAGGCAGAAGCCGTTAAGCTGTTTGCAAATACATATCTAGCCCTGCGTGTTGCGTTCTTCAATGAGCTGGATACTTATGCTGAGATGAAGGACTTGAAGACCAATCAAATTATCTCTGGTGTGTGTCTGGATCCCCGGGTTGGAGATTTCTATAATAACCCAAGCTTTGGATATGGCGGATATTGTCTGCCGAAGGATACAAAGCAACTGCTGGCAAATTACCAGAACGTTCCAGAAAATTTGATTTCCGCAATTGTGGACAGTAACGACACAAGAAAGGCGTTTGTCGCGGAGCGGGTGTATGAGATGGCAGACGCCAATCGCTGCGATTTGTCCAGACCGCCCGTAATCGGTATTTTTCGTGTTACGATGAAAAGTAATTCTGATAACTTCAGACAGAGTTCGATTCAAAGTGTCATGAAGCTCCTGCTTGATAAGGGTGCGGAAGTCATTGTGTATGAACCCACCATCACTGATGCAGACAGCTTCTTGGGGTGTTGCGTGATGCGTGATATTGCGCAATTCAAAGCAGAATGTGATGCAATTGTTGCAAATCGGTATGATGCGGTTCTGGATGATGTAAAGGAAAAGGTATACACCAGGGATATTTTCAGGCGTGATTAGAGCTGGACTGAAGGAGAATATAGAAAGATGAAGATAAATATCGCGCTGTTTGATAGTATCGAGCAGGAAGCAGCAGAATTTATCAGAGGCCTGGTTCAGGTAACGGGCATGGACTGGGAAGCGTTGGTTTGCACTTCAAACCAGGGACGTGCCAGTTCTCTGGATAATGCGATAAGATATGCTAAATACTTCGTTTTTCCGTTCTACATCTTTATAAATCGAAAGAAGTATCATCATATTATTGGATGGCAGGCTTTTTATGGGCTGATTTTTGCGTTCTATTGCAAATTGTTTCATGCAAAAAAATACAATACTCTGCTAATCAAAAACTTCATTTACAAACCCAAGCGGGGACTGATGGGTAAAATATATTTCTCTTTTATGAAATATATAGTGAAAAGTCCGTATGTGGATGTTTTCGTATGTAGTTCTCAAAGTTATTGTGATCGTTGTGCTGAATTGTTTGATGAACCTAGAGAACGGTTTGTATACATTCCATTTGGTATCAATGATTTTACGAAGGTTGTTGAACCAAAGCGGGAGAACAATAGTGACTATGTCCTAGCATTGGGACGAAGCAACAGAGACTGGGAGTTCCTGATCCATGCGATGAGTGATACGGAGCATAAGCTATACATCGTTTGTGATGAACTAAAGTGTGATAAGCTTCCGGAGAATATCACATTGTTTAATGATATCTGGGGAAAAGCATCCTATGAAATGATCCGGGATTGTATGTGCATGGTAATCCCAATCCTTGATGGTGATCTTGTAGCGGGAGAAACGGTGTTGCTTCAGGCGATGTCGTTCTCTAAGCCGATCATAATCACAACTCCCAGTTGCCTGGCTGAGGCGTATGTGGAAGATGGAAAAACAGGCATTCTGGTGCCTAAGAATAAAGAGAGTCTGATAGACGCAATTACCCGTTTGCAGGCAGACCCGGCGCTATATGCGCATCTGGCCGAAAACAGCCGTGCTACATATGAAGAAAAATACTCGTTGTACAGTTTTGGCCTGCGCGTAGGTGGTTTGCAGTTGTTTAGGGAAGGCGAGTAAGCTATGGACAGAAGTAATCAGTTGGTTTCTGTGGTGGTTCCCATATACAAGACACAGAAATACCTGGACCGATGTGTTACAAGTATTGTTAACCAAACATACAAAAATCTAGAGATTATACTTGTGGATGACGGTTCCCCTGATTTGTGCCCGGAAATGTGCGATCGTTGGGCAGAATGGGACAGTAGAATCAAAGTGGTCCATAAAAAGAATGCCGGCTTGGGCATGGCACGAAATACCGGCATTGAGACAGCCACCGGTGCGTATATCTGCTTTTTTGACAGCGATGATTATGTAGAGCGGGACACGATAGAAAAGGCGTTGAAAATGGCGGAGCGAGAAGCTGCCGAGGTGGTCTTGTTCGGTAACTACCGGATAGGAAGAGATGGCGGTGTTGTTAAGAAAAATGTGCCGCAATTTCCGAAAAGCTGTTATCGGGGTGTAGAAGTGCAAACGATCCTGCTGCCTGATATGGTCGACAATCGACACGGGGAAGCGCAAGTAACGGGAATTTGCCTAAGCGCATGTATGTGCCTGTTCTCAACGGAACTGATCAAACGAACCGGTTGGCGATTTGTATCTGAACGTGAGATCATCTCGGAAGACAGCTATTCTCTGTTGCGTCTCTTCCCCCAAGTCCAGAGTGCGGCTGTATTAAGCGAGAGCTTATATTATCACTGTGAAAATGAAGCATCACTTACACAGGTCTATAGAGAAGATCGCCATTTGAGAAACAGGGATTTCTATTTCGCCTGTACAGAGTTACTTGAAGGGGAAGCCTATTGCTCCAAAACAAAGCAATCGGTAGAGGGTCTTTACCTAAGTCTAACCATTGCTGTAATGAAACAACTGATGGCGAGCAACCTGAAGAATACGGAAAAAATAGGACATATTGAAGCAATTTTATCGGATGAGACTGTCCAGAAAGCATTGACATCCGTAAAAACCAGACGTTATGGCAGAATGCGCAGAATTCTGTTGTGGGCCATGGGGAGAAAAAAGGCATTAATGTGCATGTTGCTGCTTCTGGCGAAAGACCGGGCAGAACACAAAAATTAGTTGAGGAAAACGCTGCATGAGCAAGTGGAGGATTACAATTAAAAAGCGGACTCAGGCAGGCTGGCTCATGTGGCTTTTAATTCTGCTGCCATTTCTGTTTGGCTTGCTGAATGAACTGTTGGGACTGCCCAAAGCAATCCGCTATACATTGGATGTTGTGTGGCTATGTCTGTTGGGGTTCATGATGCTGAAGCAAAGAATGCAGCAGAGTGGCAGAATTGGTAAATCATCGATGTGGATTTGGCTGTATTTGCTGTATTCCCTGATGGGGGTTCTCATGCAACTCCAATCTCCGCTGTTTTACCTGTGGGGAATACGCAATAATTTTCGATTCTATGTCGCGTATTTTGCGTTTTGTACTTTTCTTGCAGCCGATGATGTGGAAGAATACTTGTCTTTGTTCGACTGGCTTTTTTGGCTGAATTTAGTTGTCTCTTTGTACCAATATTTTGCATTGGGTTTGGAGGGCGACTATTTGGGCGGCATTTTTGGCGTAGAGACAGGCGCCAATGGATATAGCAATGTGTTTTTTCTGATTATTTCTGTAAAAAGCCTTGTCTTTTATCTGACAAAACGGGAAAAACTATGGATGTGCCTTGCAAAATGTGCAGCTATGCTACTTGTGGCCGCATTGGCGGAAATGAAGTTCTTTTTTGCGGAATTTGCCCTTGTCCTCGTGTGCGCAATTCTGACAACAGGATTTACCTGGCGAAAACTAAATATTATCCTTGGCGGAACTCTGATTCTATTGGTGTGCGCGGAGCTTCTTTCGACAATTTTCCCAATGTTTGATGGCTTCTTTTCTCTGTCAAATTTCTGGGTGAAAGCGACATCGAACAGAGGTTACACTTCCTCCGGTGACCTAAACCGCTTGAACGCAATTCCACAGATCAATGAGTTGTGGCTGAAGAATGGTTGGCAGCGATTGTTTGGCCTAGGGTTGGGCAATTGTGATACCTCAGGCTTTGCGTTTCTGAATACACCGTTTTTTGAGAAGTATGGCGATCTACACTATACCTGGCTTTCCTATGCTATGATCTATCTGGAAACTGGCTGGATTGGGTTAGTTTTCTATTTTGGTTTTTTTGTATTGGTTTATTGGAAGATTTGTAAGATACACAAGAAACTTCGGGGTGAGGGAGTGGCCTGGTGTGTTGTTGGCAGAATCATGGCAATTCTGTGCATGATTATTTCTGTCTATAATTCGTCGCTACGGACGGAAGCCGGATATATGGCATATTTTATTCTGGCAATTCCGTTTGTATATGCAAAGTGTATACCCCACGGTGCCCAATGATCATACAAGAGGTTTTTTTATGATAAGTAATAAGGTGGTTCAAAACGCAAAATGGATCATCATTTGCAAAGTTGCACAATCCTTGCTGCAGATGGTTGTGGGTATGCTTTCAGCCCGCTATCTGGGGCCATCCAATTACGGACTGATCAGCTATGCGGCATCCGTTGTGGCTTTTGCAGCGCCGCTGATGCAGTTGGGTTTGAAGGACATCCTTGTACAGGAATATGTTACAAAGCCGGAAAAAAACGGTGAGATCTTTGGTACAGCGTTGCTGATGAATTTGACATCAGCAGTTGCTTGCATGGTGGGCGTGACAATCTTTGCTGCTGTAGCCAATCCGGGAGAAAAGACGACAATCCTGGTATGCGGATTGTACAGTGTGTGCCTTCTGTTTCAGACAATGGATCTGTTTCAGTGTTGGTTTCAAGCACAATTGCTTTCCAAATATTCTTCTGTAGCCTTGCTTGGTGCACACCTAGTACTCTCTGCTTACAAGATATATCTGCTTGTTACAGAAAAATCGGTTTACTGGTTTGCCCTGTCCCATGCAGTTGAGTACTGTGCGGCAGGTCTTCTAATGCTTTTAACTTTCAAACACCTTACAAGGCAGAAGGTTAGCTTTTCTGTGTCTTTGGCCAAGGACATGTTTTCTAGAAGTAAATACTACATCTTAGCAGCATTGATGGTGACGGTATTTCAGAATACAGACCATATTATGTTGAAAATGATTGCCGGTAATACAGAAAACGGATATTATACAACAGCAATTACTTGTACAATTATTGTCAGCTTTGTTTATGTTGCAATCGTTGACTCTATGCGGCCGGTAATCTTGGAAAGCAAGACAGAATCGACGGAATTATTTGAGAAGAATGTTACACGTCTGTATTCGCTGATGGTCTATATGACCGCGATGCAAAGTGTTTGCTTTACAATATTGGCGAAACCGATTGTGCTGATTCTGTATGGAAAGGATTATTTACCGGCGGTTCCGGTTTTGCAGATCATTGTATGGCAGCTGGCTTTTTCCTACATGGGGACAGTACGTAATGTATGGATACTGGGAGAGGAGAAACATGATTGCCTGTGGTTGATTAATGTATGCGGTGTGGCGGCTAACATCCTGCTGAATGCGATAATGATCCCCCTGTGGGGGGCCTGCGGTGCGGCGCTTGCATCTGTTGTGACGCAGTTTGTCACAAATTTTGTGGTTGGTTTCTTCATGAAATCCATCCGTAGAAATAATATCCTGCTGCTCCGAGGGTTAAATCCCAAGTATATCATGGAGCTGCTGCCGGCACGAAAACGACCGGAGTGATGTTCTTTATATTAAATTATTCCAAAATGTGCCGCCACTTTTGGCGGCAAAACGGAGCTGGAGGCCCCTTATGGACACTAAAATGACAAATAACAACGAAGAAATCGAGATTGATCTGAAGCGACTGGGACGTGCGCTGCTGCGCAAGTCCTGGCTGGTGGGTATTGTTGCGGTGGTCTGCGCTGTATGTACCCTTTTGTTTACGGTCTGCTTCATTACGCCGAAGTACCAATCCTCGGCTATGTTTTACGTAAATAATAGTTCCAGCCGGGGAGAAAACGTTTCGGGCATCACCTCTGCCGATATTTCCGCATCCCGCGGCCTGGTCAAGTCCTATATTGCGATCCTCAATACCAGAGAGACAATGGATGCCATTGGCAAGTATGCCGGTGTAGGATATACCAACGTGGAACTCATGAGCATGATCAGCGCGGAGTCTGTGGACTCTACGGAAATTTTCCAGGTGGTAGTAACCGCAGAGGATGCTGTTGAGGCCCAGAAAATTGCAGACGCTGTAACCAATGTGCTGCCCGACCGGATTTCCAGCATTATTGATGGCTCCTCTGCCAAGGTAGTGGCTGCGGCTGTGCCACCCCTCAGCCCCAGTTCCCCCAACTATTCAAAGAACACCATCATTGGTCTGTTGGTCGGCTTTGTGCTGGCCGCTGCGGTGGTTGTGCTGCGCGCGCTGATGGATGTAACGATTCACACCCCGGAGGATCTTACCCAACTGTGTGAATACCCCATTCTGGCTGAGGTTCCTGACATGACCGCATCCTCCGGTGACGGTGCCTATTATGGGTTAGGCACGAAAAAAACAAAATCCGGGAAATATACGATGAAGGACCATCGACCTGCGGAACTGATTGGCGCGGGCATCAGCTTCTCCGCAGCGGAAGCCTACAAGCTTTTGCGTACGAAGCTGCAGTTCTCCTTTGCGGATGAAAACGAGAGTCATGTAATCGGCATCTGCAGCGCTATATCCGGTGAGGGTAAGAGCTTGACTGCTGTGAATCTGGCCTACAGCGCGGCCCAACTGGGCAAGAGCGTGTTGCTGGTGGACTGCGATATGCGCAGACCTTCCATCATTAAGAAACTGCCCGTCAGTTTGGCCAGCGGTTTGTCCAATTTCCTGTCCGGTCAGACCCAGACCTCCAATTTGATCCAGATGTGCGGTTTGAAAGGGGAGGAGCAGGCTTTCCACGTGATCTCTTCCGGCAGGATTCCTCCTAACCCCGTGGAACTTTTGAGTTCTGAAAGAATGCGGAAAATGCTGGAGTACCTGCGGACGAAATATGAATACATTATTCTGGATTTGCCTCCTGTTGGTGAAGTCAGTGATGCGCTGGCAGTAGCGGGACATACGGATGGTATGATTTTAGTGGTTCGTCAGAATCATTGCGATCGGGCAGGCTTGAGTGATGCTGTCCGCCAGTTCGAGTTTGTCGGCAGCAGAATCCTTGGTGTGGTATTTAATGGCACCACAGAAGCGTCCACCTACTATTCCAATGGCGGCAGCGAGTATTATAGGGCCGGTCGCTCTACGACTAAGCAGCCCGGTCCGAAAAGTGTAAGAAAATGAAGCCTGGGATAATTGATTGTCACAGCCATATTCTCCCACGCGTGGATGACGGAAGTGCGGCACTGGACGAATCCATCGCACTGATGCGCATGGAAGCGGAGCAGGGAATAGAACAGGTTCTGGCGACCCCGCATTTCTATGCGAAATGGGATAGACCGGAGTCTTTTCTGGAAAGACGAGCTGCTGCAGAGGTTACGCTGCGGGCTGAAACGGATAAGCTTCCGGGCCTTCCTAAGATCATCTTAGGGGCTGAAGTCGCCTATTTCCCGGGAATGAGCGAGACCGAGTGGCTTCCGGAGCTGACAATTGCCGGCGGCAATGCAATCCTTGTAGAGATGCCTGCGGCACCTTGGACAGACAGTATGTACCTGGAATTGGAGCAAATTTGGGAGATGCGGAAAATTGTTCCGGTTATTGCGCATATTGACCGGTATATTCGACCCCTGCGCAGCTTCCGGATTCCGGAGCGCTTGGCTGAACTGACGGTTTTGGTGCAGGCCAACACTCATTTTTTCCTAAACCGTACCACATCGGCAATGGCCATGCGGATGCTGAAAGCAAATCAAATCCATTTGCTTGGGTCGGATTGCCATAATACGTTGGATAGACCGCCGAATCTGGGGCGTGCGATTCAGAGGATTGAGGCTAAATTGGGTCAACCTGTGCTTGAGAGAATATGCAAGCATCAACGGAAGATCCTGGATATCACATAAGCAAGAGAGCCGCAGGGTTTTGCGGCGGAGGAGATATATGACCGTTGATCAAAGAGGTATTGTAGCGCTGCTCAAAAGCGCGGTTACACAGATGTCGCATCCTGTGCCACGGGAGTTCGACCTGGAGCAAGTGTATCCGCTGATCAAACAGCACCATATTACGGCCCTTGCGTACGAAGGCGCAGCATACTGCGGATTCTCAGCCGAAATGCCTGTTATGAAAAAACTGTTTGCGGATTACTGCAAGAGTCTGATGGTCAGTGAAAGGCAGATGAATCAAGTAGAGCGTGTCAGCAGCACCTTTGATGAAAACGGTATAGCGTATATGCCGTTGAAGGGATGCAACATGAAGAGGCGCTATCCAAAGCCTGAACTTCGTGCCATGGGCGACGCGGATATTCTGATTCGGCTGGAACAATATGATAAGATCCGTGAACTAATGGAGAACCTGGGTTTTGCGGAGCAATATGACACCGATCACGAACTGGGCTGGCGGAACAGTTCACTGTCCGCGGAACTTCACAAGCGGTTGATACCGTCCTATAATGTAGACCTTTATGCGTATTTTGGTGACGGTTGGGAACTTGCCAAGGTAAAACAGGGGAACTGCTATGCAATGACAGCGGAGGATGAATGGATCTATCTGTTCACCCATTTTGCAAAGCATTACCGCGACGGCGGTATTGGCTGCCGTCATGTGGTGGATCTGTGGGTCTATCTGCGAACTTATCCAGACCTGAACGAAGGTTATGTGGTGGCGGAGCTGGAAAAGTTAAAACTTTTAGAGTTTTATAAAAACATTCGGCGGCTGATCGGCGCGTGGTTTGAACAGACACAGGAAGATGCGATTGTTCAGCATATGACAGAGTTTATCTTTGCCAGCGGAAGCTGGGGAAAGATTGAGAGCCGTGTTCTGTCACGGGCTGTACGGGACTCGAAGCATTCAATCCTGGGAAAAAACGGTAAACTGCTTTATCTCTGGCAGACGGCATTTCCCAGCGTAGACGTTTTAAAGAGTAAGTATAAGATATTAAAAAAGGCACCTGGATTACTGCCGGTAGTATGGCTGGTTCGTCCGTTCTATAAAGTTTTGTTTGAGCGGGATTCTCTGGCTCATCATGAAAAGAATCTGGAGGAACTGACCCAGGACAATATGGAAATCAGGCAGCAAATGCTGCGATTTGTGGGTCTGGACTATAACTTCTGATAGATCGGGAAAGTATAAACATGGAACAGTTTTATAACATCGCTGGATTAACAGTACAGATGGACAGCTTCGGCCGGACGGTAATGCAGGCGCAGCCATATTTGTGTGAACCCGCTGAGCCGGATATTGTGATCCGCTCGGATTGGAAAAAACTTCAGGAAAACCAGCCGCACCTGAGCGATGAGGACAGCGAATACATGAGCACCGGCGGTAATTTTTACCGACAGCTTCTAAATTTCGATGGAATGCTGCTGCATGCCTCTGCTGTTGTGGTGGATGGCTGGGCGTACCTGTTCTCGGCTCCCTGCGGTACAGGAAAATCCACTCATACCGGTCTTTGGCAACAGGTTTTTGGAGACCGTGCCGTTATTTTGAATGACGATAAGCCGGCAATCCGTCTTGAGAATGGCCAGTGGTATGCCTATGGCACTCCATGGAGCGGCAAATATGATATCAGTACCAATATCCGCGCAAAGCTGGCAGGCATTTGCTTTCTGCACAGGGCAGAGGAGAATACGATTGCGCCATTCAGCGGAACAAAAGCGATTTTCTCTTTGCTGGAGCAAACAATCCGGCCCGGTGGCGCCGAGCAGCGGATGAAAATCATGATTTTATTGGACAAGCTTTTGACACAGGTGCCCGTCTGGCAGATGGGCTGTAATATGGACCCTCAGGCAGCACAGGTTTCTTATGAGGCTATGTCTGGGAAAAGAAAGGTTGATAAACGTGAAAATTAAGGATGGCTTTTTGCTGCACCAAGTGACAGGTCAGACAGTAGTTCTGCCCACCGGCGGTGAATTGGACCTGAATGTGATGATAACGCTCAACGAGACTGGGCGATTCCTGTGGGAACGACTGCAAAATGAGACCGATAGGGAGTCTTTGGTGCAGGCACTTCTCGCTGAATATGATGTGGATGCGGCAACTGCCCGTGGTTGTGTAGACGCTTTTGTGGATAAACTCAATGACAATGGATTCCTTGAATGAGCATTTGATCCCGGAAGAAGAACTGATGCCCTTGGTTCGTCAAAGATTGGCGGCAGGCCAGACCGTCCGTTATCTTCCGTTCCGGGGAGTGAGCATGCTTCCTATGCTGCGGCAGGGGAAAGATGCGGTGGAGGTCGGACCGATTGCTGGGAAGCTAAAGAAGTACGATTTGCCGGTTTACCAGTATCCCAGCGGGAAATATGTGATGCACCGGATCGTTGGTGTGAAGCAGGATTATTATGTGTGCCTGGGTGACAATACCTATGAATACGAGAGAATCCGACCGGAGCAGATCCTTGCGGTGGTCGTTGCTTTTCGGCGGGGACAGAAGCGAATCAGCGTGGATAGCCTCGGTTATCAGCTTTACAGCAGGATTTGGGTTGCGATTTATCCGTTTAGAAAGTTATTGAAACGGGTAGCGTGGCGGCTGCGACGGCTGCTGCGGCGGGGTAAAGTAAAATAATGTACTGAAAACGGATGCAGTATTTGGCTGCGTCCGTTTTGCTGTTTCACTGTTGCTGTGGGTTGCGGGAAATAATACGGCGTTGTCATTGACTTTTGCTATCTGAAAGAGTATACTGTATTTGTTAAAATGGCGCATTGCGAGCAGTGACCTATGAGGATAGAGTTTTTCCTGTAAGTGATTGCGCAGCAAATTTGTACGAAATGTGAAAGGAACGAAGAACATGAAAAGTCATAGCTTCAAGCGTCTGTTGTCGGGTATTCTGGCGCTGTGCATGATCGTGGCACTGCTTCCCGGCATCGCTCTTCATGCCCATGCGGCTGAGCTGACCGGCTTGTCTGATTCCGCAATTGGCTTGTCCTATACGGAGGCCAGTAAAGGCGGTACTGTGGACTGGAGTGCCGGTGGCACCCAGATCAAAGGCAGCGTAAAGGGTGCAAAGGCTGCTTATTACAAGGCGGAAGCCTCCACACTGACTATTACAAACAATAGAGAGAATGAAGCAAAACTGAGTTTTGACTATACCATCAGCACGACTTCCGGTACTGTCAAAATTGGTGGCGAGAAGCTTACCGGAAGCGGTACTTATACGGTAAATATGGACGCAAATGGCGCTCTGAATATTGAGTTGTCAGTTAGCCAGCGCCCAAGCTCTCAGAATAATGCTTCTATTACTATTACTAATTTAGCTGTGGTGGTTGAACGGGATGCGACCACAACTTTCCGGGCAGCAGAAAACGGCAGCTACACCGTTACCAATGCAGACGGTGTGGAGACTACTATCTCTGCCGATACCCAGATCGTCCAGAATTCCACCAAGAGCTATACGCTGAAGGCTACTGCTGATGATGGCTACATGTTCTTCGGCTGGTATAATGTTACCACGGGTAAGTATGTGTCTTACACTGCGGAAACGGTTTATCAGTCTGACGCGGATCAGACTATTGTTCCTGAGTTTAAGCCTGATACTACAGCGGTATTCCAGGTTGGTGGTGCTAACTTTACCGATCTGGGCGAGGCAGCCTCTTATGCGGTTGCCAACGGCAAGGACATGATCGTACTGATCAGCAGCGGCACGATTTCCGGGGACTACACCATTCCCGCCGGTGTTACTTTGCTGATTCCCTTTGATGATGCATATACCTGTTATACTACTACACCTGCCAATACCGGTGTTGTAAAGAATGAGAGTGGCGCTGTTACTGGCGCAACGCCCTGGGAGAAACCCTATGCTTATAAGACGCTGAATCTGGCGTCCGGCGCGTCTATCACTGTCAACGGTGCTATCAGTGTCAGCGGTAAGCATACTGCTGGCAACAGCGCCAACGGCGTGTGTTCTTATGTGGGTTGCCCCACCGGTCCCGTGGGCTTTGTCCGGATGGACGAGGGCTCTGAAATCGTCATCAATAATGGCGGCGCGGCTTATGTCTGGGGTTACATCATTGGCGACGGTGTCGTAAGAGCAAAGAGTGGCGCAGAGGTATATGAGAACATGCAGTTCACTGACTTCCGCGGTGGTTCTGCAACACTTATTCTGGCTGACCCTGAGGGTCTGGGCGGTGAGATGGGTGTGTTCCCTCTGTCTCAGTACTATGTGCAGAATGTGGAGACCAAGCTGGTGCTGGAATCCGGCGCTGACGAGTATGTCTACACCTCTCTGTTCATGAGTAGTATGGCTTTGTCCTCCGGTGTCAAGTTCATGGGCGCGGGCGCTATGTTTGTGGCAGAGGATGGCGGTTATATTACCAAGCAGTATATCCCTTCTCAGGACCGTCTGGAGATCTGTGTCCATGGTGATGCCCAGATCAACAGCCTGTCTCTGGAACTGGCAGGTACGGCTGTCAATTCTTCTGATTATACTTTGCCGATTAACAGCAATATCAGCATTTCCATCAATTCCGGAAAAACTGTGATCAACCAGAATATGGCTCTGCTTCCCGGTTCTGAGGTGAACGTTGCCAACGGTGCGGAACTGAATGTTGCACAAGGCTGGAGTGTTTATGCATATGATGCCGACGAGTGGGACAGCTATATCGGCGTTGACGCAGACGGCAATCCTGTTCCTTCCACTGGCGGTACTTTCGTCAACCAAGGTAGAAAGTTTATTCCGTTGCCCTATTCGCCGACCAGAACCTACAACCGTACCGAAGCGGATTTGACTGATGTGAAGATTAATCTGAACGGCAAGATTTCCGCTGACGGTTATGTCTATACGACACTGGGTGGTGCCAATGTGTATTCCAGCAAAGGTACCGGCGTTGTCCAATTAATAGCTGGCTTGGACCCAATGCATACCGAAATCAGGGAATATATGGGTTTTAGCTTTACCTATCAGGCTATCCAGCAGGACATCAATATTCTCCCCGCACTCATCCCCATTACAAGTATTCAGTTGCTGAATAAGGACGGCAGCTACACTTCCACCGAGGATGCTGTCGCAGGCGATGCTTACATTGTTAAGAATGGTACCTGGCAGAAGGCAACTGATGCTGTGGTTACTTTCGATGGCAGCGGCGCTTCCGGCACGATGAGTGCTGTGACTGTCACTGTGGATCAGATTCTCTCTGGCAATAATAAAGTGACTCTGGCAGCCAATGGCTTTACCAAGGCTGGACATACGTTTAAAGGCTGGGCCACCACTGCCGGCGGCAGTGTGGTCTATGCGGATGGCGCATCCGTTACCGTCACCGGTGATTTGAAGCTGTATGCTGTCTGGGCTCCGGAGCAGTACACCGTTACTTTTAACGGCACGCATGTTGCTTCCAATGGCAGTAATGGCGCACAGTATGGAAATACTTATACTGCAGATCTGACTATGGATCAGTGCTATGCACTGACTACATCTGACATTACTGTGACTATCAATGGTGAGGCCGTTGGCTTTACCTTTGAAAATGACATGCTGACTGTTCCTGCCTCCGAGGTGACCGGTGATATCGTGATCACCGCTGTGGCAAAGGTCGGCCATACCCCTGATAAGGCAGTGAAGGAAAATGTTGTTGCTGCAACTTGCAAGGATACCGGTAGCTACGAGGAAGTTGTTTACTGTGCTGTCTGTGGTACGGAGCTCGTCAGAGCGAAAAAATCCATCGATAAGCTGACCACCCATACTCCCAGCCAGGCTGTGGTGGAGAATGAGGTGGCTGCTACCTGCGGTGCAGCCGGCAGCTATGATACTGTGGTGTACTGCACTGTCTGCGATAAAGAACTGAGCCGCCAGACAGTTACGGTGAATGCACTGAGTCACAGCTATAAGTCCACTGCAACCGCTCCTACTTGTGAAGAGAAGGGTTACACGACCTACACCTGTGAAAACTGCGGCGACAGCTACAAGGGTGATGAAGTGGCAGCTCTGGATCACAGCTACACAGAGTATAAGAGCAACAACGACGCCACCTGCACTGAAGACGGCACCAAGACCGCCAAGTGTGACAACGGCTGTGGCAAGACCGACACTATTGTTGACAAGGACACCGCTCTGGGTCATGCTTACAAGGCAGTTGTGACCAAACCCACCTGTGAAGAGAAGGGCTACACCACTTATACCTGCGCTAACTGTGGCGACAGCTACAAGGGTGATGAAGTGGCAGCTCTGGGTCACAGCTACACAGAGTATAAGAGCAACAACGATGCCACCTGCACCGAGGATGGCACCAAAACCGCCAAGTGTGACAACGGCTGCGGCAAGACTGATACAGTTGCGGACAAGGACACTGCTCTGGGCCATGCTTACAAGGCAGTAGTGACCAAACCCACCTGTGAGGAGAAGGGCTACACCACATATACCTGCGCTACCTGTGGCGACAGCTACAAGGGTGATGAAGTGGCAGCTCTGGGTCACAGCTACACAGAGTATAAGAGCAACAACGATGCCACCTGCACCGAGGATGGCACCAAAACCGCCAAGTGTGACA
>JAZRKL010000125.1:0-2495 GCA_045646265.1 Faecousia sp.
CGGAGATTCTTCGGCCTAAAGGCCTCAGAATGACAGACATGGAACGACACCGAGCGGGTGCCGGGAAGTAACGAAAAGTACCGCACTATGCACGCATTGGCTGCGGGCACTGCCCGCATAAACGCTCGTTTACCTCATAGCGGATATTATAAGCAAAGGGCCTGCTGCTTGAAGCAACAGGCCCTGATATACAGCAATATCAATTACTCAGTGGTATAGTTATCGAAGTAACCCTGGATGTAGACGATAGGAGTACCCTTGTCGCCGGAACCGGAGGTCAGATCGCACAGAGAACCGATAAGATCGGTCAGCCGGCGGGGAGTGGTTCCCTGGGCGGCCATATTGCCAACCAGGCTGGAACCATCCTTCTTCAGGATCTCGGCCTTAATAGCGTCCTGCAGTGCCTTGCCGGACAGATTGGCGAAGTTGTTGTCGGCCAGATACTTCATCTTCAGCTCATTGGGAGTACCTTCCAGACCTGCGGTGTAGGCAGGGGAGACAACAGGGTCAGCCAACTCCCAGATCTTGCCAACGGGGTCTTTAAAAGCACCGTCGCCGTAGACCATCACTTCAATGTGCTTGCCGGTGACTTCCAGAAGCTTTGCCTGAATGTTGTCCACCAGATCCTGGCAATCTCTGGGGAAGAGCTTGATGGTGTCTTCGGTGGATTTATTGGAACCCAGCAGACCGTAGCTGGCATTGTAGCCACTGTTACCGATGGGCTGACTCATGATCTCGTCCATGCCGTAGACCTTTTCGGCACCGGCAGCCTTCAGCAGCCGCTTGGTGCGCTGACGGGTGTGAATATCGCAGTTGAGAACATTCTTGGTGTAGCTCAAAACGGCACGGGGATCGTTAGCAAAGATGATCTCCACCTCAGCACCGCATTCCCGAACCAGAGAGGAGTAGTATTCCACATAGTCAACACCGATAAAGGTGTGCTTCGCGTAGCCGAACAGCTCACGATACTGTGCTTCGGAAAGAACATCCTTGTAAGGATCCACGCCCTTGGCATCCATGGTATCAAGGTCGATCAAGTGGTTGCCAACCTCGTCGGAGGGATAGCTGAGCATGAGAACGACTTTCTTGCAGCCCATAGCAATGCCCCGCAGGCAGATGGAGAAGCGGTTACGGCTGAGGATGGGGAAGATAACACCCACGGTCTCACCGCCGAACTTATTGCGAACATCCTGCGCAATGTCATTGACGCTGACATAGTTACCCTGAGCACGGGCAACAATGGATTCAGTCATAGCAACAACGTCCCGGTCACGGGGTGCCAGGCCGTCTTCCTTCATAGCTTCCAGAATGCAGTTTGATACGATCTCAACCAGATCATCGCCTTGGCGGATCATGGGGGCACGAATACCCATAGAAACGGTACCGATCATTCTACTCATAGAGAACACTTCCAATCAAAATAGGGTAGCGTTATTTTGACGCTTATTACCTTGCTATTATAATACAGCAGAGTCCATTTGTAAAACAAAAAATAACAGGAAAAACAAGAAATTTTTACAGCAATCTGCTGATAACATACCAGATGATCACAAGAACCACCAAAAACGGAATGTAAGCGATCAGTGCTTCGCTGGCGATGGATACGGTGAACACGCCGATGTAGTTCATGGCGGCGATAATGCCCGCAAGGATGGCAGTGGTCAGCACTGCCTTGGAAAGAGCCTTGCCCACAACGGTGGCAAAGAAGAAGGTATAGAAAGCGCCGATCAGCGGGTGAACCGTTGCCAGAATGGCGCCGACTACGATTTTCAACGCGCCAACCAAAAGCAGAAGCACCAGCAGTGCCAGCAGGATCGTAGGTGCATAAGTGACAAGTCCCTGAGGCAGATAGGTGTGGAACAGCCAGGTCACTACCAGATGTGCGGCCATAGCCAGTACGATGCCCAGTGTGCGGAAAAACAGCCAGCCGATGAACCGCTTGCCCTTGGGCAGGATGCCTTCAAACAGATTCGCCAGAAAAGCCAGAATGACCATGCTCAAAAGCTCCGCGCAAACAACCGTATAGTCGTTGCTGGCAAAGGAGAACAGCTTCATCTGGGTGCCGGAGAAGCTGACAAAGGGCAGGGGAGCCACAAAGCGCTGGTACCGGGCGCCGAAGCTGTAAAGCACTACGGTGGCAGCGTATACGAACAGAATGCAGATGGCAGAGGATACACTGTGATTCAGAGCAGAACGTTTGCCGAATACAAACCGCCCAATCACACCCAGTAAAATGGTGGTGACGGCCAGAATCAAAGCTGCCTTTAGAAATGTTGCGGAATCAAAATTGATGGAATCCAGCATGGATTTGATTTGCTCCATGGGGGAACCTCCTTAGCCTGACCAATATAATCCGAACCCGCCTAAGGGTGTGTCTGATTGGCTCAGGCATCATTATAGTCATTGATGGGCGTCAGCCCATCGGCTTCCTATGCTTCGCCTGAACCAATTATCCATCCCCCTTAGGTCGCAGATTCTTGAGCCATGGGGCAGTT
>JAZRKL010000126.1:0-15348 GCA_045646265.1 Faecousia sp.
CCTATCAGCGGTATCTGGAGAACCAGATCCGCGAGGTCTTCGGCCTGATGGGCACTCCCATCCGGATCACCATCCGGCAGAAGGGCGACAAGGAGGATCAGTAATGGTCTACTCCGCTCTGATTGCTTTACTGGTTGCCTATTTTCTGGGCAATCTGAACGGCGCGGTCTGCATGTCCCAGCTGAAGCACGATGATGTGCGCAGCCACGGCAGCGGTAACGCAGGCCTTACCAACTTTATCCGCAACTACGGAGCCGGACAGGCGCTGTATGTTATTTTGATCGACGCGGGCAAGGCAGTGCTTGCCTGTCTTGTGATGGGTCTGCTGCTAAAACCCTACGGCATGGAATTGGAAGGCAAGGCTATCGGCGGTACCGCCGTGATGCTGGGACATATCTTTCCTGCGCTGTTAGGCTTTAAGGGCGGCAAGGGCATCCTCAGCGGCCTGTTTGTAGGCTTGATGGTGGATTGGCGGATCGGTGTTGCCATTTTGGTGGTATTCTTGATTGCCTATCTGCTGACCCAGTACGTATCCCTGGGTTCTGTTCTTGGCGCGCTGACCTTTGTGGTTGGCTTTGCGGTGCTGCACCATGATAATTTGCTTGTTATGATTTGCGGTATTTTCATGGGTCTGCTATCTGTGTTTATGCACAGAGCCAACATCTCCCGTTTGCTGAAAGGCCAGGAGAGTAAAACAAATCTCTTCGGCAAGGGAAAAAGAAAATGAAGGCGGCGGTGATCGGAAGCGGCGCTTGGGGAACGGCTTTGGCGATCCGCTTGTGTAAGAATGGACATGCTGTCGTCCTTTGGAGCCATGATCCCCGGAAAGCGGAGCAGATGTGCCAGACACAGTGCAACCCCAGATTGCCCAATATCATTCTGCCTGAGACTGTCTCCCATACGGCAGACAATGCATGCGTCAGTGGTTGCAAGCTGGTTGTAGTTGCCTGTCCTTCTTTTACGATGCGTGCTGTGTGCCGTGGTATTGCGCCGTATCTGGATGATGATGTGGTACTGGCTTGCGCGACAAAGGGAATTGAAGACGGAACTTCGCTGCGAATGAGTCAAGTGGTACATCAAGAGACCGGAAGACAGGTAGTAGTCCTGACAGGTCCCAGCCATGCTGAAGAGGTAGCCAGAGAGATTCCTACCGGATGTCTGTCCGCCTGCGAAAACAAAGCTTTGGCAGAATTTGTTCAGGATGCGTTTATGTCGGAAAACTTTCGTATCTATACCAGTCCGGATCCCGTTGGCGCAGAGATTGGCGGCGCACTGAAAAATGTGGTTGCATTGTGCGCAGGTGTTACCGATGGTCTGGGCTATGGGGATAATACCAAAGCTATGCTGATGACTCGGGGTCTTACAGAGATTGCTCGGCTGGGTGTTTCTCTGGGCGCCAGTAAAGATACATTTGCAGGTCTGGCGGGTGTTGGTGATCTGATCGTGACCTGTACTTCCATGCATTCCCGCAACCGCAGAGCCGGTATTTTGATCGGCCAGGGGAGGACACCGCTGGAAGCCATGGCGGAAGTTGGCGCAGTGGTGGAAGGCTATTATGCCGCCAAATCCGCATGGGCCTTATGCCAAAAGCAGTGTGTCGAAATGCCGATCCTGCACGCTGCCTATGCAGTTCTGTATGAGAACGAAAATGCTGCACAGGTCGTCAAAACCCTGTTGCACCGCTCAAAAAAAGCGGAATCCGAGGATGCTGGCTGGATCTGAAATCATAACCACCGGCCGTGCCGGTGGTATTCTTATACAATAATTAACCGGCACGGCAGTACGAGCTGCCGTGCCGGTTGTTGCATCTTGATAGCCGATATGCTATATTGTCAGTAAGAGATCGATAAAGCGGAATTTATGGAGGACATTACAATGCGAGACAAAACTTACAGAATGCTTCCCAATATTGCGTTAACCGTCATTTTTTGTGTCATTGCAGTTTTGCTAGCAGGTTGCAGACAAGAACCTGAGATAGAGATCACAGAAAATCAAAATTCACAAAATATTACAGAGGCTCCTATAAACCAAGATACAGAGGCGACATTAACGGAAGATGAAGAGGTGACCGCAACCGAAGCTACAGAGTCTGATGACACTGTATTTTCTGTTGACATGACAAAAATCTCTCCAATGATCCGGGAAAATGTAAGCGAAGATGTGGTTATCGCGGCAAAAACAGTGATAGATGCCTTCTTACGATATGAGAATAGCGTTGAGATAAAAGTAAGCGGGAACAGTCATCGATTTTTAAATGATATGGCATATGTAATTCACTGCTCTTGCCCCTTGTTTGGCGCCTTTACTGACTTTAATGAGATGTCTTCCTATGACGAAGCATCCGGAAAAGTGTCATGGACATTTGGCATAAACGAAGCAGATTTTGACAGTAAACTGCAAGATTTTTATGATGTGACGAACACATATTTGTCCACTATAAAGTCAACGGATAGCGAAGCGATGCGTGCGATGCTTTTGTATTATGCGGTGATTGAAAAGTTGAATTATGATTATGATTTGATTGGTGATAATTATGAGAAGTTGAGCAAAGATGAAGCGAATCTCAAATCATCGCCGTATTATGTGCTTGCAGAGAAGAGTGGTATCTGTACGAATATTGCGCAGGCATATATGTTTTTGTGTACGCAAGCGGATATTCCTTGCGGAACGGTTTTGCACGTGGGTGGCGCAGGCATGCATATGTGGAATGTCGTTCAGATTGATGGCAAGTTCTATTATTGTGATCCTACTTGGGATGCAAATGCCTCACTGAAATATTTTGGAATCACAGCTGCGGATCGGGCAAGCTGGGCAGGAGAGTACTCAGCGGATAGCGGAACGATGCTTTCTGCCACAATTCCTGAAAAATACGAGATATCCGATTCTCGATTTGAAGTATTAAGAGGTAAATTGCCGGTAGAAATATCAGAGATAAGAGTGGACAGAGAATTGCAGACCATTACATTTGTGGGATATGAATATGAATACGTCTTTGAATGTAAAGCGACTGTAGAGTGAGAATGCAGCTTGTGACATGCTATTTATCAACACATATTAAAGCAAAATATAAAGTAACGATCTTTTCAAAATCAAAAACAAAAACGGTGTCACCGAAGTGACACCGTTCTTT
Source organism: Faecousia sp. (assembly GCA_045646265.1). Taxonomy (GTDB): domain Bacteria; phylum Bacillota; class Clostridia; order Oscillospirales; family Oscillospiraceae; genus Faecousia. The sequence continues at coordinate 3,131 of JAZRKL010000126.1, forward strand.
ATAGCTGGGAAATCAGACGGCCCGCTCCACCTTGTTGGAACGGAGGCATCTGGTACAGGCGTACACATGGCACGGAGTACCGTTGACGACGGCCTTGACACGCTTTACATTGGGCTTCCAAGCACGATTGGAACGTCTGTGAGAGTGGGAGACCTTAATGCCGAAAGTCACGCCCTTGCCACAATAATCACACTTTGCCATTCTACTGCACCTCCTATCCGCAGATAAATCACTAAACAGCGCCTTCACAGGCGCTTAGATATGATAGCAGAGTTTGCTGAAAAATGCAAGCACTTTTTTGCAAAATTTTCGACTTTTTTTAAATTTGAGTTGATATTGATGGGTCTTACCGTTATAATATCAACATCAGAATGAATTTGGGGTGTCAAATCATGACAGACAACTATTATATTCCCCTGAAAGTGCTGGTGGAAGCCTTCCATCTGGAGGTGGCTTTCACGGCTACAGACTTTGATAAGGTGCAGCTGACGGTGGCGGATGTTACCAGACCCGGTCTGCAGCTTGCCGGCTATATGGACCACTTTGAGCCGATGCGCCTGCAGGTTATGGGCAACGCGGAGACCAGCTATTTGGAAAAGCTCAGCCATACCCAGCGGCATATGAAACTGGATAAGCTCTTTTCCTACAAATTCCCGGCGCTGCTGATCGCACGGGATATTCAGCCTATTCCGGAATGTGTTGAGATGGCCAGAAAGCACAACGTAACACTGCTGCTGAGCAAGGAACCGACTTCTACCATCGTATCGTCCATCATTTCTTATCTGAATGCCCAGATGGCTCCCCGGATCACCCGCCACGGCGTACTGATGGAGGTCTATGGCGAGGGCTTGCTGCTGGTAGGTGAGAGCGGCATCGGCAAAAGTGAGGCTGCTGTGGAGCTTCTGAAGCGTGGTCACCGCCTGATTGCCGACGATGCGGTGGAGATTCGTAAAATTTCCGGTTCCCAGCTGATCGGCACTTCTCCGGAGCTGATCCGCAACTACATTGAGCTGCGCGGCATTGGCATCGTGAATGTGGCGAAGCTGTTTGGCGTGGGTGCCGTTAAAATGGAAAACGAAGTGAATCTCGTGGTAAATATCGTTCATTGGAATAACCACGAGAACTATGACCGTCTGGGTCTTGAAGAGCAGTACAAGGAGATCCTTGGCGTGCAGGTTCCTATGATCACCATTCCCATCACACCCGGCCGTAATCTGGCTGTGATTTTGGAGGTTGCCGCTATGAATAACCGTCAGCGGAAGATGGGTTACAATGCTGCTCTGGAATTCACGCAGCAGATTGATAAACATTTTGCCCAGGAGAGCCTGTAATGAAGGAAATACAAATCGGCCCCAATGACGCGGGTCAGCGCCTTGACCGGTTTCTTGCCAAGGCAGTGCCGCTGCTTCCGGCTTCGCTGGCACAGAAGTATATCCGTATCAAGCGGATCAAGCTCAACGGTACCAGGGCGGAGCGGGATTCCCGGCTCCAAGCCGGAGATGTGCTGCAGCTTTACATCAATGACGAGTTCTTTGATAAGCCAAGAGAGGACAATGCCTTTTTGACGGTGGCAACACCGAAGCTGAATATAGTTTACGAAGATGAACACATCCTGCTGGTGGATAAACGTCCGGGTCTTGCGGTGCATCCCCATGACGGTGCTGAGTACGGCAGAACGCTGATCGACCATATCCAGGCCTATCTTTACCAGAAGCGGGAGTGGCGGCCCAGAGAAGAAAACAGCTTCACCCCGGCGCTTTGTAATCGCATTGACCGCAATACCGGCGGTATCGTCATTGCTGCCAAGACGGCGGAAGCGCTGCGGGTCATGAACCAGAAGATCAAGGACCGGGAACTGGATAAGCGGTATCTGGCCATTGTGGAAGGAACACCCAGACCCAAAGAGGGAAGCCTGAAAGGCTATCTTTTCAAGGATGCCAAGAAAAACCGGGTCTTCGTCACAGATACACCTCAATCCGGTGCCAAAAGCTGCCAGACCAACTATAAGGTGCTGGCAAGCAATAAGGAGCTGTCGCTGGTAGAATGTGAGCTGATCACCGGCCGTACCCACCAGATCCGCGCCCAGTTTGCCCATGCGGGACACCCGCTTTTGGGTGATGGCAAGTACGGCAAGCTGGATAAGCGCTATGACCGCAATTATCAGGCACTGTATTCTTACAAGCTGACCTTCGATTTCACTACCGATGCCGGCGCTTTGGAATACTTGAACGGAAAGAGCTTCCGGGTAGAAACCGTAGAATTTGTCAGCACCTATTTTCCGGATTATCATATTTAAATGACGTGTGCCAGGGCACACGTCAATTTATTACGCAAAGAGTTACCAATAGGGCGGGGGAACATGCATACTACTGCTTGAACAGAGGAAGCTTTGTGTGAGTCCAAATGCCGTAACGGTTTTCGTACACGACTTTGAAATGCCTTGCCTCGTGGTGGATGGGTCGTGTGAACACGCCGGAAGACTGTTCCTCCTCGGTCAATTCCTCCAGCTTTGCCAGAGCGGATGCCCGGGGATCATACCAGACATAGCCTTCCGGTATAGGATCGGGAATCACGGAATTTTCTCTGCCCTTTTCACGGAAATCCAGACACAGCACACGGCTGCCTGGATCGGTAGAGGTGGCATGGACGGAAAGTATACCCTCTTTGACGGAATAATCGATGATCGGATGGCAAACGCAGAAGCTGGCAGTATCTCCAGTGGCAAGGTGTGTTGCGCAATAATCGCCCGTCTCTAATTGCAGTGATACCCGACCGGTGATCTCCAAATCCTGAACGACCGTACCGTCACGGGTAAGCCGTACCTTTTGAGGGCCTTCGTCCAATACGGTAATGACAACATCTTCTCCGGAGAAGTAGTTGGAGCAGTCGCCGTTATCAACATAAATGCGCTTTGCTTCCGGAAATACGATCGGCTCGGCTGGTGGAACATCATCTATGTAATCATATCGAAGAAGGTCGAACAGACAGAATTTTTCAAAGTACTGATCCACCGGATAGGTGGCGCGCAGACAACTGGGAGCTACACCTTCTGATACTTCGATTTCTTGTACTGTACCGGTATCGTCAAGAAAAATCCCGGTAATCAACGCGACATGGTTTCTTCCTGCACCGAAGGCCCGCAGAACGTCGCACAAATGAATATCTTCTGCGCGGTAATGGCCTGCCGGCGCAATGAAACGCATGCCGGGAATGTCCATGAACCGCTTGGTGCTGTAGCGGCGGCGGATATTGAGCGAATGGCGGACAACACCGTTGCAAACAATACCGAAATATGTCCATGATTTGCTGTGCCCGCCCAGGTCCTTTGTATACAAAGCGCTGTCCGGGTTTGCGACAGTGGTCAGAAATGTTTCTATGGTGAGATTCTCGCAAATGAATTTGTCCGTAGGCTCCGGAGAGGCATAGGGGAGACCTACGACTTCAACGCCGGCAGGGAATACCTTTTGGTCGGGATTTTTTCTGCTTGCGCGGCATTTTACATCCCGCAGGGGTGTCCAGCGGATATCTGTCGTTTGGGCGCAGCGTGCCAAAGCATTGGCTTTTCCGGGGGAATCCGGCAGAACAGGCTTTAACATAACGTACCTCCAAGCTGTATTTTTAAGCTATAAAACGTCCGTGATGGTTCCACCGCCGACGACAAGATCGCCGTCGTAGAGAACTACCGCCTGACCGGGGGTAATGGCCCGCTGGGGTTCATCAAATATCACACGGCAGACACCGTTTTCCTCCGGATACACCGTTGCCTGCTGCTCAGTCATCCGGGAGCGGGTCTTGACTTTGACCCGGATGGGCTGTGTCAGGGTTTCAAAGGGGAAGAAGAACCAGTCGTCAGCCAGTAAGGTAGTGTGGAACAGCGCTTCGTTTGGCCCGACTGTAACGGTGTTTTTGTCCATATCCTTGGCGCATACATAGACCGGCTCGCCCATGGCAAGGCCTAAGCCTTTGCGCTGTCCCAAGGTGTAGCCCACGGCGCCAACATGCTTGCCGACGACCCTGCCACTCAAGTCCAGATAATCTCCGGCAGGGTAGGACTTTTTCAAATAGCGCTGCAGGAATGCAAAGTAATCCCCGTCGGGAACAAAGCAAATGTCTTGAGAATCTTTCTTCCGGGCATTGATGAAGCCCTGTTCCTGTGCGATGCTCCGTACCTGTTCTTTAGTAAGATTACCGAGGGGGAAACGGACATGGGCAAGCTGCTGCTGATTCAGCGCATAGAGGAAATAGCTTTGATCCTTGGCGCTGTCCACTGCTTTATATAACAGATACCGTCCGGTGGCGGCATCCTGCTTGATCTGGGCATAGTGACCGGTGACGATGTATTCACAGCCCAGTTCCAGCGCACTGTCAAGAAATTGAGAGAATTTCAGGTGACGGTTGCACTGTACGCAGGGATTGGGTGTCAGACCCTGTTCATAAGCACCGGTAAAATGATCGATCACATGGCACGTAAATTCTTTTTTAAAATTGAATACATAAAAAGGTATTCCAAGTCTGTCCGCCACACTTCTGGCGTCGGCTACAGCGTCGGAAGAGCCGCAGGTGCTATCCTCTGCGTCGTAAAGACGCATAGTTGCACCCATGCAGGAAAAGCCTTCCGCAATCGTGAGAAAGGCCGCAACAGAGCTGTCAACACCGCCGCTCATGGCGATCAGCGCTTTCGTGTTATTCATGGGAGGCTCCTTTCGTTGTTTTTGTCATTCTATCACAACCCCCTGTGAAAAGCAACGGCCACAGAAGGGATTAAATTGTAACAACTCTGGAAAGTTATGGAAAATGAGCTGAAAAAGGGCAAACATATACAACTTGGAAAACAGAGCAAATAAACGCTTTTTAGAAAAAACAAAACTTTTACACAAGAAAAAGAGTAACAAAAATGTAATTATTTCGTTTCGAAGGGGTTGCAATATTTTGTAACCTCTGTTATAATACCCCCATGCATGACGAAAACAGCAGAAATTGTGAATGTTTTGTCGTTTGATTTCGGAAGGAGCACAATTTGTGAAAAAGAGAATCCTAAGTATTGTTTTGGCTGCGGCTTTGCTGATTACTTTGATTCCGCTGAGCGTGATACCTGTCAGCGCGGCCTCTGATTTTAAAGCAAGTCAGGAAATGATCGACTTGCTGAAACGGTTTGAAGGCTTCAGCCTGTATCCCTATTGGGATTATTCCCAGTGGACCGTCGGTTACGGCACCAGAGTGCCTGATGGCAAACTGGCTGAGTATAAGGCGAACGGTATCCCTAAGGACGAGGCCGAGGCATTGCTGGCTGAATTTCTGGAAAACATGGGTGACGATCTTAACAGCTTTATCGACAAGTTTGGTTTGACAGTAAACCAGGCCCAGTTCGATGCGCTGCTTAGCCTGTCTTTCAACTGCGGTACTTCCTGGCTGTATAAGCCCAGCACCCTGCGTACGGCTGTTGTGGAAGGCTGGACAGGCGATGATTTTGTATTTGCCTTTGCCCAGTGGTCCAACAGCGGCAGCGAGACCATTCCCGGTCTGATCCGCCGCCGCCTGTCTGAGGCCAATATGTACTTAAACGGTATTTATGAGCTTTCCGTTCCTGCCGGTTACAGCTATGTGCGTTTTGACCCCAACGGCGGTGAATCGGAAATTAAGGTGCAGGGTTACGTGGTAGATACCGCTCCTGAGATCCGGGCAGTACCTACATATGATTCCTTTGTGTTTGACGGCTGGTACACAGATCCCACCGGCGGTGAGAAGGTTACCAAGCTGGATGCCGGTGTGAAGGGTTATATGCTCTATGCCCACTGGCGCGCTGGTGACGGAGCAGGCACACCCCAGGATACCATCCAGAATGTCACCGGAAAACCGGTCAATTATGAAAAGCAGGTCGCTACCGGCGTTCTTAATTCCTTCCAGCAGCCTGTAAAGGGTGCGCTAGTGGTGGATGCCTATCAAAACGGTGAAATCGTGAAGATCGTGTCCGAGTATACCGATTCTTCCGGCATCAAGTGGGGCAAGGTAGACAAGGACGGCGGCTGGATCAATCTTTCCTACACGCAGGATTTTGTGGAAACGGATGAAGACGACGGTCCCGGTGTGAAGATCACCGTTACCGGTTCTGACGTGAATCTGCGCAGAGGTCCCGGCACTGCTTATGCGGTTGTAGGCCGCGCCGATAAGGGCGACACCCTGGAAATCACCAGAACTGCCACCGGTGGCGGTTACATCTGGGGTAAATCCGCTAAGGGTTGGATCGCTTTGAAGTACACCAACTATGACACCGTTGTGAACGGCGAAAAGCCGGAGCAGAAACCCGAAGAAAAACCTGAGCAGAAGCCGGAGAGCAAGCCGGAAGAAACTGTTGTAGCCACCGGTAAGGTCAAACTTCAGTCCGGCAGACTGAATGTCCGCAGCGGACCCAGCACCGGTTACAGCGCCGTAAGCTCTCTGGGCAATGGCGAAGCAGTGAAGATTTTTGAGATCAAGAAGGTCGGCACTACCGAATGGGGCCGTATCGATAAGGGCTGGATCAGCCTCAGCTATGTGGCGCTTGACAAGAATGATACAAAGCCTGAGGAGAAACCCGAACAGGAGCCTGAGCAGAAGCCGGAAGAGAAGCCCGAACAGAAACCTGAAAATAATAACACTGCAAGTGTCACCGGTAAGGTCGTGGTCAAGTCCGGCCGTCTGAATGTCCGCAGCGGTGCGGGTACCAACTACAGTGTGGTTGGCTGGCTCAGCGCAGGCGAAACGGTGACCATCACCGAGCAGAAGACCGTGAACGGCACTCCTTGGGGCAAGACCGCTAAGGGTTGGGTCTGCATGAACTACATCAGCGTCAGCAGTTCCTCCGGTAACAACGGCACCACCAATAATGATGGCAACACCTCCGGCGGCAACACTACAGGCAGCGTCAAGGGTAAGGTTTCCGCAGGCGGCAGCATGCTGCGTGTCCGCAGCGGCCCCGGCTCCTCTTACGCCATTGCAGGCTATCTGGAAGACGGTTCTGCCGTGGAGATCCTGGAGCAGAAGACCGTAGGAACTACCGTATGGGGCAGAATTGCCAAGGGCTGGATCAGCATGAATTATGTGAAGCTGGACAGCACCGCTTCCGCACCGGAGCAGGATAAGGAGGATTCCTCCAAACCCACTACCATCAGCGGCACGGTCACTGCGGATATTCTGAATGTGCGCAGTGATGCCGGTACCAACAACCGCATTGTAGGCCGCTTGTACAACGGCCAGAAGGTCACCATTCTGGAGACCAAGATGGTTGGCAACGTCAAGTGGGGCCGCATCAGCACCGGCTGGATCAGCATGGATTACATTAAATAATGAAAATCGACCTGCCTCGGCAGGTCGATTTTTTCTTATTTATGCAGGGGGCAGCGAATAATACATTTTTCACCTGTGACCGGACGGAACTTCAGCACCGGGTCCATCTGGCGAAGGGCAGCTGCAAGATTCTCTTCTGTGACCTGATCCGGACAGGGAACATCTGTATAGTTGCCGGTGTACATATTGCCTTCTTCGGCGACCAGAGAGAACTTGGTGGCCCAGTCACAGCGGTTGGCATCCACAGGAAGGTAGGTGACCTTCTTGCCGTTGAGGGTCAGTTCGGTCAAAGATTCCTTCTGCAGTGCGCAGGTGGGACATGCGGTAAGGCACTTTTCACAGCCTGTGCAGGCTTTTGCGAGACCTTCCTTTACATTGTCCGCAGTTAGATCCGCATTGGTGACGATAGCGACAAAACGCTGATGGATTCCATATTCCTCGGTTACGACGGAACCGTTGAGCGCCAGATGACCGATGCCTGCAGCAACGGCCTCAAGAGCATTACAGGTAGCACCGTTGAATTGACCTCTGGGGCTGCCTACAGTAGAGCCTGCACCGGTCAAATTGTGGGAGTACACGGCCTCGTAGCCAAGGGCGTTCAGGGCGCGGCAGATGGAGTATGCCAGATGTCCTGTCAGTCGGTTTACCTCGTACTGGGTAAACACATAAGGACCGACAGCTTCAGCGGGAGGCTGGCCTACCCGTTCTGCCGGCGTTTCGGGATAGTGCATACCCATGACGATAACAGACTTGGCATCCTTAAGCAGATCGGTGGCAGATTGAATGTTGCGCTTATGCTCTGTGACTACCGGGTCGAAGGACATCATGCGGGGATTTTTGTCCACAACACTGAAAACGGTCTCATCCTTTCGGATATCACGCAGCTGGTCGGCAAGACTGTCGACAGTTGCAGCGGAGGCAACACCGAATAGATCTGCACCCTTTTCCATAGCCAGTGTCTTCAGTTGCTGCTTGATATCAGAGGTGGATTCAATGGAGGACAACTCAGTCACGGCCATATCCTTCACCGGAGCACTGGTCAGCAGAACGCAGGTCTTAATAAAGGTATTTTCCGTATTGGCAACGCCGCACAGTTCGCGGAAAGGTGTATGGTCCATAGTGGTCTTGGGCAGTGCGGAGTAACCCAGTGTCTCCAATTCACGGCACATATCCAGTTCGGTGAAGTCTACATTAAACTGAGCAATACGACCATAGCTGTCCAGCACATCTGCCCGGTTCTTATGGTTGCTGTCGAAGTCATCGATGTGGGCCATAGAGCCGTCGTGGTCAATGGTAGAGCCGGCGGGCAGCTGATAGCGGGAGGTCAACAGGATAGCGCCAACGCCGTCAGGCAGCGCTTCGTGGATATCAATGTTTGCAACATTGAGACTGTCAGAGGAAATGAAGTGTACACTGTCCAAATCCCAAGTCCGCGCATGAACCAGAAGCTTGTCGTATACCTGACGATGTACAGGCAGATCAGAGGGCGTAACATGCCGCTTGCGGCGGGCGGTCTTCTTACAGTAATCCGAATCCCAGTTGCGCAGATGCTTGGGCAGGCAGACCTTCAGACAAACGCCAAATTCACCGCCACGGGTGCCGTACTTGGCGACATGCTCCAGAAGAACCTTCTCATCCACCACGTCCGGAATAGGAAGATCCAGATCAAGATCGAAATGTTCGCCCCAAGCGCAGCGCCACAGATTCTTATTACAGAACACATGATGCTTGCCTTCGACCACCACATCTTTGGTGCCGTTTACTTCTTTCTTATAGGCGTTAGTGGGGCACTTGCGGACACATTCGCCACACATATCGCACAGCTTCTTGCCGCTGTACAGAGGTGTTGGAGTCAGCTCTGCCTCGGTGATAATGGAAATAAAGCGATTGCGAGCGCCATATTCGGGGGTAATGCAAAGTCCGTTCCAGCCAAGCTCACCCAGGCCCGCGCAGACGCCGGCGTAAATATGGCTCATATCCGGTGCAAAGGTGGCATCCATTTCTTTATAACCCCGGTAACGCCAGATATTGGAGCTGGCGATGGGGACGGTTGCGTAGCCCAGATCGTCCAGCATACGACCAATTCGGAAGGAAAGTACATCCAGCTTATCGTTCATTATGTACTGCACCCGGTAAGGGCCAAGATTCTGGGGATGGACTTCACCGTCTAACTCGATAGCAGCATCCGGATGATGAACAGCACATACAATCACGGATTTTGCGGTAGGGAGAATGCCTTTAGGGCTCATTTTGATGGGAGCGTTTTCAAAGCGTTCGATGTTGGCAATGCCGACAAGATCCGCGCCCAAACGGTAGGCCAGATCCTTGACAGCAAGGGTTAGTTTGTTATCCATAGAATTTACCTCCTTGTAATATAGCTTAAGGATAACAAAGAGAAAAATGGAAATAAAGGGTCAATACGATCTGTTTTTCGTAAAAAAAGTGAGCCGGAGATTGAATGCGTTGACACAGAAAATGGTGGGTGGTATAATCGCACTGAGGTGAAAGATAGTGAAAATGAATGCGCTTGCCCATGCTGCCATTGATCAACTGGCACTTGTCCGTCTGCGTTTGGAGCGCTGTGAGGTGCCTGCGCAGCATCGATATAAAATGCTGCCCGCACCGGTGGAGCGCTTTGTTTATATTACGAAGGGCAGTGCCTGCTTTTCTCTGCAGGGGAAAAAGCTGTCCGTTGGGTCCCGGGATATGGTGTACCTTCCGGGTAATACCGCATACGATTCACGATGGCTGGAAGATTCCTATTTTGTTGTGGTGGATATTTTGCTCCATGATGCGGAAGGAAAGCCAATCCGCTTCGACGAGGTTCCGTCGGTTTTGTTCCATGATATCCACGGCGTATATGATGGTTTGCTGTCCGAATTGGCTCGAAAGGCAGATGCTAATGGTCCTTTCGACTGGCTGGAACGGCTGTCGCTGACTTTTAAACTGCTGTGCGAGATGGCCCGGGATACAAACCGGGAAGAGTTGGATATACAGAACCGGGCAATCAAAGCAGGATTGACCTATTTGGAAAGCAACTATGCCGGTAATTATTCTGTAGAATTTTTGGCAGAATTGTGCGCTATGTCTGTGGTTAGTTTTCGGCGTAATTTTGCTGCCAGTAAAGGTATGTCACCGGTGGAATACCGCAATAGAATTCGCATTCAAAAAGCTGTTGAATTGTTAAAGTACGGTGGATTGACAGTTGCGGAAGTGGCAGAGCAGGTAGGAATTCCGGATCTGAAATACTTTGGAAAGCTCTTTAAACGCTATGTTGGACTTACACCCCGTGAACTGAAAAACAGGCTGCCTGGTGAAGAATAAAAGAATCGACCTGCCGCGGCAGGTCGATTCTTTTATTCGTCCTTGGGGCGCTTGTAGCGGCCCTGCGGCTCCCATTCGGGCAAAGGGTACCGCTGCATGGCGCCAAAGATTCGCTCCTTTAAATCGGGATACCGGGCGCTCAGCTCAAAGATCAGTTCCTTGATCTCTGTGCGCTTGGTTTCTTTATCCACAGGACAGCGATTCTCAATCACAGGCAGTTCATACCGCGCGGCAAAGTTATCCACCGTCCGTTCGTGGATATAAAGCATGGGGCGGATTTGAATGATGCCGGTTCGATCCAGATTTGTCACCGGCTGGAAGCAGCCAATACGACCTTCAAACATGAGGTTCATAAAGAAGGTTTCCACGGCATCGTCGTAATGATGGCCCAGGGCCAGTTTGTTTAATCCCCGATCCAGCAGCGCCTGGTTCAGTGCGCCACGGCGCATCTTGGCACACATGGAGCAGGGATTTTTCTCTTTGCGATAATCAAAGATCACCGGGCCAATCTCGGTTTTTACAATCGTATAGGGGACATCCAGCTTTTCGCAAAGAACCTGAATAGGGGAGTAGTCCATACCCAGACCCATGTCGATGGTGATGGCTTCCAAGTCAAAAGACTTATGATTGTACTTGCGAAGCTCCGCAAGAAACACCAAAAGTGCAACGGAATCCTTGCCACCGGACACGCCAACGGCGATCCGGTCACCGTCTTCGATCATTTTATAATCTTCCACGCACCGGCGAACCAGGCCAATAAGTTTCTGCATTGAAGAAAAACCTCCAAATAATTTTAAAATAGCATGTGAGCATTTAAGAGAAAACAAGAGAAAACGAGAGAAAAACAGAGGACAATTCGGTTTTTATAAAATTTTATCAAAAAGGTGTTGACATTTGGTTTTTACTGTGGTATAAAGTTCAAGCGTCTTGAGAGTAATTGTACTCCCTGCGCCTGAATTTGTCAAAATATTTTAACCTATTTGGAGGAACCAATATGTCCACTACACTCCTGAAGAACGAAACCGTTCAGCGTAAGTGGTATGTTCTGGATGCTGCCGGTAAGCCCCTGGGCCGTACCGCTGTCATCGCTGCCAACCTGCTGCGCGGCAAGCACAAGGTCGACTTCACTCCCAATGTCGACTGCGGCGACAATGTTATCATCATCAACACCGACAAGGCTATCCTCACCGGCAAGAAGGCTGAGCAGAAGGTCTACTACCGCGTTTCCGGTTGGATCGGCGGCCTGAAGGAAACCAAGGCTCGCACCATGATGGAAAAGCGCTCTGACTACGCCATGGAGCTGGCTGTCAAGGGCATGCTGCCCAAGAACACCCTGGGCCGTAACGCCATCGGCCGTCTGCACCTGTACAAGGGCAACGAGCATCCCCCCGCTGCCCAGAAGCCCGAAGCTTGGACCCTGGACTGATTTGGAGGTAACGAATTATGTACGAGAGCAAGAAGAAGTATAACTACGGCACCGGCCGTCGTAAGTCCTCCGTTGCCCGTGTTCGCGTCTACGAGAACGGCACCGGTTCCATCATCATCAATGGCCGCGATATCGACGATTACTT
>JAZRKL010000127.1:0-16586 GCA_045646265.1 Faecousia sp.
GGGCCAGCAGCACCTTCACCTTCAGACGGGGGTCGGTGTCGCCCATCATATCATAGTGCAGCTCGGTGGCGATGCCCAGACCCTGGAGCAGGCGGGAGGCATCGGACTCTGCTTCCCAGCCGCCCAGCTCGGCGAACTCGGCTTCCAGATCAGCTGCCCGCAGACCGTCTTCATCGGTGAAATCGGGCTTTTCATAAATGGCATCCTTTTCCTTCATCACGTCGTACAGATGCTGGTTACCCATGATGACGGTGTCCATGACGGTGAATTCGTCATAGGCATTCTGATTCTGCTTCAGAACGGAAACACGCTTGCCCTCTTCTACGGAGATGGAACCGGTGGTGGAGTCCAGTTCACCGGTGAGGATTCGCAGGAAGGTGGACTTACCGGCACCGTTGGCACCGATGATGCCGTAGCAGTTGCCGTTCAAAAATTGCAGGTCTACATGCTGGAACAGCCACTGGCCGCCAAACTGCATACCCAAATTGCTTACTGTGATCATTTTATTACTCCTTACAATATCTTGCAGGCTGACGGCCCAATATGCAGAAACCTGACCGACAGCGCATAATTTTACATGATAATTCTATCACATAATTGTAAATAAAGAAAGAACTTTTTTCCAAAGACTTGCAATTTTTCAAAAGTGCGTTATAATATTAGCACTCAAACAAAAAGAGTGCTAAAACTCGAAAGGGATGTTTACTATGGCAAAGAAACAATTCAAGGCAGAATCCAAGCGATTACTGGATCTGATGATCAATTCTATCTACACCAATCGGGAGATCTTCCTGCGTGAGATCATTTCCAATGCCAGCGACGCTATGGATAAGCTGGCCTATACGGCTTTGACCGATGACAAGGTGGGCCTTTCCCGGGAGGATATGGTCATCACCATCACCCGTGACGAAAAGAACCGTACCATCACCGTTTCCGATACCGGTATCGGCATGTCCAAAGAGGAACTGGAAGAAAACCTGGGCACCATCTGCAAGTCCGGCTCTTTGAACTTTAAGCAGAACATGGAAGCATCTGAGGATATCGATATCATTGGCCAGTTCGGTGTCGGCTTCTACTCTGCGTTCATGGTTGCTTCCAAGGTCATTGTCATCTCCAAAAAGTATGGCGAAGACACCGCTTGGAAGTGGGAATCCGACGGCGCTGACGGCTACACCATTAAAGAAGCCACCCGTGACGCTGCCGGTACCGATATTATTATGGAACTGAAAGAGGATACCGAAGAACTGGAGGTTTCCTCTTATCTGGAAGAGTATACTCTGCGCAGCCTGATTCGCAAGTATTCTGACTATATCCGATACCCCATCCGCATGGAGGTCACCAAGTCCCGCAAGAAGGCGGATTCTCCCGAAGACAAGCCGGAGTATGAGGATTACACCGAGCTGGAAACCCTCAATACCATGGTGCCCCTGTGGCAGCGCAATAAAAAGGATGTCACCGAGGAAGAATACCATAGCTTCTACCGGGAAAAGTTCTTCGACTACAATAAGCCTCTGCGCACCGTCCATTTCAGCGCCGAGGGTACGGTATCCTTTAAGGCGCTGTTGTATGTGCCTTCCAAGGCTCCCATGGATTATTATACCCGGGACGCAAAGCTGGGTCTGCAGCTCTATTCCTCCGGTGTCATGATCATGGAAAACTGCGAGGATCTGCTGCCGGAGCATTTCAGTTTTGTCAAGGGCGTAGTGGACAGCCAGGATCTGTCTTTGAACATCAGCCGTGAAATGCTGCAGCATGACCGCCAGTTGACCATCATCGCCAAGAACATTGCCAAGAAGATCAAGTCCGAGCTGACATCCGTGCTGGAAAATGACCGGGAGAACTATGAAAGTTTCTACGGCGCCTTTGGCCGCCAGTTGAAGTATGGCGCGGTTGCCAACTACGGTGCAAATAAGGACGCTGTGCAGGATCTGCTGCTGTTCTATTCCAACAAACAGGGTAAGCTGGTCACACTGAAAGAGTATGTAGAAGCTATGGTTGAGGGTCAGGAGAAAATCTACTTCGTTCCCGGCGAGAACAAGGAACGACTCAGCAAGCTGCCCCAGGTGCAAACCCTTGCCAAGAAGAACTACGATGTACTGCTCTTTACCGATGAGGTGGATGAATTCCTGCCCCAGAGCCTTATGACCTATATGGAGAAACGCTTCTGCAATGCTTCTTCCGAGGATCTGGGCCTGCAGACCGAGGAAGAAAAGAAGGAAGCAGAGGCCAAGACAGAGGAGTTGAAAGGCTTCTTGACCTTTATCAAGGAAACTCTGGGTGAGCAGGTCAAGGAAGTGCGGCTGTCCGCTGATTTGGGTGAGCATCCCGTATGCATGACTCCCGATGCCGGCATGAGCTTCGAGATGGAAAAGTATATGAAGCGGGTCAATCCCGAGTTTGCTTTAAGCGTGGGCCGTATTCTGGAACTGAATGCCGACCATGACGCGGTAAAGGCCATGCAGAAAGCCATGACAGAGGACACCCTTAAGGCCAAGGACTACGCCCAGCTGCTGTGCTACCAGGCCCAGCTGATGGCGGACCTGCCCATCGAAGATCCTGTGGCTTATACGCAACTGGTTTGTAAGCTGATGAAGTAAAATTTGACAGCCGCGGCAAATCGCCGCGGCTGTTGCATTTTTTCAATTTCTATGATAAACTAACATTAGACAAACAGACAGGGGGTTCTATGACGATGAATGTGGATTTGCTTGCGAAAGATTTACATACGGTTGCCGTTGTTCTGACAATCATGTTCGGTGGCGGATTGCTGTCCGCGGCGGTGGGTATCACACTGTACATTTTCCGGGCATTGGGTCTGTATACCGTAGCAATGCGGCGGTGTATCCGCCATCCCTGGATGGCATGGCTGCCGGTAACGGATATGTGGCTGCTGGGCAGTATTTCCGACCAGTACCGTTATGTTGCCTGCGGACAGATCCGCAATCGCCGAAAGGTATTGGTGGGTTTTTGCATTGCTTTGGCGATTCTAACGCTTGTGACGTTCGGCAGTTATATGACTGCAGCAGTGAAGCTGATTGTGCAGATCCCGAACATTATCACAATGACACCGCAAAAGGCAATGAGTACAGTAACCGCAACGCTGTTGGGCGTGGTGGGTATCAGCATTGTACTTTGGGTATTGTCTGTCGTGACCGCCGTATTTCGGTATGTGTGTGTCTATGACCTCTATGCATCCTGCATCCCGAACTACAAGGTGCTGTTTTTGGTGCTGAGCATTTTGTTCCCTGTGGCTACGCCCATTCTGATTTTTGTATGCCGCAACAAGGATCAAGGCATGCCTCCCAGAAAAGACGCAGTTGTGCCGGATCCGGAAGAAGAAATATTTGCGGAAGAACCGAAAGACGAAGAACAGGAATCATAAGTTATCAAAAAGGGGCCGATGGAATCATCGGCCCCTGTAATTTTCAGATTTTACCTTGCATAACCAGCAGAAGCAGAATACAGGTGGCAAGAAGCGCGGCGGCGAACAGATAAATACCGGGTTTTTTACTGCGCGGCGCGTGATCGGAATCGGGCAGCAAACGGGTTTTCCGCAGAGCGGAGGTCAGCGGCTTGTACAGCCCCAGAACCAGAGCGCTGTTTAGTCCAGCCTTCAAAGCGTTAAAAGGCAGAAAAGCGGGAATCAGTAATTGCTCAACGGTCTCACGGGATGCGCCCATGTACAGCGGGGTGATCAGCCAGTTCCAGAGGAGCATCACGGTCACCATAGTAACGGAGCCTGCCAAAAGACCCAGAACAGCACCGTTCAGATTGTGCCGCCGTTTGTAAATCAAGGCCGCGGTACAGGCGAAGCTGCAGGTGGAAATCAAATTCATCAGACAGCCAATGGGTCCGGTATCGCTGACAGTGATCATTTCCACCAGAGATACCACCAAAGAAATGACGAACGAAGTCATGGGACCCAACAGAAAGCCGCCGATGGTGATGATCACATCCTTGGGTTCGTACTTTAAAAACAGCACCACCGGAATGCGGATATAACTGACGATCAGGTAGGAAATGGCCGCCAGCATGGCAGTCAGTACCATTTTGCGTACAGATTCGGAGCGGTTTTTCATATACGGATATCCTCCCAATAAAAAGGCTCTGGACATACACCCAGAGCATAGAAAAGCAAAAAAGATCTTCTTCCATCCAGACTGTACTGTCGGTATCGGAATTACACCGATTCAGCGCCGAAGCGCTCGCGGACTGTTTGTATCACCGCCGGTCGGGAATTTCACCCTGCCCTGAAGATGTATGAACTTATATTGTCTAGAGAATACCACGCAGCATCCCTGCTTGTCAAGATGATGAATGTGTGTTACAGTATAAATGATTGTTTATCTGAGTAGAAACCTAAAACGCATGTCATTCTGAGCGTAGCCGCAAAGCGGCGGAGTCGAAGAATCCACTCTTATGGGTACGGATCCTTCGACTCGCTGCGATTTGTAGCGGTGTGATTGCCACCGGCAATCATTACATTAGAAGATTCGCTGCGCTCTGCAACACGTTCAGGATGACACGGGAACTTGGTAGTTGGTAAGATAAACGATCATTTACAGTATTATGCCGCATTGGGAATGGTGGATGGCGTGGTTGCCAGCTGTGACGGATCGACAGCCGGCATTTTAAAACCCCGTACAACACCCTTGGCCGAAGTATCGGTCACATCACCGCCAATGACCTGATCCTTGTAGACCAACAGAGTGGCATATACAGGATCAACAGCACCGGGGTAATTCTTTATCTTATAGACATATCGCATGACGGCCTTGCCTGCGAAAGCGCTTAAGTCATATCCTTGACTCTTTTGCAGCGCGTTATAACGGTCAAAAACCTCACTGCCTGCTTCCGGAATTCGCACCTGCCCGGATTCTACAGGCGAAGCAGCTACTTCCCAACCAAAATCGGTCAGAAATTTGACCCTTGCGTCATTGGTGCTCATGGACGGTGCTGCAGAGGGGGCGGCTTCGCTGCCACCACCAAAGAGCATGATCAGCACGGCAATGAGTGCAGCCGCACCGGCCAACACCAGAATTATTTTTTTCTTATCGACCTTTGCGGTCATAACCATCATGATAATCCCTCCTTGTTAAACTGACATTACAAGCTATGCTTGTTCCCGGAGGGATAGAACGGGGGAAATATGGAACGGTTGGACAAATTTTTATGCGACAGCGGTATCGGTACACGAAGTCAGGTAAAAGCCATCTTGAAATCCGGCCGGATAACGGTGGATGGAATCGTAGAGCGGGACAACAGCCGCAAGATCGATCCCCAGAAACAGACGGTCTGTTTTGACGGGGAAGTGTTGGGCGGTTATCGAACCGTTGTGGTCATGCTCAACAAGCCTGCGGGTTTTGTGACAGCCACGGAGGATGCTAAAGAGCGGACGGTCATGGAATTGCTTCCGGCCCAATATAAAAATATGGATGTAAAGCCCATTGGCCGGCTGGATAAGGCCACAGAGGGATTACTGCTGTTTACCAATGACGGCGACCTGCTGCACCGGCTGATCAGTCCCAAAAAGGAAGTGCCAAAGGTCTATTATGCCAGGCACGAAGGCACGGCGACCGGGGAGGACATAAAAGCCTTTGCAGAGGGCCTTGAGTTGCGGGACGGAACCAAATGTCTTCCGGCGAAATTGGAACCCGTTGGACCGGGAGAGAGCCTGATTACTGTCTGCGAAGGCAAGTACCACCAGGTGCGCCGGATGATGGCAAGTCGGTCCATGCATGTGGAATATCTGCAGCGCCGCCAGGAGGGAGGACTCAGATTACAGGATCTGCCTGTGGGCCAGTGCCGGGAACTCACGGATGCGGAATTGGCATTGCTGACCGGAGAAAACGGCTGATTTCTTCGGCAGATTAACGGCATATCTCAACGACAAGAGTAATAAAAAAGAAAATCACTGGAATAATACCCAAAAAACGTGTACATTTTTGTGATAAAATGTCAAAAGGTACTTGCAAAATGTGCAAAGCATATGTATAATAGCAGTGCAATTTTGTGAAATTAGCTTTTATGCAAGTTTTTTGGGAGGTCTGCGAAATGTCCAATGGCGTATTTCAAAGCGTGATCCTGCAATTAAAAGAGATTCCCGACCGGGTTTTTGGTGTAATCGACAGTGAGGGTAATGTAATTTCCTGCACGGATGTTACCTGGGTTGGTGAGCGCTGGTCTGATGCTGCACTGAAGGTTTCTTCCGCCGCTGACAGTGTTGCGACTTTTGGTCAAAAAACCTTTAAGGCGATCTACGGTAGTTCCAACTACTTTGAATATGCTGTGTTTTGCACCGGCGATGATGAATCGGCCCGCAGCTGCTGTGCAATGGCATACATTGCGCTGAATGATGCCCGCATTTTCTACGAGGAGAAGCATGACCGCGGTACCTTCGTCAAGAATATCATTATGGACAACATCCTGCCCGGCGATATCTATATACGGGCCAAGGAACTGCACTTTGCCACCGATGCCCCCCGTGCCGTGTTCCTGGTGCGCCAGACCGGTCACAGCGATGTGGCTACTGTAGATGTGCTGTCCGGCATGTTCCCCGACAAGATGCTGGACTTTGTTTTAAGCATCAATGAAACGGATATTGCTGTGGTCCGTCAGCTCAGCGGTATGCCCGGTGAGGGCGAACTGGAGAAGATGGCCGCCGCTATGGAAGATACCCTGCGCAGCGAACTGTTCATCAAGTCTGTGATCGGTATCGGTACCGTTGCGGAGCATCTGCGCTCTTTAGCAGACTCTTACAAGGAAGCCCAGACTGCTATCGATGTGGGCAAGGTCTTTGATACTGAAAAGAGCATCATCAACTACGAGAATCTGGGTATCGGCCGTCTGATCTATCAGCTGCCAACCACCCTGTGCGATATTTTCCTTTCCGAGGTGTTCAAGAAGAGTGCCATTGATTCCCTGGACCAGGAGACTCTGTTCACCATCAATAAGTTCTTTGAGAACAACCTGAATGTGTCCGAAACTTCCCGTAAGCTCTTTGTACACAGAAACACTCTGGTCTACCGTCTGGAGAAGATCAAAAAGCTGACCGGTCTGGATCTGCGTCAGTTTGACCACGCTATCGTGTTTAAGGTAGCACTGATGGTCAGAAAATACCTGTCTTCCCGGGACGCCAGATAAAAAAATAGGAGGGCCGCACGGATCTGTGCGGCCCTATTGCCGGTTATACGGTTGCCCTTCTCAGGGGAAACCGTTGCTTCCGGGATTTTCCATTGACAACACCTTTACAATGTGTTACAATTTGGTTACATGCATAAAGATGGAGAAATAGATTTATGATTGAATTTGTGGATGTAGTAAAATCCTATGCAGTGGGAAATACCGCGCTGCAGGGTGTATCCATGCTGATCGAAGACGGAGAGTTTGTTTTTCTGGTTGGCCCTTCCGGTTCCGGTAAGTCCACCATTCTGAAGCTGATCACCGGCGAGCTGAAACCCACCTCCGGCAGCGTTCATGTAAACGGGTATTCTTTGGAGCGGGTACGCCGTCGCGAAGTGCCTTATCTGCGCCGTACAGTTGGTGTTGTGTTCCAGGATTTCCGTTTGATCGACACTAAGACGGTGTATGATAATGTTGCCTTTGCTATGCGCGTCATCGGTGCCCGGGAACGGGAGATCAAGGAACGCGTGCCTTATGTGCTGGAGCTGGTCGGTCTGGACACCAAGAGCCACCGTCATCCCAGTGAGCTTTCCGGCGGTGAGCAGCAGCGTTTGGCCATTGCCCGCGCGCTGGTCAATAATCCTTCTACCATTATTGCCGATGAGCCTACCGGTAACCTGGACCCTGCCCGTTCTTTGGAAATCATGACACTGCTGCAGGAAATCAATAATTTGGGTACTACTGTGCTGGTGGTCACCCATGAGATGAATCTGGTGGAGCAGTTTGCCAAGCGTGTTATCTCCATTGATGACGGTTTGGTCATCAGCGATGGAATGGAAGGGTACTGATTTATGAGAATCAATAATTTTGGATATTTGATCAAGGAGGGCATCCGGGGAATTTTTCTCCACGGATTTATGTCCTTTGCGGCTGTGTGTGTCACAGTGGCCTGCCTGATGATCGTGGGCAGCTTCTCCATTTTGATGTACAATGTCAATCTGATGGTGGAAGACCTGAACAAAACCAATGAGCTGTTGGTGTATATCGACAGTGAAATGCCCGATGCGGAAGCAAAGAGCGTAGGCACCAAGATCAATTTGATCGAAAATGTACTGCTTGCCAAATATGTATCCCGGGAAGAGGCTCTGGAAGCTTTCGTAGAGGATATGGGCGGCAGCGCTGCTTTTGGCGGCGTGGTGGCAGAGGACCTGCGCCACAGATTTGTTGTGACTCTGGAAGATAATGCGCTGATGGAGGATACCTACGATAAAATCATGGAGATCCCGGGTGTTGCGTACATTTCTGCGGAGTTTGAAATGGCAGAAGGCTTTATTACACTGCAGAATGTTTTGCAGATCGCATCCTTGACCGTGATCGCGGTGCTGCTGGTGGTCAGCTTGCTGATTATTTCCAATACCGTTAAGCTGGCTATGTATGACCGCCGGGATGAGATCGCCATTATGAAGATGGTCGGCGCTACCAATGGCTTTATCCGGCTGCCCTTCGTGGTGGAAGGTTTCGCCCTGGGTATGATCGGCGCGGCAGTTGCCTTTGCGCTGGAATGGGTCATGTATGATGCGTTGATTTTGAAAATCGAGGAAGTGGACACACTTCGTTTGTTCAGCTTTGTTCCCTTTGACGAACTGCTGGTTCCCATGGTGGCAACCTTCGTAGCAGCAGGCCTGTTTGTCGGTATCGTGGGCAGCTGGACTTCCATCCGCAAGTTTATGGATGTTTAACCTAAGCGAAACAAGGAGAATTTATGAAGAATAAGCAAAGATTGGTATCCATTTTTGCAGGTGTTCTGGCGGCTATTATGCTGCTGACATTGCTGATTGGCGCCATTCCCACAAGAACCCATGCCGCAAAGCTGACTTCGGCTGAGCTTCAAAAATGGGAAAAAGAACTGGCCGAACTGAAGAAAAAGGATGCTGCGATTGAAGAGGAAAAGTCTGCTCTGCGGGATCAGATCAATGACAATATGTCGGAGATGGAAAAGCTGATCGCCGAGAAGAATGCCATTGATCAGGAAATCGGTATGCTCCATGAGCAGATCGCCAACATCAATGCGCAGATCACCCTCTACGGCATGCTGATCGCGGATAAGCAGGAAGAGCTGGACGAGGCAAAGGCTCGTCTGGAGCAGCTTCGTAAGCAGAACAAGGAACGGATCCGGGCCATGGAAGAAGAGGGTTCCCTCTCTTACTGGTCTGTGCTGTTTAAGGCAAGCAGCTTTTCTGACCTGTTGGACCGGCTGAATATGATCGAAGAGATCGCGGAGGCTGACCGCCGCCGTTTGGAGGAAATGGACCTTGCCGCCAAGGCAGTGGAAACGGCCCGGCAGGAGCTGGAAAGCGAAAAGGCCGAACTGGAAGACACCAAGGCAGCTTTGAATGATCTGCAGGCGGAACTGGAAGTCAAGCGTTTGGCAGCGGACGAGGTTCTGGCGGAGCTGCACAAGCAGGGTGAGGCTCTGGATGAACTGATGGCGGCAACAGAAGCCAGAGATGAAGCACTGCAGAAGGAAATTGCCGAAGCGGAAAGAGCAAAAAGCAAGGAACAGCAGCGCCTGGAGGAAGAAGAACGCAAGCGCCAGGAAGAAGAACGGAAAAAGCAGGAAGCTCTGCAAAACCAGAATAAGCCCAATAGCAGCGGTAACAGCACAAGCGGTGCCGCGCCCAGCTCCGCATACTGGATGATTCCCTGTTCCTATGTCTATCTCTCCAGCCCCTTTGGCTACCGGGTGCATCCGATTCATGGTACTTATAGCTTCCACAGCGGTGTCGACCTTGCGTCTCCTGCTGGTACACCCATCAAGGCCACCCGTGCCGGTACAGTTACGAAGACCGCTTATGACAGCGGTTCCGGTTACTATGTTACCATCAACCACGGTGACGGTTTCTCTTCCAGCTATTTACATATGACCCACTGGGATCCCAGTATTTATGTTGGTAAGAAGGTTTCCCAGGGTGAAGTCATCGGCTATGTAGGTTCTACCGGTTGGTCTACCGGCAACCACCTGCATTTCAGTATCTACTTTAACGGTGTGGCACAGAATCCTGCCGCGTACATGAAATTCTAAATTAATGTCCCACAGCCCAAAACGGGCTGTGGGAAAAATTCTAAGGAGTGGATTCCATTGAAAAGGTTTTGGCAGATTATCAGCTATATTCTGGTAGCGGCACTGGCTGCCTGCATTGCGCTGTCTGTGGCAAATTACAGCAATAACGATTACTCAAAACTTGTGGAACTGGAAAATGTGATCGACCGGTATTTTGTAGACGAAGTGGACAAAACACTGCTGGAGAATGCCGCAGCGGAAGCCATGATAGAAGCAATGGGCGACCGTTGGAGCTACTATATGACCGCTGAGGATTATAAAGCCTATCAGGAGCGAATGAATAATGCCTATGTAGGCATCGGTATTACCATTACCCAACGGGAAGATGGGTATATTACGGTTATCCGGGTAGAACCCAACGGTCCTGCTGAGGAGGTCGGAATCCAGGCAGGAGATGTGATCATCGCAGCCGGTGAACAGGACCTTGCGGCACTGAATGTTGATCAGATCAGAGATTTGATCAGGGGAGAGCAGGGAACAACCGTAAAACTGAAGCTTTTGCGAAACGGTGAAACACTGGAAGTAGAGCCAGAACGCAGAACTGTCCAGAGGGTAGTGGCCATGAGTCAGATGCTGGATAATGAGATTGGCCTGGTGACCATCTTGAATTTTGACGGCAGATGTGCCGAAGAAACACTGGCCGGGATCGAGACACTGCTGGATCAGGGCGCAAAGGCACTGATCTTTGATGTGCGGTTCAATCCGGGCGGATATAAGCACGAGCTGGTCAAGATTTTAGATTACCTGCTGCCGGAAGGTCCTCTGTTTCGAAGCATAGACTACAAGGGTGAAGAAAACGTGGATATGTCAGACGAAAATTGTCTGGAGATCCCAATGGCAGTGCTGATTAACGGGGATTCCTATTCTGCTGCTGAATTCTTTGCTGCTGCGTTGAGCGAGTACGGCGTTGCCAAACTGGTAGGCCAGCCTACAACCGGTAAGGGCCATTTCCAGACATCTTTTAAATTGTCCGACGGTTCTGCTGCGGTCATTTCTATCGGCAGGTACTGTACACCCAATGGCATCAGCTTGTCGGATGTGGGGTTAACTCCGGATGTTTTGGTAGAAGTGGACGAGGCGTTGTATCAACAGATATATTTCGGTATGGTGCTCCCGGAAGAGGATCCCCAGATACAGGCGGCGATTGCGGTACTGCCTCATTAAGAATACTCTGTAAAAATGCAAAAAAGTGGGAAAATACCTTGACTATCATGGCTTTATCCACTATAATGTCTGGAGCTATTGAAATTTTTATGGAAGGAAGGACTTCCCTTATGGCAAAAGAATTTAAGATCACCGGTCTGCGTCTGGCAGAACTGGAAAAAGAACTGAACTATTTGAAGACTACCCGCGAGCGTGAGATCGCTGCAATGATCGCAGAGGCCCGCTCTTACGGCGACTTGTCCGAAAACTCTGAGTACGATGCAGCAAAGAACGAGCAGGCAAAGCTCTATGGCCGCATTGCCGAGATCGAGGACATCCTGTCCCATGCCGTCATCATCGAGGACGAGAACGAAGCTTCTGGCCGTGTTGGCCTGGGCTGCACCGTTACTGTTAAGGATGTAGCTACCGGCGAGGTCACCGAGTATAAGATCACCGGCTCTCAGGAAGCTAACCCCATGGAGTATAAGCTTTCTGACGACTCTCCCTTCGGCCGTGCCGCTGTGGGCAAGTCCGTGGGCGATGTGTTCACCGTTAACGCTCCCAACGGCGCTTATCAGATGGAAGTGCTGAACATTTCTCGCGAGGGCTAAGCTATGGCAAAGTTTGTACCCCAGGCTGAATTGCCTGTTTCCGAGCAGGCCCAGATCCGTCGTGAGAAGCTGGCTGCGCTGCAGGCAGAAGGCCGTGATCCCTTTGTGCAGACCAAGTTTGACTTTAATGCCGACTCCGCTGCCATCAAGGCTGACTATGAAGCCTTTGAAGGTAAGACCGTCCGGGTTGCAGGCCGTCTGATGAGCAAACGCGGTCAGGGTAAGGTCATGTTCTGCGACCTGCAGGACTGCACCGGCCGTATCCAGCTGTTTGTTAAGATCGACGAGATGGGCGAAGAGGAGTATAATCGCTTCAAGAAGAACGATATCGGCGATATCGTAGGCGTAGAGGGCGAGATTTTTAAGACCAAAACGGAGGAAATTTCCATCCGTACCCGCAGCATCATTCTGCTGTCCAAGTCCTTGCTGCCCCTGCCCGAGAAGTACCACGGCCTGACCGATAAGGAGATTCGTTTCCGTCAGCGCTATGTGGATCTTATGGTCAATCCCGAGGTAAAGCAGAACTTCATCATCCGCTCCAAGTTCATCAAGTTTATGCGGAGTTACTTGGACAACATGAACTACATCGAAGTGGAGACCCCTGTGCTGAATACCATCGCCGGCGGCGCTTCCGCCCGGCCTTTTATCACCCACCACAACACTCTGGATATTGACATGTACATGCGAATCGCCACCGAACTGCCGCTGAAGCGGCTGATCATCGGCGGTATGGACCGGGTGTATGAGATCGGCCGTATCTTCCGTAACGAAGGTATGGACCCCAAGCACAATCCCGAGTTTACCTCTGTTGAGCTGTACCAGGCCTATGCTGATTTCCATGATATGATGGATATCGCTGAGGGCATTATCTCCGGCGCTGCCAAGGAGATCCTGGGCACTTACGAAGTGGAGTGGATGGGCGAGAAGATCGACCTGACTCCCGCATGGCGCCGCATGACCATGGTGGAAGCCGTCAAGGAGTATGTGGGCATCGACTTCGGTGCTATCACTGATGACGCTGAGGCTGTGGCTGCCGCTGCTGCCAAGGGTGTGGAACTGAACGAAGCTGCCGAAAAGACTTGGGGCAATGCCCTGTATGCCTGCTTCGATCAGAGAGTGGAAGAGCATCTGATCCAGCCCACCTTTATCACCATGTATCCTGTGGAGGTGTCTCCTCTGACCAAGCGTTCTCCCGAGGATCCCCGCCTGACCGAGCGCTTCGAACTGTTCATCTGCCACAGCGAAATCGCCAACGCTTACTCCGAGCTGAACGATCCCATTGATCAGAGAGGCCGTTTCATGAAGCAGGTGGAGCAGCGTGAGCGCGGTGACGATGAGACAGAAATGCTGGACGAGGACTTCCTCAACGCCATGGAATACGGCATGCCCCCCACGGGCGGCATGGGCATCGGCGTTGACCGCGCCGTGATGCTGCTCACCGGCTCCGATACCATCCGTGAGGTTATTCTCTTCCCCACGATGAAGCCCCTGGATTAAGAAAATGCCGTAAAATAGCGGTATTACACGGTTTTTGAAACCCAATAAAAACCGATTTACGACACATTTACGACAAATGAAAAAATGAAGACACCCTATGACCGTCAAAAGTCATAGGGTGTTTTTGTATAATATGTTATTTTAAGTACAGTTATTGTCGTGTGCAATTCAAGTGGTTTTCCATTAAATCAAACAACTTTTCTTCTGTTGTCTTTGGTTTTACTGTGGGACGGCGAAGTATTTTGTTGATTGCCCATTTGAAAAAAGCAACTAATTTTACAACTACATAAACCACTAAAACAAATGGTGTCACAACGATGTATAATAACCATTCACCAATCGTATTAATGCATTTCTTGAACATAGATTTTTCGGTGGTAGTTGAATCAACTTTGGGGCCAATATATTGAATTGTTCCATTGAATGTTATTTTACTATCGCACTCGGTGATTGTTGGAATAAACCATTGTCCACCTGAATGCCCTGCACGTTCGACTCCAAAATGAATCTCATCGTCAATCAATTTGACAATGTAATCTTTGAAATAATAAAATGCGCCGTCAGAATAAGAATTGTTAGGATAAATATTTAACTGTTTTAGAAACTCTTCTTTTGTTCCCGAAAACTCAAACAAATAACTCTTTGACACAAAATCACCACCTTGTAGATATCGTTAAGACATATCCCGTGTGCTATACCCATATTTTAAAATCTGTTTTTGCAGTTTATTAAAACGAGATATCGTGTTTTCTTTTGCGATAAACTCAAGAAACTTGTTTTTCTCAATGAACTTAATCATAATCGGTTTTGGAGATGTGTAGAAAGTAAAAGAGAGGTCTGTGATTTCTCTTTCACCGACACACTTTCCCGAACCACCCTCTGTTTGCTTAAAATTGTATGCACACTCTTTAAAATTGATAAACCTGAATGATTTTAGCGAGATTCCCTCTTTGCTTATTCCTACAATTTCATTTTCGGTGCAAGCATCATAGTCTTCAAAAGTTATTGGAGTGATTTTTGGAATAATATCCGTAATTGAAACTGCTTTGTCATATAGCGAATACCACTCTGTGACAAAAACACTATATCCTTCTTTATTGAAATCGTCTGCAAATTCACGGGGCGGATTTGACTTGTAGAAGTCCATTACTTGTTCAGCAAAAGATATAACTGCACTTTTATATTCTTCAAAAGGAATACGGTATTCGGTATTGTCCGCTGTTACAATAGTGATATTATCTTTTTCGTGAATGATGTTGAAATCTATACCGTTACTGCAACCGCTGATTCTTACCGTCGTCTTATCCTCTGACGGAATCATTGTATGACCGCAACAAGGAATTATAAACTCTTCAGCCCCCATAAAATGATTTTCAAAGAGAGTATGTAAGAATCTATATGCCGATGCACTTACACACCACTCTGTGTTATCAGAGAGAAGTTTGTCTCCAATTTTAAAAATGACGTTTCCGTGAACACAACAGTCGTAGGCCCGCTCTTTCTTGTTATCGCCCCGAAAGAACAGATTGCTCGCATAAAGTTCCATATACTCACCTCCATTTGCTTTATTAATATAACATAATTGGAAAAACAATTCAAGGTTTGCAAAAGTATACCATTTTAAACCAACTTAAACCACTGCTTAAGCCAATTTTTATTCTGTAGCGTAGAGTTACGCAGACTTACGTGAACACAGGGAATTGTTGAATATTGGCGGTTTTATGCTATAATAAAAGCATAAGCGGTATGTGGTTAGGCGGTGATTGCGTGAAAAAGATTTTAAATGTTCTTGGTATAGGTTTAGGTATAATTATTAGTGTACCCATACTTTTGGTTGTGTGTATTGGCTATTTGCTTTTTGTTCCATTTGATATTATCCGGTACCACAGAATGCCGTATTATAAGGATTTTGGAATTAAATATCAGTTTTTTATCACATCAGAGGATATCGTGCAAATTTACAATCGTATTGTTCGAGACCAGTTACCTATTGAATACGTCAAAAACAATGATTTTGAATACTTTGTAAAAGATGGGCAAGTGCTTTTGTGTGGTTGGGGGTATGATGGATTTGAACAAGTAGACGGCGAATGGTTTTTTGTCTTGGACGGCGAATGTAATACCAAAATGACAATGAAAGAAACCCTTGACAATGAAACTGATTTATTAAAACCTGAACACAGGTGCCTACCTGCAAAGTTCTTAATTTTTTATAATGATGTTACCGATGCGGAAAAATTTGAACAGGCAAAAGAGTGCCCTTATTTTCATTGTGTTTTCTCGGTGGATGAAGATATATGATAAAATTTTAAGGACTATGACACCAAAATGTCATAGTCCTTTTTTGCTATACCCTGTTATTTTTTGTTTTTAGATAAGTAGTTGTAGTATTTGCGAAGAAGGAAAAATTCATAAGAAATGCCGGCGCCAAACACCAAAAGCACATATACCCAAAATAATAACAATTCTATAAAACCCGATGGCAATAAATCAATCACTCTTTCATATGTAAAAAAGAACAAAGAAAAGTCGACAACTAAGCCTATGATGCCTAACAAGATGTATTTTATGTTTATCTTAGTTAGTTTCGTCATTAACAAATCTCCTTTTTGTTTTCACATCAACTGTATCATACCATAAACTGTTCAAAATTTCAATATTTCCGTAATCGTCAAGAGTCATAACGATTCTTAGTTATGACTCTTTTTCTTTTATATAAGACTCTTTAGGAATCACGATGATTAGGGTGGTTTTTTATTTGTGAAAAGCTTATTGAAAAAAGAGCCTCCCTATGCTATACTAAATCCATATCCAATTAAGGAGGAACGATAATGTTGCGCTATGAAATCGAAGGCGGCAGTCTGCCGGTGGTCATCTGCTATCCCGAGGCGGGACAGTCGGTGTGCTGTGAGCGGGGCGCTATGAGCTGGATGAGCCCCAATATGCAGATGCAGACCGGCTCCGGCGGCGGATTCCGCAAGGCCATCGGCCGTCTGTTCAGCGGCGACTCGGTCTTTGTCAACGAATACACCGCCATGGGCGGCGGCGGTATGATCGCCTTTGCCTCCAATCTGCCCGGCCGCATCATCCCC